>NZ_JBOHDN010000220.1:0-12313 GCF_050699375.1 Nocardioides sp. | reverse complement strand
CCCGGGAACCTGGTCCAGTCGGGCTCGACCAGGTCCACGCGCTGGTAGGCGTAGGGCTGTCCGTCGCGACTGCGCTGTTCGCCTCGGGCGTCGCCTCGGCGGTTGGGCTCGATGGTTGCCGTCATGTTCTCCACCATAGCGGGAGATCCTGCGGTCTTTGCAAGCGTAGGCCGCAATTCTTCCATCAAGCGCTGGTAGGGTCCGCCGTGAGATTGGACGCAAGGAGGCGTACGACGATGACAACTTCCGACCCCACCGGCCTGCACCGCGTGCTCGACGAGCCGAAGGCCGGTTCGCTGCCGCTGCCGCAGGCTGCCCGTGGTCTCGACACCCGGGCGGCGTTGTGGCCCGACGAGGTGCGGATCCGCGTCGAGCGGCTGAACCTCGACGCCGCCTCGTTCCGGCAGCTCGAGTCCGCGCACGACGGCGACGGGGATGCCGTACGCAGCGAGGTGCTCGAGATCGTCGCCGACCGCGGCAAGATGCAGAACCCGGTGACCGGCTCGGGCGGGATGCTCGTCGGTGTGGTCGAGGAGGTCGGACCGGAGTCTCCGCTGGGGCTGGCGGTCGGGGACCGGGTCGCGACCCTGGTGTCCTTGACGCTGACCCCGCTGGTGATCGAGGACGGCCTCGCGGGCTGGGCCGGCGACTCCGAGCAGGTGCCGTGCCAGGGCTACGCCATCCTCTTCGGCCGCTCGATCGCCGCCGTGCTCCCCGACGACCTGGCCCCCGAGCTGGCGCTGTCGGTGATGGACGTGTGCGGCGCACCGGCGCTGACGCGCCGGGTGGTCGCGGAGAAGTACGCCGGCGGCGTCGTCGCCGTGATCGGTGGCGGCGGCAAGTCGGGGTCGCTCTCGCTGGCGGCGGCTCGTGAGGCCGGGGCCGGACATCTCGTCGGCATCGTCCCGACCACGACCGAGGCGGAGCGCCTTCGTGAGGCCGGGTTGGCCGACGAGGTCGTGGTCGCGGATGCCCGCAACCCGGTCGCGCTGCGCGACGCGGTCGCGAAGGCGGGCGGTCCCGCTGATGTCACCGTCGTCTGCGTCGACGTACCCGGCTGCGAGGGTGGCGCCATCCTCGCCACCGCCGACCGGGGCACCGTCATCTTCTTCTCGATGGCCACCTCCTTCTCCGCCGCCGCGCTCGGCGCCGAGGGGCTCGCCGCGGATGTCACGATGATCGTCGGCAACGGCTACGTCCCCGGCCATGCGGCGTACGCCCTCGATCTCCTCCGTGCCAACCCCGGCGTCCGGACGCTCTTCGAGCGCAGGACCGTATTCGAGAAGGCTGTATTCGAAAAGGAGGGTGTCCGGTGAGACTCGATCTGGACCCACGCACGATCGCCCAGGCACGCACGCTGGCGGCGAAGGTCGGCGACCCGATCGTCGAGATGGCCAAGAAGCACACCACGGTCGCCGTCGAGCGGGCCACGCTGCGGCTGGCCGGGCTCGGCGGCGCCGACCCGGACGGGACTCCGTGGGTGAACCATCTCGTCGACGCGGTGCGCGCCGACATCGGCTTGGAGCACGGCGTCTCGCTGCCGGTGTGGCAGGCGCTGGCCGCGTACGACAACGACCTCGGACGCCTCGCCGAGGACGCCGCGGCCGGGCAGGTGACCTTCCGGCTCCCCGAGGGGTCCGAGGCGGATCTGGCCGCGAAGCGTGCCCGGGAGGCGGTCGGCGCCGGGATCGCGAAGCTGGACGCCAGCCGGGTGGCTCGCGAGCGGATGATCAGCGAGATCGGCGACGCGCCCCGCAAGCCGTGGATCTACCTGATCGTCGCGACCGGCGACATCTATGAGGACATCCCTCAGGCACAGGCGGCCGCGCGCGAGGGGGCGGACATCATCGCGGTGATCCGCTCGACCGGCCAGTCGCTGCTCGACTACGTGCCCGAGGGGGCCACCCGGGAGGGGTTCGCGGGGACGTACGCGACGCAGGAGAACTTCCGGCTGATGCGAGCGGCGCTCGACGAGACCAGCCGCGAGCTCGGGCGCTACATCCGGCTCACCAACTACGCCAGCGGCCTGTGCATGCCGGAGATCGCAGCGCTGGCGGGCATGGAGCGTCTCGACATGATGCTCAACGATTCGATGTACGGGATCCTGTTCCGCGACATCAACCCGGTGCGTACGTTCGTGGACCAGCGGCTCTCGCGACAGATCCACGCGCGGGCGGGGATCATCATCAACACCGGCGAGGACAACTATCTGACCACCGCCGATGCGGTCGAGGCGGCGCATACGGTGACCACCTCGCAGCTCCTGAACGAGTACTTCGCCAAGGAGGCCGGCCTCGAGGACTGGCAGCTGGGTCTCGGGCACGCCTTCGAGATCAACCCCGATGTGCCGGACTCGTTCCGCCTCGAGCTCGCCCACGCGCTGCTGGCCAAGACGATCTTCCCGGACGCCCCGCTGAAGTGGATGCCGCCGACCCGGCACATGACCGGCGACATCTTCAAGGGCTATCTGCTCGACGGATTCTTCAACCTCGCCGGCGCGATGACCGACCAGGGGATCCTGCTGGTGGGGATGATGACCGAGGCGGTCGTGACGCCGTGGATCTCCGACCGCGACCTGGCCCTGCAGAACGTCCGCTATGTCATGGACTCGGCCGGGAAGCTCGGTGAGGACTTCCATCCGGCTCCCGACGGGTTCATCGCCAACCGGGCACGAGAGGTCCTGGGCGACTCCCTCGACCTCCTCGGCAAGATCATCGACGAGCCCAACGGGCTCCTGGACGCGATCGCCGACGGCACCTTCGGACTGATGAAGCGGCCGGCCGACGCCGGCAAGGGCCTGGACGGCGTCGCCGAGAAGTCCGAGACCTACTACAACCCCGCGAGCTCGATCTTGGACGAGCACAGTCTGGAGGGTGGCGAATGACCACAGAAAATGGGCACCTGATCAGGCCGTACGGAGACACCACCGGCGACGGGATGGTGCAGGTCTCCTTCACCCTGCCGATCCCGCACAGCAAGATCGCCGACGGAGCCGCGCTGCAGCTGGCCAACAAGATGGGCATGGAGCCGGCGATGGTCGTCCACTCCAAGCCCGTGGGCGCCGACTTCACGTTCTTCGTGGTCTACGGGCAGGTGAACCATCTCGTCGACACCGACAAGGTGCAGGTCGTCGAGCGTGACTTCCCGCTGCTCACACCCAAGGAGGCCAACGCGGTGATCAAGGAGACGCTGCGGCGTCCGATGGTCGTCGTCGGCGCGTGCATCGGCACCGACGCCCACACGGTCGGGATCGACGCGATCCTCAACATCAAGGGGTTCGCGGGGGAGAAGGGGCTGGAGTACTACAAGGAGATCGAGGTCGTGAACCTCGGCGCCCAGGTCTCCGTCCCGGCCCTGGTGGACGCCGCCGTGACCCGGCGCGCCGATGCCGTGCTCGTCTCCCAGGTCGTCACCCAGCGCGACGCCCACCTGCTCAACACCCGGGAGATGTCGGCCGCGTTCCGTGAGGCCTATCCGGCGGGGGAGCGGCCGTTGCTGATCGCGGGTGGGCCACGCTTCGACGAAGCGAAGACCGCAGAGCTCGGTGTCGACCGGATCTTCGGCCGCGGCACCACCCCGGCCGAGGTCGCCTCCTATCTCGTCCACCGCACCACCTCCAAGGAGCCCGCAGCATGAGCACCCCTGAGATCGGCCCTGAGATCGGGCATGAGATCGGCCCCAAGATCGGCACAGCGGTCGTCCACCGCCGCTACGTGCCCTACTCGCACGCCCATTACGCCGGCAACCTGGTCGACGGGGCGTACAGCCTGGGTCTCTTCGGCGACGTCGCGACCGAGATGTGCATGGTGACCGACGGCGACGAGGGTCTCTTCGCGTCCTATGACGATGTGCAGTTCAAAGCCCCCGTGCGTGCCGGCGACGTCCTGGAGATCACCTGCGAGCTGGTCAAGGCCGGAAGACGGTCGCGGGTGATGGAGTTCGCCGTGCACGTGGTGGCCAGGGGAGCGGCCACCGAGGACCGTCCGGGCGCGGCAAAGGTGCTCGACGAACCGATCCTGGCGACCTCCGCGCATGGCACGGTCGTCGTTCCGGAGAGCCCGTAACGGGTACCTGAGGACGACACGCCGCCGTTCGTCGAGAATTCCCGACTTTTTCGCCGCCGGAAGGCTGTGGCTGACCTGCGAAAACTCCAGTTTCCGCAGGTCAGCGGCTTGTTGACTTACCCCGAGCGATCGGGTGAAGGTGGCTTGGTTCGCCCGTGCAGAGTTGTGGTAGGCGGATCGGCGCCCGACGGTTCGGGTCGGGGGTGTCGTGCCAGGCATCCCCCGATGCTTACCCGCGGGCGTGATCGAGCGCCGCGAGGGCAACGCGGGTGGGCCAAGGCGCCCTTAGACAACGATCGTGCCCCTGCCGCCAGCAGGGATCGGAACGGCCCGAAGATCGTCTTGGTCCTCCCGCGCCTCTGCTGGCGTCCGCAGGGCTGTTGCTCGCCGCCTACCCCCGCTGGCATTCGATCAAGTGACCAGCGCCCGGATATCCTGTGATCTCCAACCCCATTTCTTGACAAGGCCGGCGTACGTGACGAACGAGCAGCTTCCTCCCTGGACCGAGATCGGTCGGGCAGTGATGGTGATCCCGACCTACAACGAAGCGGACAACCTCGCCTGGATCGTCGCCCGGTTGCGGAAGGCGCAGCCGCGCGTCGACGTGCTGGTCGTCGACGACGGGTCTCCGGACGGCACCGGCACGATCGCGAGCGAGCTCGCCGAGAACGACGAGCAGATCCATGTGCTGCACCGCACCGAGAAGGCCGGGCTGGGCGCTGCGTACCTCCACGGATTCGGATGGGCCGTCGAGCAGGGCTACGACGTCGTGGGGGAGATGGACGCCGACGGCTCTCACCAGCCTGAGGAGCTGCACCTCCTGCTGGATGCCCTCACCTCCGCCGACCTGGTGATCGGCGCTCGCTGGATCCGTGGCGGCTCCGTGGTCAACTGGCCGCTGTCACGACGGCTGCTCTCGGTAGGCGGGAACCTCTACGTCCGGGCGCTGCTCGGCATCGGCGTCCACGACGCCACCGCGGGTTTCCGGCTCTTCCGGCGTACGACGCTGGAGAAGCTGCAGCTGAGCAGCGTCGAGTCGACCGGCTATGTCTTCCAGACCGAGATGGTCACGCGTACGCTGCGGGCCGGCCTGACGGTCAAGGAGGTCCCGATCCAGTTCATCGAGCGGGTCCGGGGCGAGTCGAAGATGAGCCCCGCGGTCGCCGCCGAGTCGATGCGTCGGGTGACCCGCTGGGGCCTCGCGGAGCGACGCGACCAGCTGCTCCGGCTGCTGCGCCGCCTCGGGCTGGACCGTCTCCGGGTGGGCCGCCGATGAGCACGACGACGACCAACGCCCGAGGGACCAGGCGCCGCCGGCTCTCCTGGGTCCTGATCCTGCTCTTCTTGGTGATCCCCCTGGCCGAGCTCTTCGTGCTGATCCAGGTGGGTCAGGTCATCGGCGTCTGGTGGACGATCCTGCTCCTCGTCGCCGACTCGATCTTCGGTGCCTGGCTGATGCGCCGTGAGGGCTCCCGCGCCTGGACCGCGCTGACGACCGCGCTCTCCTCGGGGAAGCTCCCGTCCAACGAGATCGCCGACGGCGCACTGATCATGCTCGGCGGCGCGCTGATGCTCAGCCCCGGCTTCGTGACCGACCTCTTCGGCATCGTGCTGATCCTGCCGTTCACCCGCCCGTTCTTCCGCCGCATCCTGGCCGCGGTCGTGCAGAAGCGCCTCGTCACAGCCGCGATGCCGACCACCTTCGGCGACCCGCGCCGCCGCCCCCAGAGCGACGACATCGTCACCGGCGAGGTCATCGACAAGGACCAGGCCTGACCCACGCCGAGGCGTCATCCGCGTCGGCCGAGAAGTCACAAAAGCAGATCGAGTGGTCACCAGATGGTGACCACTCGATCTGCGTACCTGCCTATCGGCGTGAGATCAGGCGTTGGCCTTCTTCTTGCCAGGGCCCTTGCGGTGCAGGTGCGCCGGCCCGATCTCGCCGCCACGCAGAAGGTCGAGGCGTTCCTTCAGGATGTCCTCGAGCTCCTTCTCCGAGCGCCGCTCCAGGAGCATGTCCCAGTGCGTACGCGCCGGCTTCTCGGCCTTCTCCTCCGGCTTGGCACCGGAGAGGTTGAGAGCTTCCATCCCGCAGCGCGGGCACTCCCAGATGGCCGGAACCTCGGCCTCGTCCGACATCGTGATCTCGAACTCGTGAGCCTGCGGGCAGCGGTATGCCACCTGCTGGCGACCCGCGAACTCGATGCCGCGCTCATCCTCAAAACTTTGTCCGCCCAGTCGGGCACCGCGCAACGTACGCTCGGCCATAAGGCACCTCCTGAGTCGATCGTCCCCCGTTGAATGTGCTGAAGAGCGACGCGGTCTGCGGACTCATAACGCAGCCCGGTCAGGCCTCTTCACATCGTCAACGGTACAGAGGAGGTGATGATTCCGTGAATTGTGGGCCGTCTCGCCGTGTTGTTCGACACATGCCCCGCCTGACCTGCGATCTTTTCTGAGAGTGTCCTGAGGACGTACGTCTCGAACCCGCCAGGCGGCAGGTCCCCTGGCGCCCTCCGGTCGCCTTGCTCCCTCGCTCGGCGCGAACGGACGAGCAAGCTCGCCGTTCGACCTCGCTCTGTCGCCTCAGATCCGCTCGGGTGCCCGGTTGCCCGCCTGCTCGATGCCCTTGGCCGTGTTCACCAGGGCCAGGAGCCCGCCGCCGAGGACGAAGAAGGCGATCAGCGCCAGGATCGCCGGCCGGTAGGAGTCGGTGAGCTGGTAGACGAGGCCGAAGACCAGCGTGCCGAGCCAGGAGGTGCCGCGGTCCATGGCGTGGTAGAGGCTGAAGTACTCTGCCTCCTTCCCGGCAGGGATGAACAGCGAGAAGTAGGACCGTGCCAGCGCCTGGGTGCCGCCCATGACCAGACCGATGCCGACTGCGACGACCAGAAGGGGCAGCAGGGTCTGCTCCGGCACGAAGTAGGCCGCGACGACGATGACCATCCAGCCACCCAAGCCTCCGAGGATCACCCGCTTTGCGCCGAAGCTCTTTGCCAGCCGGCCGAAGAAGATGGCCCCGCCGACCGCGACGAACTGCACCAGCAGGTAGATGCCGAGCATCGTGCCGGTCTCGAACCCGAGCTCCTCGACCCCATAGATCGACGCCGAGCTGATCACGGTCTGGATGCCGTCGTTGAAGAAGAGGTACGCCAGCAGGAAGGTCAGCGCGACCGGATACCGCGGCAGCTCCTTGAGGGTCACGAACAGCTGGCCGAAGGACCGCGCGACCACACCGCCGGAGACCTCCTCGACGTCCGCGGGCTCACGGCGGCGGATCCGCCGCCAGGGGATGATGATGAACCCGGCCCACCACAGCGCGGCCGAGAGCATGGAGATCCGCACCGCCAGCGCGGTGCCGAGGCCGAGCGGGTCGGCGAAGGTGACCAGCACGAAGTTCACCGCGAGCAGCAGCCCGCCGCCGGCGTAGCCGTACGCCCAGCCGATCGAGGAGACCCGGTCGCGCTCCGCCTCGGTCGAGATCAGCGGCAGGATCGAGTCACTGACCACCACCGCCGCCCCCGCGCACAGGTTGGCGATGATGAACATGATCGAGCCGAACCACCAGTTGTCCCCGGTCATGAAGAACAGCAGCGCCGCGCAGAGCGCACCGGCCCAGGCGAAACCCGCCATCAGGTCCGGCTTGCGCGAGGTGCGGTCGGCGATCGCGCCGACCAGCGGGTAGATGATCGCCGACAGGATCGTCGAGAACGTGATGACGAAGGACGGCAGCGCGCCGGGCGCGATCGACAGCCCGAGCACGTCGATCCGGTTGTCGACGGCCGCTGCTTTCGCGATCTCGATCAGGTAGGGCGCGAACAACACCCCGGCCACGGTCGTCTGGAACGCGGAGACGGCCCAGTCGGTGAAGAACCAGCCCTTCTGCTCCCGTGCCCGCTCGACCGGCCTGAAGTCGCCGATGCCGGCTGGTGTGGTCACTTCTGGGGCTCCTCGCCGTCATCATCGTTGTTGAGCCGAGCATCGAGCCCAGCCTCATTGAGCCCAGCCTCATTGAGCCCAGCCTCGGACCGAGGCGGCTCAGCGTCCCACAGCCCGCGCTCCTGGAGGAACGCTTTGAGGAGGTCGGTCCGGTCCGTCATCAGGCCGTCGACCTCGCGCTCGACCAGCCGCTCCATCTCGGCCGGGTCGTCGACGGTCCACACATGGACCTCCTTGCCCGCCTTGTGGGCGCGGCGTACGAGGCCGGGTGACGCCACCAGGATCGAGAGGGGACCGCGAAGTCGCTGACGGTGCGGGATCTGGAACGCGTCGAAGCGCGCGCCGGCGAGGCGCTTGGCGATGCCGGCCGTGGGTGAGAGCAGATAGGCCAGCACCTCGCGCGGGTGGGCCGAGGTCCGTACCCGACCGGCCGTCAGCCGGCGGAAGGCCTCGAGCCGACGCACCGAGAAGGAGCCGACGATGACCTTGTCCTCATGGTCGGTCGCCGTGAGCAGCTCGGCCAGCGCGCGGACCGCGCCGTCGGACTTGAGGTCGATGTTGAAGCTGACGTCGGGGAAGGCCTCGAAGAGCTCGGCCAGGGTCGGCACCCCGTGCAGGTCGCCGATCCGGGCGGCCTGCACCTCGGCGTACGTCATCTCCGCGATCAGGCCGCTGACGTCGGTGACCCGGTCGAGCGCCTCGTCGTGAAAGGCGAGCAGGACACCGTCGCGGGTCACGTGCACATCGGTCTCGAGATGGGTGTAGCCGAGACTCACCGCATGGCGGAACGCCTCCATGGTGTTCTCCATCCCGACCAGGTCGGGATGGAGTGCGCCACCACGGTGCGCATAGGCGCGTACGCGTCGTTGTTGCTCCCTCACGGGGAGCATCTAACCACCCGAGAGCGCCTGGTCACATGAGCCCGCAGGCTCATGTCACCACTCAGCTGTCGCCCCAGCCCTCCAACCTCGACGAGCCGACTCGGCCCGGTCTTCGATCAGATGTCGCGGAAGGCGGTGATGTTCGCGCCGAGCTGGTTGAGCCGCTCGGCGAGGTCCTCGTAGCCACGCGCGATGACGTAGGTCGAGCGAAGCACGGACGTCCCCTTGGAGGCGAGCATCGCGAGCAGCACGACGACGGCGGGGCGCAGCGCCGGCGGGCAGACGATCTCGGTCCCGGAGAAGTGGGTGGGGCCCTCGATCATCACCCGGTGCGGGTCCATGAGCGTGACGTTGCCGCCGAGCTTGTTGAGCTCGGTCAGATAGATCGCGCGGTTCTCGTAGACCCAGTCGTGCAGCAGCGTCTGGCCCTGCGCCACCGCGGCGATCGCGGCGAAGAACGGCAGGTTGTCGATGTTGAGGCCGGGGAAGGGGAGCGGGTGGATCTTGTCCAGCGGCGCGTGCAGGGAGGAGTGCTTGGTGGTGATGTCGACGAGGCGGGTCTTGCCGTTGAGTGCGACGTACTCCTCGGAGAGGGCGTAGTTGAAGCCCATCTCCTCCAGCGTCGCGAGCTCGATCTCCATGAACTCGATCGGAACCCGCTTGATGGTGATCTCGGAGTCGGTGACGATCGCGGCGGTCAGCAGCGACATCGCCTCGATCGGGTCCTCGCTCGGCGCGTAGTCGACATCGACGTCGATGGTCTCGCGACCGGTGACGCGCAGGGTGGTGGTGCCGATGCCCTCGACCTCGACGCCCAGCTTCTGCAGGTAGAAGCAGAGGTCCTGGACCATGTAGTTCGAGGAGGCGTTGCGGATCGTGGTGGTGCCCGGGTGCAGCGCGGCGGCCATCAGAGCGTTCTCGGTGACGGTGTCGCCGCGCTCGGTCAGCACGATGGCGCGGGTCGGCTGGACCGCGCGGTTGACGCTGGCGTGGTAGGCGCCGTCGGTGGCCTTGACCTCGAGGCCGAAGGGGCGAAGCGCCGACATGTGCGGCTCGACGGTGCGGGTGCCGAGGTTGCAGCCACCGGCGTACGGAAGCTCGAAGTCGTCGAGGCGGTGCATCAGCGGGCCGAGGAACATGATGACCGAGCGCGTACGCCGCGCGGCGGCCTCGTCCACGGCGTCGAGGCGCAGCTCCTTGGGCGGGACGATCTCGAGGTCGTTGTCGTCGTTGAGCCAGCGGGTCTGGACGCCGATCGAGTTGAGGACCTCGATGATCCGGTTGACCTCTTCGATCCGGGCGACCTTGCGCAGCGTCGTACGGCCCCGGTTCAGCAGCGAGCCGACCAGGAGGGCGACCCCCGCGTTCTTCGAGGTCTTGACCGTGATCTCGCCCGAGAGCGTCGTCGGGCCGGTCACGCGCAGGTGCGTCGGGCCGGCCCCGATGTCGACCAGGGAGGAGTCGAGGGCGGCTCCCACGCGGGCGATCATCTCCAGCGAGAGGTTCTGCTGCCCCTGCTCGATGCGGTTGATCGCGCTCTGGCTGGTGTTGAGGAGGTCGGCGAGCTGGGCCTGGGTGAGACCCTTGTGCTTGCGCGCATCGCGAATCAGATTCCCGATGCGACCTTTGTATCCGTCGGTCATGGTGCACCACCGTAACTCATATATGAGATAAGCCTGGATTCCCCGCGAACTGTCGGCGTTTCGTGTCAGGAGTGTTGCCCGGATTCCGCGGGGCCACGGTGTGCGATCTGACGTACGCCGGGTGACAGGATGCCACCATGCACGCGACAACGATCCACGGGGTGGGCGACATCCGGTTCACGGAGGTCCCCGATCCCGTCCTGACGAAGCCGACCGACGCGATCGTGAAGGTCACCGCCTCCTGCATCTGCGGCTCCGACCTGTGGAACTACCGGGGCGCCAACGGCGACATCGACGAGCCAAGCACCATCGGCCACGAGTGCATCGGCGTCATCGAGGAGGTCGGCGCCGACGTACGCGGCTTCAAGTCCGGCGACTTCGTGATCGTCCCCTTCGACCACTGCGACAACACCTGCCCCCACTGCGTCGCCGGGGTCCAGTCGGTCTGCGAGAACCTCGGGTTCACGGTCAGCGGCCAAGGGGAGTACGCCCTGGTCAACCAGGCCGACGGCTCTCTGGTCAAGCTCGACGCGACCCCCGATCCGTCGATGTACCCCGACCTGCTCGCACTCACCGATGTGATGGCCACCGGCTGGCACGCAGCGGTCATGTCAGGGCTCGGGGCAGGCGCCAAGGGCGGGACCGCGGTCGTGGTCGGTGACGGCGCCGTCGGTCTGTGCGGCGTGCTGGCAGCCGCTCAGCTCGGTGCCGAGAGGGTGGTCGCGATGTCGCGTCACGAGGCTCGCCAGGAGATCGCCGAGAAGTTCGGTGCCACCGACATCGTCGCCGCCCGCGGCAAGGAGGGCGAGGCGGCCGTACGCGAGCTCACCGGCGGCGTCGGGGCCGACTACGTCCTGGAGTGCGTGGGCACCGACCAGTCCTTCAAGACGGCCTCGAAGGTGGCCCGTCCGGGTGCGACGGTCGGGTTCGTCGGGGTCCCGCACGACGTCAACCTCCCGGTCAACGCGCTCTTCCGCACCAACGTGGGCCTCAAGGGTGGGATGGCGCCGGTCCGCCGCTACCTTCCCGACCTCCTGCGGCTCACGCTCGACGGCACGATCAACCCCGGTCTCGTCTTCGACAAGACGCTGCCGGTCGCCGAGGTCGCCGAGGGCTATCGGCTGATGGACCAGCGGCTCGCGACCAAGGTCCAGCTCACCTACTGATCCCGGGCGGGGGATCGGCCGCGTCGTACATCTGAGAGACTCGGTCGATGCCCCGTACCGACACCATGCGCCTGCGCCCGCTGGCACCGGGCGACGAGTACGTCTTCGCCGACTGGGCGCTCGATGAGGAGTTCCGGGTGGCCAGCGGCTGGCCGGAACGCGATCGTGAGGGCCATCTTCGCCACTGGCGCCGGCTGATCGATGCTCCTCCGCCCGAGCTCATCCGGCTGGGGGTCGAGCTCGACGCGGAGGTCGTCGGCTATGCCGATCTCCACGGTCTCGCACCCGACACGCGCGAGCTCGGTATCGCCATCGGCCCGAGCTCTCGCTGGGGACAGGGCCTCGGTCAGCGCGCCATCAAGACCGCGCTCACCTACGGCTTCTCCGTGCTCGATCTAACCCGTATCTGGGCCGAGACGCACGAGACCAACGCCCGCGCCAAGAAGCTTTTCGACGCCACCGGCTTCATCGAGACCGGCCGCCACGGCACCGACACCTACCGCGGGGAGGCCGTCAGCCTCGTCCAGTACGCCGTCGAGCGCCCCCACTAGACCGAGACGTCAGAAATGCCGGTCGAGACGTCAGTTGTGCAGGCCGAGTTGGCACTGTCGTGCCAACTC
>NZ_JBOHDN010000219.1:0-6618 GCF_050699375.1 Nocardioides sp. | reverse complement strand
CTACTCTCTCAACCACCACACCCAGGTGTTGCGTCCCTGGCTTGAAACCGCCCCGTCGCGACGCCGCCTTGCGATGCACGCACGCATCGCACGACTTATGGCACGGACTCTCGGCGCGGGACACTAGGAGGCGAGGAACTGCTCGAGTGCCGCGAGGAAGGTCTCCGGCTTCTCGGAGTGGACCCAGTGGCCGGCGCCCTTGATGGTCACCCTGCGATAGCGCGGGAACCACTCCTTCATCGCCGGCGCATACTCGTCCGCGATGTAGTTGGACCGCTCCCCCGCCAGCCACAGCACCGGGCCGTCGTACGGCTCGAACGCCTTCAGGTCGTCGGCCGGCCACGCGCCGATGCGGTCCAGGTCGCGCCCCAGGACCGGCAGGTTCATCGCCCAGCGCCAGCCGTCGCCGTCACGGCGCAGGTTCTGCAGCAGAAAGCCGCGCACGGTCGGATCGGGAACGGCATCCTGCAGCGCGGCGTCCGCGTCGTCGCGGCGGGTGATCGAGCCGAGGTCGAGACCGTTCAAGGCATCGACGTACGTCTTGAAGTCGCGGGCCTTCTCATAGGCGACCGGGGACATGTCGGCCACGACGAGCTTCGCGACCAGCTCGGGGCGGGTGATCGCGAGCAGCATCGCCACCTTGCCACCCATCGAGTGGCCGACGACGGTGGCGGGATCGTCTGCCGAGAGCAGCTCGGCGACCGACGCCGTCACGCCTAGATAGTCGAACGTCTCCGGCTGCGGCGAGCGTCCGTGGTGGGGCAGGTCGACCAGGCTCACCCGGTGCTCGGCAGCCAGCTGCTTGCCGAGCGTGTTCCAGTTGCGGCCCTGGCCGAAGAGTCCGTGCAGGAAGACGACCCGGCTGCCGGTCTCGCCGAGCTCGAGCGTATGAAGTGTCACCGGAGGATCGTACGGGAGCGACAACGCTAGAAGTCGAAGCCGTCGAACATGTCACCGATGCCGTCGCCGATCCCGCCGAACATGTCACCCATGCCCTCGCCGATGCCGCCGATGGCGTCGCCCATGCCCTCACCGATCTCACCGAAGGCGTCGAAGCCGCCGAACGCGCTGAACATCAGCCCGGCGAACATCCAGTCCATCGGCGAGAAGGCGCCGAAGTAGCCTGCGGCGTAGGGCCGGTAGGCGGGGCCACCCTGCCAGTAGGGCACGCGCTCGTTGCCCACCATCACCTTGCGGGTGTCGGGCTCGGCGCCCGCCTTGACCCGCTCGGCGTCGAGAGCACAGGCAGGTACGTCACGTGAGGTGCCGCCCGGAGGCGCCCACTCCACGTCCTCGACGGAGAGCCCGTGGCGAGGGTCGAAGAAGCACGGCGGGCGCCGGGTCGGCAGCGCCTCGCCGGCGACTCGTGCTTGAACGCACGCCACCGCGTAGCGACCGTCCTCGACGATCTCGGTGATGCCCTTGACGTCCTCGGGCTTCTCCATCTTGTCGACAGCCCGCTTCGCGGTCTCGTACTCGTCGAGCGCTCGCTGGTAGTCGTCGTTGGCGCCCTCGTCGAGCGCCTTTCCGGCCATGTCCAGATCGAGCTTCTGGAGCTCTTCACCGAACGCGGTGACGTCCTCGAAGGCGAGCTGCTTGACCGGCTCGAGATCCGCGCGCTGCTTTTCCAGCGCCCGCGCCTGCGAGCGCTTGTTGGTCACCACCACGGTCCCGATCACCGCGACGACGATGAGGAGTGCGATCAGAAGTCCCACGTTTTCAGCGTACCGCCACGGTGGTCGAGCGTCGGTGGTCGAGCCTGTCGAGACCTCAGGAGTAGTCGCGGAACCCCTTGCCCGTCTTGCGACCGAGGTAGCCCGCGGTGACCAGGTGCTCCAGCAGCGGCGCGGGCGCGAAGCCCGGCTCACGGAACTCGAGGTAGAGCTCCTTCTCGATGGCGAGGGAGACGTCGTTGCCGACCACGTCGAGGAGCTCGAAGGGGCCCATCGGCAGCGCACAGCCGAGCTTCATCGCAGTGTCGATGTCGTCGGCGGTCGCGTAGTGCCCCTCGAGCATCTTCACCGCGTCGTTGAGATAGGGGAACAGCAGCGCGTTGACGATGAAACCGGCCCGGTCACCGCAGGAGACCGGCGACTTTCCGACGTTCGAGCAGAGCGCCCGAACGGTCTCGGAGACGTCCTCGGCCGTCGTGACCGTCGAGACGACCTCGACCAGCTTCATCACCGGCGCCGGGTTGAAGAAGTGCATCCCGACGACGTCGGCCGGCCGCTTGGTCACCTTCGCGAGCTCGATGACCGGCAGGCTCGATGTCGTCGTCGCCAGGATCGCACCCTGCTTGCAGATGTCGTCGAGGTTCTCGAAGAGCGTGGTCTTGATGGCCAGGTCCTCGGCGATCGCCTCCACGACGATGTCGACGTCGGCCAGGTCGTCCAGCGAGGTCGTGCCGGTGAGCCGGCCGAGGATCTCCGGCTTCGCCGACTCCTCAAGCTTGCCCCGTCCGATCGCCTTGTCGAGGCTCTTGGTGATCCGCGCGGCGACACCGTCGACCTTGTCGGAGCTGCGACCGACGTACGTCACGTCGTAGCCGCCCTTGGCGAAGACCTCGACGATGCCCGACGCCATCGTGCCGGTCCCGACGACGCCCACCTTCGAGATCTTGCGGCGCAGCTCATGCGTGGCGTCGGCACTCGGCGTCAGCGCGTCCGGCACCACGATCGGCGAGTCCGCCGCCTCGTAGGTGTAGAACCCACGGCCCGACTTCCGTCCGAGCATCCCGGCGGTGACCATCTGCTTGAGGATCGGCGAGGGGGCGTGCAGGCGGTCGCGGCCCTGGCGGTACATCGTGTCGAGGATCTCGTAGGACGTGTCCAGCCCGATCAGGTCGAGCAGCGCCAGCGGCCCCATCGGGTAGCCGCAGCCCAGCCGCATCGCGGTGTCGATGTCCTCGCGGGTGGCGTAGTGGCCCTCGAACATCGAGACCGCGTGGTTCAGGTAGCCGAAGAGCAGCGCGTTGGCGATGAAGCCCGCCCGGTCGCCACAGACCACCGGCGACTTGCCGAGCTTGCCGACGACCTCGCGGGCGTCCTCGAGCACCTCCGGCTCGGTCACCACGGTGCGTACGATCTCGACGAACTTCTGCACCGGAGCGGGGTTGAAGAAATGTACGCCGACCACGCGCCCCGGCCGCTGCGAGGCGGTCGAGATCTCGGTGACCGAGAGCGAGGACGTGTTGGTCGCCAGGATCGCGTCGGGGGCGACGATCTCGTCGAGGTCGGCGAGGATCTTCTTCTTCAGCTCGATCGACTCGACCACGGCCTCGACCACGAAGTCGGCGTCCTTGAGCGCGGTCGGGTCGGTGGCGAAGGTGATCCTGCCGAGCAGCGTCTCCTGCTCCTCTGGACTGAGCTTGCCGCGCTTGACCGCGCGCCCGGTCGAGTGCGCCAGATGCTCCTTGCCGCGTTCGAGTCCCTCCTCGTCCCGCTCCACTCCGACGACGGTGAACCCGTTGCGGGCGAACACCTCCGCGATGCCGGCACCCATGGTGCCCAGGCCGACGACTCCGACAGTCTCGATCGTGCGCTCACTCATGCCCCGCATCCTGCCATGGTGTGATGCCAGGCACTTCAGGACGCCGCTAGATTCGGACCATGACCGACCAGACCCAGACCGCCGACCCCGTCGAGGTCGAGCGCATCGACGCCGCGCGGATCATCCCCGCCTCCCCCACCGACATCTTCGCTGTTCTCATCGACCCCGACGGCCATGTCGCCATCGACGCCGCCGGCATGCTCCAGTCCGCGGAAGGATCGACGGTGTCCGCGGTCGGCGACCGGTTCGTAGTTCACATGGACCGCGAGGCCCTCGGCGACTACCCGCTGGGCAAGTACGACGTCACCGTGATCATCACCGGGTTCGAGCCCGACCGGTCGATCGAGTGGACCATCGACGGCACGGTCAAGCCGCCGATCGGCCACCGTTTCGGCTACGAGCTCGAACGGCTCGACTCCGGCGACACCCGCGTCACCTCGTACTGCGACTGGTCCACCGCCGCCCCCGACTGGAAGCCGATCTTCCCGGTCATCGACGAGAAGTCGATCCGAGCCACCCTGGGAGTCCTGGAACGAGCCGTACGCCGCGGCTACCCCCACCCCTGACCGCCGAGAAGTCACCCCTGCAGGCCGAGACGTCACCTCTGCAGGCCGAGGCGTCAGAAATGCAGGCCGAGACGTCACCCCCGCAGGCCGAGGCGTCAGAAATGCGATCGAGCCGTCACCGGAGTGACGGCTCGATCCGCATAAGTGACTTCTCGGCCTGCAGAGGTGACTTCTCGGCCTAGTAGGTGTGGAAGCCCTCGCCGGTCTTGCGTCCGAGCTTGCCGTCCTGGACCTTCTGGACCAGGAGGGCGGCGGGCTCGAAGCCGGGCTCGCCGAACTCGTTGCGGAGCTCGGACTGGATCGCGAGGGACACGTCGTTGCCGACCACGTCGAGCAGCTCGAAGGGACCCATCGGGAGACCCGCGGTCTCCTTGATCGTCGCGTTGATCTCATCGATGGCGACGCCGGACTCGTGCAGCTTGACAGCGTCGTTGAGGTAGGGGAACAGCAGGGCGTTGACGATGAAGCCGGAGCGATCGCCGCAGGAGACCGGGACCTTCTTGACCGCGAGCGAGAGCGCCTTGACGGTCTCGTCGACCTCGGGCGAGGTGAGATCGGTGGTGACCACCTCGACCAGCTTCATGACCGGCGCGGGGTTGAAGAAGTGCATCCCGATGACGTCACCGGGGCGCGAGGTGACCTTGGCGAGCTCGGTGATCGGCATCGACGAGGTCGTGGTGGCGAGGATCGCACCCACTTTCGCGATGCGGTCGAGGTCCTTGAAGAGCTGGGTCTTGATGTCGAGGTCCTCGGCGATGCCCTCGACGATCAGGTCGGCCTGAGCGAGGTCCTCGCGCGAGGTGGATCCGGTGAGGCGGCCGAGCACCGCAACCTTGGTCTCCTCGTCCGAGCGACCCTTCGCGATGGCCTTGTCGAGCGCCTTGGTGATGCCGGCGACGACCCCGTCGAGCTTCTCCTGGGAGCGGCCGACGAACACGACGTCGTAGCCCGCCTGCGCGAAGACCTGGATGATCCCCGAGGCCATCGTGCCGGTGCCGACCACGCCGATCTTCTCGATCGTGTGGCGCAGCTCCGGAGACTGTACGTCGCTGCCGGCGGCTCCGGTGAACGACCCGGACTCCTCGGCCGTCTTGGTGAGCAGGTCGGCCGGCTTGTGCAGGTTGTCGCCGGTCTCCTCGAAGCGGGCGGCCAGCGCGTCGCGTACGGCCGAAGGGCCGATCTCGTCGACCATGGCCAGCGGACCCTTGGGGTAGCCGCAGCCGAAGCGCATGGCGTTGTCGATGTCGGTGGCGGTGGCGTAGCCCGACTCGAGCATGCGAATCGCGTGGTTGAGGTAGGGCAGTACGAGCACGTCGTGGATGGAACCCTGGATCGAAACCGTCATGCGACGGAAGACTGCCATTTTTATTACCCGCGAGTAACCCTCTGTGGCGTGAGGCTGCTCACACCACGCGGTGCTGTAGGTTTCTCCGGGTGAGACTCGTCGTTGCCACCTGCCAGGTCGACTACGCCGGGCGGCTCACCGCCCACCTTCCGATGGCGACCAGAGTGTTGATGCTCAAGTCCGACGGATCGGTGCTGGTCCACTCCGATGGGGGCTCCTACAAGCCCCTCAACTGGATGTCGCCGCCCTGCGTCCTCTCGGAGGGCAAGTCCGACGATGGCCGGGTCGAGTGGACGGTCACCTCCAAGACGGACGACACGCTCCGCATCCTGATCGACGAGATCCACCACGAGTCGTCCCACGACCTCGGCATCGACCCCGGACTGCAGAAGGACGGCGTCGAGAAGCACCTCCAGGAGCTCCTCGCGGACCACCCTGCGACGCTGGGCGAGGGGCTGACCCTCGTACGCCGCGAGTTCCCCACCGCGATCGGGCCGGTCGACCTGATGTGCCGCGACACCGACGGGAAGTCGGTCGCCGTCGAGATCAAGAGGCGTGGCGAGATCGACGGCGTCGAGCAGCTGACCCGCTATCTCGAGCTGCTCAACCGCGACCCTCTGCTCGCCCCTGTGCGCGGGATCTTCGCCGCCCAGGCGATCAAGCCCCAGGCGCGAGTGCTCGCCGAGGACCGCGGCATCACCTGCGCGATCGTCGACTACGACGCGCTTCGCGGACTCGATGATCCGACCGAGAGACTCTTCTGACCAACAGTTGATGCACGCGTAGGCAAGTTCACCCAAGCGAAACAACATTCCCCACGTGTGGCACCAGCTGACGTGACAGGATTCACGTCATGTCCATGAACTACTCGGGGCATGGCGTTGGGGGCCGCCTGTCCGCGAACGACGTCGAGGCGATCATGATCGATCTGCTGACGATGCAGCAGATGCATACGGCGGAGTTCCACGCGCTCAAGAGCCGGATGGAGCGCACCGACGCCACGCTGGACAACGTCAACGCGCGCCTGGACAGCATGGAGCGACGGCTCGACGACCTGATGATCTCGATGAGCCAGCTGATCAACTGGATCAACCCCCGCTGATCCGTCGAGTCGGCTCATCCTGACGTAGAACCCTGCCGAGTCGGCTCGTCATGACG
>NZ_JBOHDN010000218.1:0-1913 GCF_050699375.1 Nocardioides sp. | reverse complement strand
GTTGTGCCGCCCCCGAGTTGCTTTCGGCGTGCTGGTCCAGCTCTGCCCACCTAGAAGGCTCGACTGCCAAAGCAGCCGTTACCTCAGGCAGCCGGAGCCGGAGAGATGACGCCGTCCTCGGTCATCGCCCGTCAATGCCCGAACGCAGACGGGGCAGGACCTCGTTGCCGTACGTCGGGATCATCTCCGCCCAGTGCGGGCCCATGTTCGCCACGTAGACGTCGTCGAACCCAGCCTCCACGAATGGCTTGACTGCTTCGACGTGTCTGTCGGGATCGGGGCCGCAGGTCACGCTCCGTCGGGTCTGCTCGGACGTGACCAGCTCAGCTGCCTGCTCGAAGTGGCGGGGCGACGGCAACACCTGGGCGAGCTCACCCGGCAGCCCGCTGGTCCCCCACAGCCGATGTGCCAGCTCGACCCCCTCGTCCTCGGTGGCTGCCCAGGCGACCTTGGTCCCAGCCTGGGCCATTTTGTCACCGGCCGAATCGCGGAATCGCTTCAGCAGTGCGTGGTCGGGCGAGGTCGTGATGTAGCCGTCGGCGATCCTGGCGGCCACATCGACCGCTTCGGGCCCGAAGCCGGACATGAAGATCTGCGGCGGCTGCTCCGGCAGGGTGTAGATACGTGCCGTATCCGCGGTGTAGTGCCGGCCACGATGGTTGACGAACTCACCGGTCCACAGCTCGCGAATCAGGCCGACTGCCTCCTCCAACATCTCCAAACGTACGTCGAGAGTCGGCCAGGCGTCGCCCAGCACGTGCTCGTTGAGGGCTTCGCCGGTGCCCAGCCCCAAGGTGAAACGACCGTCGAGCATCACCGCGCTGGTGGCGGCTGCCTGTGCGACCAGGACTGGACTCATCCGCACCGTCGGGCAGGTGACGGCGGTGGTGACGGGTAACGAACAGGCCTGCGCCAGCGCGCCGATCACCGACCACACGAAGGGGCTCTCGCCCTGCTCATCGTTCCATGGATGGAAGTGATCACTGATCCAGAGAGACTCGAACCCGGCCTCCTCGGCGAGTCTCGCCTGTTCGATGAGCTCAGCGGGTCCGAACTCCTCGCAGGAGAGAAAGTAGCCGAATCGGGTCATGTCAGTCCTCCGATCTGCTCGGGGACGTAGGCGATCGGTGCATCTCGATGTCCTTTACGTCAGTGGTTCCGCAATGCCTTGATCAGCTCGCTCTTCTTCATCTTCGAGCGACCCTCGATGCCGATCTCTCTCGCGCGATTGCGCAGGTCCTCGACGGTCCAGTCGTCGTAGGACCCGGATCCGCCGCCCTTCGCGCCCACCTTGGAACGCGAGCGGTTGGCGGACGCGTTCGCGATCCGTGCGGCTTTCTCCTTGCTTCCACCGTCGTCCCGGATCTCCTCGTAGAGCTCGGGATCCTTCACGCTTGGCCCTGGCTTGCGTTTCGGCATCGTCATCGCCTTCCTCTCGGTTCGCTGATGTGTCACTTGTCGGCGTGCTGATCCAGCTCCTGCTGCAGCGCCTGCTTGTCCTTGTCGCCGACGGAGATGTCCGCGTTGGAGGCCTGGCGGCGCATCTCGTCACGGGTGATGTCCTGAGGCATATCCCCCAGATGCTCCTGCCGGCTCTTCAAGAAGGCCTCCCCCAGCTCGGCGCGACGCGCGTCGTCGAGACCGCTGCGCATTCCCGGGAGCACGGTCGTCTCCTCCTCCTCGACGTGGTGGCTGATCGCGTCGACAACTTCGGTGAGCTTGTTCTCGTACGCCGCCCCGAAGGGGTCGCACTCGCTGAGCTCGGCCAGAAGGCGGTCGGCCAGCAGGTGCTCCTCCTGACTGTGCGCGACTTCCTCCGCCTCACCGGCCTCGTCCCTGGCGACCGGATAGACCTCGGCCTCCTCAGCACGACTGTGCGCCGCCAGAAGGGTCACCAGGATCGGGGTCAGGCC
>NZ_JBOHDN010000217.1:0-4888 GCF_050699375.1 Nocardioides sp. | reverse complement strand
GAGCCGCCGGTAGTCGGGGTGGGCGGTGATCCCGTCGACGCACAGCTCGCGCAGCGAGTCGAACGCCGCCGCCGTCCAGATGAACCCCTGGAGCAGGCCGTGCGCCATCACCGGCTCGAACGCGTTGAGCTGGAGCTGGCCGCCCTCGGCGGCCATGGTGACGGTGAGGTCGTTGCCGATCACCCAGAAGGCGACCTGGTTGACCATCTCCGGGATGACCGGGTTGACCTTGCCGGGCATGATGCTCGACCCCGCCTGGCGGGCGGGGAGCTGGAGCTCGCCGAGCCCGGCCTGCGGACCGGAGCTGAGCAATCTGAGGTCGTTGCAGATCTTGGAGGCCTTGACGGCGATCCGCTTCAGCACGCTGGAGACCTGCACGAACGCGCCGGTGTCGCTGGTCGCCTCGACGAGGTCGCCCGCGCCGACCACGGGCAGGCCGGTGATCTCGGCGAGGTGCTGCACGGCGAGCCGCCGGTAGTCGGGGTGGGCGGTGATCCCGGTGCCGATCGCGGTTGCGCCGAGGTTGATCTCGCACAGCAGCACGCGCGAGTCAGCCAGCCGGGCCAGCTCCTCGCGCAGCGTGATGGCGAAGGCACCGAGCTCCTGGCCGACCGTCATCGGGACGGCGTCCTGGAGCTGCGTACGTCCGATCTTGGGGACGGCGCGGAACTCGGCCGCCTTGCGGGCGAACGAGTCGGCGAGGGCCTCGGTCGCCTCGGCCAGGCGGTCGATCGCCCCGACCAGGGCGAGCCGGACGGCGGTCGGGTAGACGTCGTTGGTCGACTGACACCGGTTCACGTGGTCCAGCGGGTGGATCTCGTCGTAGCTGCCGAAGGGCAGGCCGAGGATCTCGAGCGCGCGGTTGGCGACGACCTCGTTGGCGTTCATGTTGGTCGAGGTGCCGGCGCCGCCCTGGATCACGTCGACGACGAACTGGTCGTCGAGGTTCCCGTCGCGGACCTCCTGCGCGGCGGCCGCGATCGCGTCGTGACGACGGTCGTCGAGCAGGCCGAGCTCGTGGTTGGCGCGTGCGGCGGCGAGCTTGACCGCGCCGAGCGCGGCGACGAGCGAGCGATGACTCCCGACCGTGGTCCCGCTGATCGGGAAGTTCCGCAGCGCGCGGGCGGTGTGCACGCCCCAATAGGCGGTCGCCGGTACCTCGAACGGACCGAGCGAGTCGTGCTCGGTGCGGGTGGCCAGGGCATCGACGGTGGTCATCGCGCGGCCGCCTCCTCGGCGACGTCGAGCGCGGTCCAGGCCAGCGCGGTGGCGGCGTCGAGGAGCGCCTTCTCGGCGTCCCCGCCGACGCAGTGCGCGGCGAACTCGGGCTGGTGGTTGAGGGCGGTCCCGGAGTTGATGCCGACGTAGGGGTGGATCGCGTTCACGACCTGGGAGACGTTGCCCATGTCCGTGGAGGCTCGGTTCATCCGGCGGGCGGGGGTTCCCGGGTCGAAGACCCGGCCGATCTCCTCGGCATTGCGCCGGTACGCCGCCAGCGCGGGCGCGAAGGTGCGGAACTCGGCGTACGGCTTGCTCTCCGGTTCGACGGTGAGTTTCGCGCCGCTGGCGAGCGCCCCGGCCTCGAAGCAACGCCAGACCTTCTCCTCGGTCTCGGCGAGCTGGGCGAGGCTCTCGGCGCGGACGTACCAGCGGCCCTCGGTGCGCGCGGGGATGGCGTTGGGCGCCTCTCCCCCGTTGGTCATCACGCCGTGCACGCGCACGGTCGGCGGCAGCTGCTGGCGGATGAGGCCGATCGCGACCTGGGCGATGGTGAAGGCATCGGCGGCGTTGACGCCCTGCTCGGGATAGGCCGCCGCGTGGGCCGCCTTGCCGCGGTACTCGACGTGCGAGTGCGACACCGCGAACGGCTCGGCCTCGGCGACGTCGACGGGAGCGGGGTGGGCCATCATGGCCAGGTCCAGGCCGGCGAAGGCGCCGCGCTCGAGCAGCTCGATCTTGCCACCACCGCCCTCCTCCGCAGGGGTGCCGTAGACCTCGATCGTGAGCCCCGCGGCATCGGCCAGCGGGGCGAGCGCGCGGGCGGCGCCGACGGTGATCGCGGAGATCAGGTTGTGGCCGCAGGCGTGCCCGAGGCCCGGCAGGGCGTCGTACTCGGCGCACAGGCCGAGGCGGAACGAGCCGCTTCCGAAGGTCGCCAGGAAGGCTGTCTCCAGACCGAGGTAGGCCGGAGTGACCGTGAACCCGGCCTCCTCGAGGGACTCCGCGACCCAGCGGGAGGAGTTGTGCTCCTCCCAGCCGGTCTCGGGGTTCGCGTGCAACTGCTCGGAGAGCCGGACGAGGCGCTCGGCGTCGCTGCCGACCGTGGTCGCGGCGTACTGCTTCGAGGTGGTCATCGACTCACTCGTCCCCGGGCACGCCGTAGGACGGTGCGGTGGTGGGATCGAGGCCGCGGGTCACGTAGTCGTCGCGCTGCGGCATCCAGACCTTCAGCAGGTCGCGAAGATCCTCGACCGGGTGGTCGCTCCAGTCGACGCGGAGGTCGGTGACTCGCCAGGCGACGTCGCGTACGACGGAGAGGCCCGCCGAGTGCAGCGGTCCGGCCTCGCCGCCGGCGGCCAGGCCGGCCTCGAGCGCGGCGAGCAGCCGCTCCTCGAGGTCTCCGGTCGCAGCCTCGAAGCCGGCGACGACGGCGTCGACGACGTCGGTGGTCGCCAGCAGGTTGCCGGCGGCGACGACCTGCGGCGCGACGGCGTGGTGGTGGACGCCGAGCGACCCGGAGCCGCTGTACGCCGCACCGGCGCCGTCGTGGCCGAGCACGGTCAGCTGGCGGTGGTCGATGTGCTCGCGGCCCTGGGTGACGGATGCGAGCGCGGCCCGGGCGTCGAGGCCCGAGGCGAGCGCGTCGAGCAGCTCGGTGCCCAGGCGCGGGTCGGTGATGTTCTGCGAGGATGCGCCACCGACGCCGGGACGCAGGTGGATGCAGCGCGCGGCGACGGCCGGGCTGGAGGAGGTCACGGCGATGCCGACGGCGCCGTTGCCGTCGGTGGCGAGGACGGAGAAGGTCACTTCGCCACCTCGGGGATGACCGCGATCGCGTCGACCTCGACCAGCCACTCCGGGCGGGCCAGGGCGGAGATCACGATCCCGGTGGAGATCGGGTGCACGCCCTTCGTCCAGCGGCCGATGGTCCGGTAGACCGTCTCGCGGTAGCGCGGGTCGACGATGTAGATGGTGAGCTTGACCAGGTGCTCCATCTCGGCACCGGCCTCCTCGAGCAGCATCTTGATGTTGGCCATCGCCTGCTCGGTCTGCGCCTCGACGTCGCCGATGCCGACCGACTCGCTGGTGTCCAGGTCCTGCCCGATCTGACCGCGTACGTAGACGGTGTTGCCCGCGACCACGGCCTGGCACAGGTCGTTGTCGAGGTTCTGCTCGGGGTAGGTGACGCTGGTGTTGAACGGGCGGATCCGGGTGTGTCCGCCGACGACGATGCTGCTGGGTTTGTTGGTCTCCACGACGACCAGTCCACCTCGTCCGAGAGCATGTGTCCAACAGATGTTTCCAAGGACTATCGTCAATGAAACAGATGCAGTGATGCCGCCCGTCACTGCATCAGTCGATCCGATGGGTAAGGCCAACAACATCTGTTGGACACGAGCAACGCGGCGGCTCAGGATCTGAGTATGTCCAACGAACAGATCGAGGTCCTCGTCGTCGGCGCCGGTCAGGCCGGTGTGGCGATGAGCGAGCACCTGAGCGACAACGGCGTCCCCCATCTCGTGCTGGAGCGTGACCGGATCGCCGAGCGCTGGCGCACGATGCGCTGGGACTCGCTCGTCGCCAACGGCCCGGCCTGGCACGACCGGTTCCCGGGCCTGGAGTTCCAGGACGTCGACGCTGACGCGTTCGCCACCAAGGACCAGGTCGCCGCCTACTTCGAGGCGTACGCCGAGAAGATCGCCGCCCCGATCAGAACCGGCGTCGAGGTCACCTCGGTGACCCGCAACCAGGGCCGGCCGGGCTTCCGGGTCGAGACCTCCGACGGCGTCATCGACGCCCGGTTCGTCGTCGCGGCGACCGGCCCGTTCCAGCGGCCGGTCTACCCGCCGATCGTCCCCGACGGCGCGGTTGCCGTGCAGATGCACTCGAGCGACTACCGCAACCCCGACCAGCTTCCCGAGGGCAACGTCCTCGTCGTCGGCGCCGGCTCCTCCGGTGTCCAGATCGCCGACGAGCTGCAGCGCTCCGGCCGCCAGGTCCACCTCTCGGTCGGCCCGCACGACCGTCCCCCGCGCAGCTACCGCGGCCGCGACTTCTGCTGGTGGCTCGGCGTCCTGGGTCTGTGGGACCTGGAGACCCCGGCCGCCGGCGCGGAGCACGTCACGATCGCCGTCAGCGGCGCCCGCGGCGGCCACACCGTCGACTTCCGCGCCCTCGAGGCGAACGGGATCCAGCTCGTCGGCATGACCGACACCTACGACGCCGGCACCCTCACCTTCCGTGAGGACCTGGCCGAGAACATCGCCCAGGGCGACGCCAACTACCTCGCCCTCCTCGACGCCGCCGACGAGTACGTCACCCGCAACGGCATCGACCTGCCCGAGGAGCCCTCGGCCCGCGACCTCGGCCCCAGCCCTTCAGCTGCGACCACGCCCCTGATCTCCCTCGACCTCGCCGAGGCCGGCATCACCACGGTGATCTGGGCGACCGGCTTCGCGACCGACTACGGCTGGCTCCAGGTCGACGCGCTCGACGAGAGCGGCCGCCCGGCCCACCGCCGCGGCGTCTCCACCGAGCCCGGCGTCTACTTCGTCGGCCTCCCCTGGCTCTCCCGCCGCGGCTCGAGCTTCATCTGGGGCGTGTGGCACGACGCCAAGCACGTCGCCGGCCACATCGCGACGCAGCGGAGCTACACGGCGTACGACCG
>NZ_JBOHDN010000216.1:0-6659 GCF_050699375.1 Nocardioides sp. | reverse complement strand
GTCCGCCGTAGATGCTCCACACCGCCCCGCGGGTGCTGAAACGGCGCCAGAACAGGTTGTAGAGCAACGCCGGTAGGTTCGCGGAGGCCGCGACCGCGAAGGCCAGGGCCACCAGGAACGCGATGTTCAGCGACTGCGCCGGGATCGCCAGCAGGATCGCGACCAGGCCGATGCCCGCCGCGGCCCAGCGGGAGACCTTCATCTCCTCCTTCTCGCTCGCCTTGCCGCGCTTGATCACCGAGTTGTAGATGTCGTGGGCGACAGAGACCGACGAGGTCAACGTCAGGCCCGCGACGACGGCGAGGATCGTGGCGAAGGCGACCGCGGAGATGAGCGCGAGCAGCACGGCGCCGCCGATGGATCCTTCGCCGCCACCGACCTCCTGGGCGAGCAGTGGCGCCGCCAGGTTGCCGGCCTTGTCCATGGTGGCCGGGTCGACCAGCGCGGCCGCACCGAAGCCCAGGACCAGGGTGAACAGGTAGAAGACGCCGATAAGACCGATCGCCCACAGCACCGACTTGCGGGCATCTGCCGAGGTCGGGACGGTGTAGAAGCGGATCAGGATGTGCGGCAGGCCGGCGGTGCCGAGCACCAGAGCGAGACCCAGCGAGACGAAGTCGATCTCGCTGGTGAAGCTCAGGCCGAACTTCAGGCCGGGCTGCAGGAAGGCGTCGCCCTTGCCCGAGGCGTCGGCGGCGGAGCCGAGGAGCTCGGAGAGGTTGAAGCCGAACTGCGCGAGCACCAGGATCACGATCAGGGCCGAGCCGGTCATCAGCAGAACGGCCTTGACGATCTGGACCCAGGTAGTGCCCTTCATCCCGCCGACGGTGACGTAGAAGATCATCAGCGCGCCCACGAAGAGGATCACGATGTTCTTCACCAGCTGGTCCTCGACACCGAGCAGCAGGGCCACCAGGGCGCCCGCGCCGACCATCTGGGCCAACAGGTAGAAGATGCTGACGACCACGGTGGACGTCGCGGCGGCCATGCGCACCGGGCGCTGCTTCATCCGGTACGCCAGCTGGTCGGCCATCGTGTAGCGCCCCGAGTTTCGCAGCACCTCGGCGACCAGCAGCAGCGCCACCAGCCAGGCGACGAGGAAGCCGATCGAGTAGAGGAACCCGTCATAGCCCGAGAGGGCGATGGCGCCGGAGATGCCGAGGAACGACGCGGCCGACATGTAGTCGCCGCCGATCGCGAGCCCGTTCTGGAAGCCGGAGAAGCCGCGGCCACCGGCGTAGTAGTCGGCCGCGGTCTTCGTCTGCCGGCTCGCCCAGAAGGTGATGCCGATCGTGATCGCGACAACGGTCAGGAAGAGGACCGTGGTGAGGATCTGGCTGCCGTCCATCAGAGCTGCCTCTTCCCGATCTCGTATTCCTCGTCCAGCTTCCGCGCCAGCGGATCGAGGTGCTTGGTGGAGTAGTTGGCGTAGTAGTACGCGATGCCGAAGGTCGTCGCGAACTGCAGGAGCCCGAAGACCAGCGCGACGTTGATGTTGCCGACCAGCTTGGTGTTCATGAAGCCCTCTGCCCAGTTGGAGCAGACGACATAGAGGAGGTACCAAGCCAGGAATGCCACCGTGGCCGGAAAGACGAACTTCCGATACGCCGACCGCAGAGCGCGAAACTCCGCTGTGGCGTGCAGGCTGTCGTAGACCGGGTCGTGCCGGTGGGCTTGGTCGTGTGCTTCATCGCTCACGGTCTAACCCTTTCGTTGACGAGGCCGTCCTCCGTGGGGGTGGAGGACGGGCGACGTGTGATCGCTGTCACAGTAGGGCTCGTCCACCCCGCGCGTCGCGGGTAACACACGGTCCCTCGGTAGGCGGCGCAGTCGCGCGGCGAACGGTCGATTTCGTCCGCTGAATGGCTGGTCTGCCCGGCGTCATGCGGACGGGGGCTAGCGCGCTGTGCCCACGGGCGCCCAGAGGCTGGAGATCGGGGCGCCGTACAAGTTCTCGGCGTACCGGTAGCCGGTGGAGCCCGTGTTGAGGACGAATCCAGCAACGAGCCGGTCGCCGACGCGCTCGCGGAGCTTGGCCAAGCCCTTGAACTGAGAGGCGCTGAACGACGAGGAAGTCTTGACCTCGACCGCAATGATCCGCCCGTCAGACAGTTCGATGATGGCGTCGACCTCGGTCCCGTCGAGTTGTCGGTAGTGGAACAGCTCGAAATCCTGCTCGGACCAGGTGCGCTGCTTGAGTAGTTCGGCGTACACGAAGGCTTCGAGGAACGCGCCGAGGGCTTCGCCGTACTCGATGCGTGTCAGTTGGTCTGTGGTCACTCGGGCCAGGCGCAGCGCGAGGGCGGAGTCGTTGAGGAATGCTTTCGGGCGCCCGGTCTCCCGCTTGGAAAGGTTCGACGTCCACGGAGGGATCGTGGTCAGGAGACCGACATCGCGGAGGAGATCCAAATAGGCTGTGATCGTCGTTGCTGGGATGTCGGTTTCGTGGGCAATCCGGGCTTTGATCAGCTCGGCTGCTTGACGCCCGGCCAGGGTGCGAATGAGCGCGAGCATCCGGTCCGGCCGCACCTCGCGACGCAGGTCCGGCATGTCTCGTTCCACCAACGAGCGGACGTAGTCGTCCAAGCGGGCGTTCCGGAGCCGTGGGGACAGGGAATGGAATTCAGGAAAGCTGCCCGCACTGATGAGCGCGGCGTAGTCAGCGCGTTTGAGTGACGACCTTGTACGACTCCACTGCGGCTCCTGGAGCACCACGTTGATGAAATCGTCTGTCCGGCTGCGCATCTCTCCTTGGCTGAACCCGTACAGAGACACGTAGGCAGATCTGCCGGCAAGGCTGTCGGCGAGGCCGCGAACGCGCAACAGGGATGACGATCCGGTCAGGATGAAGCGACCGGGGCGACGATCCCGGTCGATCGACGCTTTCACTGCAAGCGTGAGATGGGGCATGCGCTGGATCTCGTCAAGGATGACGAGGCCAGGACCGGCATCGGCGATGAATCCGTCGGGGTCGAGTTCCGCGGCGGCGCGTATGGCTGCATCGTCGAATGACAAGAAGGTCGGTTCGTGGCCCTCCGAGAGGTGGAGCGCCAGCGTGCTCTTACCCACCTGGCGCGCACCTTCGATGATCAGGCTTGGTGTGTTGGACAGAAGTTCCTCAGCCCAGGCTGTGACGTTCCGTGGGACATACGACATCGTCTCAGGCTAGCTGAATCGGTAGGTTTGAGTACCTCAACTCGCAGCTTTGAGTATCCAAACTCGTAGATTTGAGGGATCAATCCATAGAAGCGTCAGCGCTGCAGCGTTTGTGCGACGGCTGGCTCGATCGTGCGCTCGGGGGTGTGGAGGCGTACGAGGAGCCGGGTGGTGTGGGTGGGGACATGGGCGGCGGAGGCGAGGCTGACGACGATCATGACGGCGAAGGAGAGCGGGACCGCCCAGAGGGCCGGCTGGGTGAGGGCGACGTCGGCCCAGGTGTCCGTACGCCACCCACTGATCGTCACGACCACGGCTGTCCCGGTGGTGACCAGGCCGGTGACCAGGCCGGTCGCGGCACCGTAGGCGGTGAGCCGGCGCCACCAGATGCCGAGGAGGAGCAGCGGGCAGAAGGTCGCGGCGGCGAGCGCGAAGGCCAGCGCGACGCCGCGGGCGACGCCGACGCTGGGGGTCAGCAGGGCGCCGGCGACCGGGACGATGACGGCGACCAGGGAGGCGATCCGGAACGCGGCGACGCCCCCGAACAGGCTGCCGCGCCGGCGCAGCAGGGGTACGACGACGTCCTGGCTGAGCACGCCGGAGACTGCGATCGCCAGGCCCGAGGAGGTCGAGAGAAAGGCGGCGAAGGCGCCCGCGCACACCAGCCCGGTGAGGGCGTCGCCCGCCCAGCCGGGGACCATCAGGCGGGGCAGCTCGAGCACCAGCGTGTCGGCGGAGGCTGGGGTGGCTGCGTACACGCGCCCCAAGAGGCCGAGGATCGGTGGCAGCAGGTAGAAGACGCCCAGGAGAGCCAGCACGACCAGGGTGGTGCGGCGGGCGGCGCGGCCGTCGGGGTTGGTGTAGAAGCGCACGCCGACGTGCGGCAGCCCCATCGTGCCCAGGAACGTCGCCGCGATCAACGAATAGGTGGCGTAGAGCCCGGTCATCCCGTCGGTGCCCAGCGGCAGGGACCAGGCCTGGCTGAGGTCGGTGCGGGGTGCGCCGTCGCTGCCCCAGACCGCGACCAGAACCCCGACCGGCACCAGCAGAGCGGTGAGCTTTAGCCAGTACTGGAAGGCCTGCACGAACGTGATCGAGCGCATCCCGCCGGAGAAGACGCTGACCAGGACGACCGTGCCGACCAGTGCGGCGCCGACCCAGCGCGGTGCTCCGGCGACCAGCTCCAGGGTCAGGCCGGCGCCCTGAAGCTGCGGGATCAGATAGAGCCAGCCGATGGTCACGACCAGGAGCGAGCAGAGTCTCCTGACGCCTGTGGAGGCGAGTCGTTCCTCGGCGAAGTCGGGCAGTGTATACGCCCCTGACCTGCGCAAAGGTGCTGCGACCAGGGTCAGCAGAACGAGATAGCCCGCGGTCCAGCCGATCGGGTACCAGAGCATCTCGGCGCCGGAGGTGAAGACCAGCCCGGCGATGCCGAGGAACGACGCGGCGGAGAGATACTCGCCGCCGATGGCGCTCGCGTTCAGGCCAGGTCGCACCGACCGGGAGGCGACGTAGAAGTCGCTCGTCGTCCGGCTGAACCGGAGTCCCCAGGTGCCGATCGTCAGCGTCGCCAGGGTGACCAGGGTGACCGCGACGATCGCCGGGGCTGAGTCGAGGGTCATGTGGCCCCGGGGCCGTTCTCGGGGCCGATCTCGTCGGAGCCGGTCTCGTTGGCGCTCAGCAGGTCGGCGTAGCTGGCTTCGTTGCGCTCCGCGCCGCGCAGATACCAGCGACCGAGGAGGAAGAGGAACGGGTAGACCAGCACCCCGAGGAGCAGCCAGGTGAGCGGGATGCCGAACGGCGCGGTCCCGGCCAGACCCGGAGCCAGCCAGAACAGGAGCGGGAGCGAGCCGACGCCGAGCAGGAGGACCGCCAGGGTGCGTACGGCGATCGAGAGCTGGGCGCGCATCAGTGAGCCGAGGTAGACCTCGCCGAGCCGGGTGTCCTCGTCGACATCGACCCGCCGGACGGCGGGGCGTCGGCGGGGCGGTCCGGTGACGCGTACGCGCTGGGGTTCAGTCATCAGGATCGGGTCGTCTCGGTCGGGTCGGCTCAGCTGCGCCGGGCGAGCAGGTCCTTGAGCTGACGGGTGTGGCGGCGGCTGACCTGTAGCTCGGTCCCGCGGGAGGAGCCACCGACCACGACCGAGCAGCGGCCTGCGTCCGAACGCACCTCGGTCACGTGGGAGAGGTTGACGAGGAGCGAGCGGTGGATGCGTACGAACCTCGCGGAGGCCCACTCCTGCTCCAGCTGGGTCAGCGGGACCCGCACCAGGTGGGACGCGTCGGCGGTGTGCAGCCGGGCGTAGTCGCCCTGCGCCTCCACATGAGTGATCTGGGAGCGCCACACGAAGCGGGTGACCCCGCCGAGCTCGACCGGGATCTGTACGTCACCACCCGGCTCCTCCTCGGGCATGCTGCCCATCAGTCGGGTGACGGTCTCGGCCAGACGCTCGGCACGCACCGGTTTGAGCACATAGTCGACCGCTCGCAGGTCGAAGGCCTGCAGCGCGTGCTCCTCGTGGGCGGTCACGAACACGACCGCGGGCGGCGTCTTGAAGCGCGCCAGCAGCCGGGCCAGCTCCAGGCCGTTGAGCCCCGGCATCTGGATGTCGAGGAACACCGCGTCCACGCTCGACTCCTGCAGCTGCTGCAGCCCGTCGGTCGCGTTCAGGCAGGTGCGCACCTCTGCCACCCGCGAGTCCTGGGTGAGCAGGTAGGAGAGCTCGTCGGCTGCCGGCGGCTCGTCGTCGACGACCAGGATCCTCAGCCGGCCGCCGGGCGCCCCCTGGCGTGCGGCGGCGTGCGAACCGGACGTGCGACCGTTCGCCGTCGTTCGCTGTCGTTCGCTCATGGATGCACTCCCGGGGCGAACTTGGGGATCCTGAGGATGACCTTCGTGCCCGCGCCGGGGGCGGTCTCGACCACCAGGCCGTAGTCGTCGCCGTAGGCGTTGCGGAGCCGGGCGTCGACGTTGCCGAGGCCGACGGAGTCGTTGCTGCCGGCGGTCGAGCCGTCCCGGGTCGTCGAGCTGTCCCGGGTGGTCGAGCCTGTCGAGACCCCGGCCAGGGCGCGGCGTACCTTCTCCGGGTCCTCGCCGGCGCCATCGTCCTCGACCTCGATCACGCACTCGGTGCCGCTGTCGGCGGCGCGGATGCAGATGTGGCCGGTCTCCGCGTCGGCCAGCCCGTGACGTACGGCATTCTCGACCAGCGGCTGCAGGCACAGGAACGGCACCGCGATCGGCAGCACCTCGGGGGCGACCGAGAGCCTGACGCTGAGCCGCTCGCCGAACCTGGCCTGCTCGAGCAGGAGGTAGCGCTCGACGGAGCGGAGCTCCTCGGCCAGGGTCGTGTATTCGCCGTGGGTCCGGAAGGAGTAGCGGGTGAAGTCGGCGAACTCCAGGAGCAGCTCGCGCGCGCGCTCGGGATCGGTGCGTACGAAGCTGGCGATCGCCCCGAGGGAGTTGTAGATGAAGTGCGGGCTGATCTGGGCCCGCAGCGC
>NZ_JBOHDN010000215.1:0-33793 GCF_050699375.1 Nocardioides sp. | reverse complement strand
ATCGACAGCCTCCTCAGTCAGGAGGTGTTGCGTCCGACCCTTGAACTCGCCCCGTCGCGACGCCGCCTTGCGATGCACGCACGCATCGCACGACTTATGGCACGGACTCTCGGCGCGGGACACTAGGAGGCAGCGCAGGCCCGAACGAGATGTGGCCCGGCCAGAGGCCGGGCCACACTCAAGTCCCTCGGCTTCTCTACCGACGGGGGGAACAGTAGAGAAGCTGTAAGGCGAGCCTGGCGGCCTTTCGGCCGCGAGGCCCGGTCGAGGCTTGGAGTGCTCCCTCCCTACGTCGACGTGGATAGACAATCAGACTTGTTCCGAGGTGTCACGCGTATGCCTGTTTTCCACAGAACTGGTGACCACGTGTTGACGAGATGTGGATCAGGGTGTGTTTCCGCGGCGTGGTTGGATCGGTGTCATGAGCGGTTTGGACCTTCTGGCACCGGAGCATCACGGACTCTTCATCGACGGCACCTGGCGGGAGGCGGAGGGCGGAGCGAGTTTCGCGGTCATCGACCCGGCCGACGGCTCCGAGCTGACCACTGTCGCGGACGGTTCGGTCGCGGACGCCGTCGCCGCGCTCGACGCCGCAGTGGCGGCGCAGGCGTCCTGGGCGAAGACTCCGCCGCGCACCCGGGGCGAGATCCTTCGCAAGGCGTTCGAGCTGATCAACGAACGGTCCGACGATCTGGCGCACCTGATGAGCCTGGAGATGGGCAAGCCGGTGGCCGAGGCCAAGGGCGAGGTGACGTACGGCAACGAGTTCTTCCGCTGGTTCTCCGAGGAGGCACCCCGGATCCACGGCCGCTGGATGGAGAACCCTGTCGGCGGCTCGCGGCTGCTGACGGTGCGCAAGCCGGTCGGCCCCTGCTTCTTCATCACCCCGTGGAACTTCCCGCTGGCGATGGGCACCCGCAAGATCGGCCCGGCCATCGCCGCCGGCTGCACGATGGTGGTCAAGCCGGCCGAGCAGACGCCGCTGACGATGCTGGCCCTGGCGGCCATCCTGACCGAGGCCGGACTGCCCGAGGGCGTACTCAACGTCGTGACCACCACCTCCGCGCCCAAGGTCTCCGCCGCGGTCCAGGCCGACCCACGGCTGCGGAAGATCTCCTTCACCGGCTCGACGCCGGTAGGCCGGCTGCTGGTGAAGCAGGCCGCCGACAACCTGCAGCGGATGTCGATGGAGCTCGGCGGCAACGCCCCGTTCATCGTCTTCGAGGACGCCGACATCGACGCCGCCGTCGAGGGCGCGATGATCGCGAAGATGCGCAACATGGGCGAGGCGTGCACGGCCGCCAACCGTTTCCTCGTCCACGCCGACGTGGCCGAGGAGTTCGCCACGAAGCTGACCTCGCAGATGGGGTCGCTGGTCGTCGGGCGAGGCCAGGACGAAGGTACGCAGGTGGGGCCGCTGATCGACGAGAAGGCCGTGGACTCGGTGACCGCGCTGGTCTCCGGCGCGGTCGAGGGCGGCGCGAAGCTGCTGACCGGCGGCTCGGCGCCCTCCGGTCCCGGCTACTTCTTCACGCCCACCGTCCTGCTCGACGTCGCTGCCGACGCCGAGATCAACTCCCAGGAGATCTTCGGTCCGGTCGCGCCGATCACCGTCTTCACGACCGAGGACGAAGCAGTCACGAAGGCCAACGCGACCGAGTACGGCCTGGCCTCCTACGTCTACACCCGCGACCTCTCCCGGACGATCCGGATCGCCGAGTCGCTGGAGTACGGCATGGTCGGCGTCAACACCGGGCTCCTCTCGAACCCCGCCGCCCCGTTCGGAGGGATGAAGTCCTCCGGATTCGGGCGCGAAGGCGGCTTCGAGGGCATCGAGGAGTATCTGGAGACGACGTACGTCGGGATCGCCGCCGACTGAGATGCCGACGGCACCCTGGGGGTCTCCTCAGGGTGCCGTCGGCCGGTCCAGCGAGTGGGGTCAGCCCACCACGGGAACGAAGGTCACGTCTGCGCTGACCGTGTAGTTGCCCGAGCCGGTCGAACTCTGGTTGGCGTTGTAGCCGAAGGCGTACACGTTCACGTCGAGACCACCCTCAGGGACCGTGACGAGTCGCGTGGAGGAAGCGGTCTGCTCCAGGTTCCCTGTGGCCGGGAACTCGCCGGTGAAGGCGGTGCCGAAGTCGACGCCCCACTGGCTGCCGTCATCGCCGCGAACGGCCAGCTGCAGCACGGGCGTGGAGGTCTCGGCGTTGTTGGTCCGGTCGAAGAAGCCGTAGGCGTTGACCAGGTACTTGCCCGCATCCAGGTGAGTCGTGCCCACCTCGGTCGCGTTGGCGGCGAACGGACCGCCGATGTTCGCGATCACGGTGTCGGTGGTGGCCACGGAGGTCGCCGTGACGACTCCGTCCTGACCGTCAGCGCCGTCCTGACCGTCAGCGCCGTCCTGGCCGTCAGCGCCGTCAGCGCCGTCCTGGCCGTCAGCGCCGTCCTTGCCCCTCAGGTTCTTCTCGGTGCTGTCGTTGATGTCAGCACCGGTGATGGTGCCGTTGCGGATCTCGGACGCGCCGACGCCGCCCTCGGAGATGTCGCCGGAGACGATGGACTGGTTGCGCACCTCCGAGGTGCCGACGCCCTGGGCGGCGATGTCGCGGGACTGGATGGTCTGGTCGGCGATCTGGGCCGAGGTGATCTTGGCGGCGGCGTAGGCCCCGCCGCCTCCGAAGATCGCCGCGGTGGCCGCTGCGATGATGACGGTCGGGATCTGACCCATGAGCTTCTTGAACATGACTCTCCTTTGAACCCTGTTGCGTGACGATGCACCGGGCACCTCGAGAAAGCCGGTCTGGGATCAGACTGTGGTCGGGGTCGCGAACGACGATCCACAACTCTTCGGCCGTACCTCAAACTGGGTAGTGCCCGCGACGTCGGTGGATTCCTCCGCCCGGACGCCGGACCAAGGGCGGACCCAGGGATACCCGGTCAACCGGGTATCCCTGGGTCTGGTGGGACTAAGAGCCGATCTCGGCGGTGCCGTTGTCGGTGGCCTTGTTGACCGTCTTGTGGAGCATCGCCTCGAGGTCGAGACCGGTGGCGGTCTTGAGCATGTTGAGGGTCTGGGCGACGTTGTCGGTGACCTGGCGGGGCATGGCGCCGGCGCCGTCGGTGGACAGGACGGTGAGGTTGTCGATGGCGCTGATGGGGGCGGCCACCTCGCGAGCGATGCTGGGGAGCACCTCGACGAGCATCTGCAGGACCGCGGCGTCGTTGTAGTTGGCGAACGCCTCGGCGCGCTTGTCCATCGCCTCGGCCTCGGCCTGGCCGACAGCCAGGGTGGCGGAGGCCTGGGCCTCACCCTCGGCGCGCAGGGCCTCGGCCTCTGCGGTACGCCGCGCCCGCTCCGCGGCGCCACGCCGCTCACCCTCGATGGCCTCGGCCTCGGCCAGGGCGGCACGGCGGGCCTTCTCGGCCTCACCGGAGAGGCGGGCCTGCTCGGCATCGGCCTCGGCGCCGGCGATGGTGGAGGCCTTGCGAGCCTCGGCTGCGGCGATCTCGGAGTTGCGGCGGCCCTCGGCCTCCTGCTCGACGCGGTAGCGCTCGGCGTCGGCGGGCTTGCGTACCTGAGTCTCGAGCTGGCGCTCGGTCAGCGCCGCCTGGCGTACGGCGACCTTCTCCTGCTCGGTGAGGATGGCCTGATCGCGGTCGGCCTGGGCCAGCGGGCCCGAGGCGGCGGCGTTGGCGGCAGCGGCGTCGGTCTCGGACTTGATCTCGGCCTGCTTGAGGGCGAGGGCCCGCTGGGCGATGGCGATCTCCTCCTCGGCCTTGATCCGGGCCTGCTCGGCCGCTCGTCGTGCCTCGGCCTCGGCGATCGAGGCGGCCTGGGTGATGCGGGCGGCCTCGGGCCGGCCGAGGTTGGCGAGGTAGGACCCGTCGTCGGTGACGTCCTGGATCTGGAAGGTGTCCAGGATCAACCCCTGGCCGGTGAGCGACGACTCGGACTCGTCGGCCACCCGCTGGGCGAACGCGGCCCGGTCACGGATGATCTGCTCGACGGTCAGGCCGCCGACGATCGAGCGCAGCGCACCGGCGAGCACCTCCTGGGTGAACGGCTCGATCTCCTCCTGCTGGGAGAGGAACCGCTGCGCGGCCAGCCGGATCTGGTCGGCGTTGCCGCCCACCTTCACGATCGCGACGCCGTCGAGGTTGAGCTTGATGCCCTGCCCCGAGACCGCTCCGCCGATCCGCACCGAGATCCGGCGGCTGGAGAGGTCCATGGTCGCCAGCTTCTGCACGAACGGGACCACGAAGACGCCGCCGCCGAGCACGACCTTCTGGCCGGACAGGTCGGTGGTCAGCTGCCCGGTCTCCGGGTTGAGCACCGCCTTGCCCTTGCGGCCGGTGACGATGAACGCCTGGTTGGGGCCTGCCACCTTGTAGCGGCTGGTGACCAGCAGCAGAAGCAGGATGAGAAGTACGACGAAGCCGGCGATCGGCACCAGCAGTTCCATGGGGACCCCTTCAGGTCAGGAGGTGATCTCGCGCCAAGTCGGCGCGACGGTGACTGCCGTCGGAGAGAGGACCCCGGTAACGTGGACTGCGGTGCCCGGGTCGATCGCGTCGTCGGAGTCGGGTGCCTTCGCGTTGTAGGTCACCGTATGGCCCCCGAGTGCCAACCGGACCACGCCGAAGCCGCCGGCCGGGATCGTGGTGATCACCGCGGCGTCCAGCCCGACCGCGTCGTCGCCGCTGGGAGGAGCATCGGTGTGCTCCTCCTTGAGCAGGCGCGTCAGCCAGAGGGCGAACCAAGCGAAAAGTACGCCGGCGCCGGTCCCGATCCCGATGGCGGGCAGGGTCCCGATCGGCCCGGCGGCGATCGCGCCACCGAAGCCGAACGCGGACACGAACCCGCCGATGGCCGCCGTTGAGAACCAGTCGCTCTCCAGCCAGTCCAGCGCTCCGCCGAGGAAGCCATCGATCAGGTCGCCGATCACCAGCGACACGAGCAGGAGGCCAAGCCCGACGGCTCCGATGATCAGGAACGTCGTCACGCATCCTCCGTATTGAGCAGTCTGCGCCGGACTTTACCCGGCCGGATGTGCGGCTGTCCGGCCAATTGTGGATGTCAGTCGAAGCACCAGAGCAGCAGCTCGGTGGGTACGCCGGCGCTGACCGTGAACTCCGGCGGCAGGTCCTCGCCGGCGGTGATCTCGAAGGCGTCGCCCGCGGAGAGCGGCTCGGCCATGCCGCTGCGCAGCAGGGCGCCGGAGGCGACGTGGAGATGCCGGAGCCGGGCTTCGGGAAGGGTGATCTCGGTGGGGCCGGCGGTGCCGACGTGGCCGACCCGGAGAGTCCCCTCGTCGAGGCGGACCGCCTCGGTCCACTCGCCCTCCCTGGCGGCGACGTCGTGGACGGCGTACGCGGGCTCGCCGGTGCTGCCGGAGATCCAGGCCTGGATGAACCGGGTGCCGGGGGCCGAGGCGAACTCGGAGTGGTCCACGCCGTCGCCGGTGGTGAAGACGCCGACCTGGCCCGGAGCGACGGTTCCGGTGGCGCCGGTGGAGTCGGTGTGGGTCACCTCGCCGGAGAGCGGCCAGGTCAGGATGGTGACGCCGGCGTGGTGGTGGGTGTCGAAGCCCTCGCCGTTGCGCAGCAGGTGCTCGTCGTAGGCGACGATCGGGCCGAAACCGACGCGCTGAGGGTCGTAGTGGGGGCCGAATGAGTAGGTGTGCCAGGTAATTTTTCCTGGTCGGAGGCCGGGGGGACGTTCGGTGAATCGGACGGTTCCTCGGCGGATCTGGGCAGTCACAGTCATGATTGTGCCGTGGCGTTTCCCAAGTTTCCGACTGGCTTCGTGTTCGGCACTGCAGACGTCACCCGGCCGGGGGGCGAGCAGGACGTTGCGCTGCTCAAACGTCTCGGTGCGCCTGGTTACCGGTTCGCGGTCTCCTGGCGTGAATTTCAGCCGGGTGGACGCGGTGCCGTCGATCCCGCTGCCCGCAGCCACTACGACCGCCTCGTCGATGAGCTGCTCGAGGCCGGCCTGCGACCGTCGGCGACGCTCTATGCCGGCGAGCTTCCGGAGCCGTTGGCCGCCGACGGCGGCTGGCTCAACCGTGCCACTGTCGACGCGTTCGGTGACTATGCCCAGGGCGTCGCGGAGCTGATCGGCGACCGGGTCCCCGAATGGGTGCCCGTCCAGGACCCCAACGTGGCTGCCTACCTCGGCTACGGGCTCGGCACGGTCGCGCCCGGACGCCGCGCCGGGTGGGGAGTCGTGGCGGCGATGCACCACCTGCTCCTCGCTCATGGCCGCGGCGCGCAGGCGCTGCGCGCGGCCGGGGCCGCGACGGTCGGGTGCGCCACCCACCACGAGCCGATCTGGCCGCTCTCGGAGGATCCTGCCGACGTCGGCGCGGCCAAGCTCGTCGACCTCGCCTGGAACGCCGTCCCTCTCGAGGCGATGCTGATGGGCCGCTACCCGCGCGACATCGCCGGCCTCGCCGACGACGTCGTGATGCCGGGCGACATGGCCGTGATCCGCTCACCCCTGGACTTCTACGGGATCAACTACTTCGCCCCGCAGCGCATCGGCGCCTCGGCCGAGGGCGACGACCTCCCGTTCCGGCTGGTTCCCCTGGTGGGCTATCCGGCTACCGACACCGGCTGGGGCGTCGCGCCGACCGCCCTGCGGGAGTGGCTGATCATCACTCGATCCCGCTATCGCGCCGCGATGCCGCCGATCGTGCTGACCGGCTGCGGTGCTGCGTACGAGGCGCCGGTGGAGAACGGCATGGTCGACGACCAGGCCAGGATCGACTACCTCGAGGCCCACCTCGAGGCGGTCTCCGCCGCGATCGAGCGCGGTGTCGACGTACGCGGCTTCTACGCCTACACCCTGCTCGACCGCGACGGCTGGGAGGCGCCGTTCACCGGGAAGGACTGGGAGGACGGCGTGGGCGGGAAGTACGGCCTGGTGCACGTCGACGACGCCGGGGCGCGTACCCCGAAGCGGTCCTTCGGTTGGTACGCCGACCTGGTGGCCGCACACTCCGAAGGTGCGCCCACCGGCTGAGCGTCAGAAGGCGAGCTTCTCGCCGACCGCCTTGATCGCGTCCATGTCGCCCGGCCGGGGAACCCACGGCAGCGTGAGGGAGTCCTTGGCCTTGTCCGTGTAGCGCGGGATCACGTGGAAGTGCAGGTGGAACACGGTCTGCCAGGCAGTCGACCCGCAGTTGTTGAGCACGTTGACGCCGTCTGCGTCCAGGACGTCGACAGCGCGCTTAGCGACCGTCTGGGCGACCTTCGCGGTCGCGGCGAAGACCGCCGGGTCAGCCTCCAGGACGTCCTTGGTGTGCGTCTTCGGGACCACCACCGTGTGGCCCTCTGCCGCGGGCGCGATGTCCATGAAGGCGTACGTCTCGTCGTCCTCGTAGACCTTCGTCGACGGGATGTTCCCCGCGACGATCTGGCAGAAGAGGCAGTTTTCGTTGGGCGACTCGCTCATGCTCTGAGGCTAGCGGGTCGTCGTCGGGCGGCTCACAGACCCGCAGCGACCTCGGTGCCCTGCTTGATCGCGCGCTTGGCGTCGAGCTCGGCGGCGACGTCGGCTCCGCCGATCAGGTGCCAGTTCTTGTATGAGCCCAGCTTGTATGAGCCCTGCTTGTTTGCGCCCTGCTTGTTTGCGCCGTGCTCGTCTGCATCGCCGTCGGGCCACAGGCCGCGTACGGAGTCCTGGCCGGCGCACAGGACGACGTGGTCGACCTCGAGCGCACGGGGCTCGCCGTCGACGGCGTAGTGGAGGGTGAGCGAGTCCTCGCCGGCCTCGATCTTGTCGTACGTAGCGCCTCGGACCTGCTTGACGCCGTCCTGCTTCAGGTGGGCGCGGTGGGCCCAGCCGGAGGTCTTGCCGAGGCCGATCCCGATCGGGGTGGTCTTGCGCTGCAGCAGGGTCACCTGGCGGGCGGGCGCCTCGAGAACCGGCGTGGTGAGTCCGCCGCGGAAGGTCGCCGGATCGCCGACGCCCCAGCGGGCCTTCCACTCGTCCATGGTCTCGGGCTGATGGGTCAGCCAGGCGGACACGTCGACGCCGATGCCGCCGGCGCCGATCACCGCCACCCGGCGGCCCGGGACCACCCGCCCGGCGAGCACGTCAGCGTACGTCACGACCCGGTCGTCCTCGGAGCCGGCGATCGACGGCACCCGCGGCGTGACGCCGGAGGCGACGATGACGTGGTCGAACGCCTCCAGGTCGGCGGTGGTGGCCTCGGCGTCGAGACGTACGTCGACGCCCAGCACCTCCAGCCGACGGGTGAAGTAGCGCAGCGTGTCCTTGAAGTCCTCCTTGCCAGGCACCGCCATCGCCAGGCGGAACTGGCCGCCGAGCTGCGGGGACTTCTCGAAGAGCGTCACCTCGAAGCCGCGCTCGGCGGCCGAGGTGGCGGCAGCGAGGCCGGCCGGGCCGGCGCCGACGACGGCCACGGTCTGCTTGACGCGCGTCGGGGAGAGCACCAGCGTCGTCTCGCGTGCCGCGCGCGGGTTGACCAGGCAGGACGCCGCCTTGTTGGCGAAGGCGTGGTCGAGGCAGGCCTGGTTGCAGGCGATGCAGGTGTTGATCTCGTCGGTGCGGCCCTCGGCGGTCTTCTTGGCGAACTCGGGGTCGGCCAGCAGCGGCCGGGCCATCGAGACCAGGTCGGCCTTGCCCTCGGCGATCGCCGACTCGGCGAGCTCGGGGGTGTTGATCCGGTTGGAGGCACAGACCGGGACGCTGACCTCGGCCTTGAGACGGGCGGTCATGTCCAGCCAGGCGCCGCGAGGGACCTGGGTGATGATCGTGGGCACGCGAGCCTCGTGCCACCCGATGCCGGTGTTGAGCACCGAGACGCCGGCGTCCTGGAGCGCGTAGGCGAGCTCGATCGTCTCCTCCCAGGTCTGGCCGTCCTCGACCAGGTCGAGGATCGAGAGCCGGAAGATGATCGGGAAGTCGTCACCGACCAGCTCGCGGGAGCGTCGCACGATCTCCACCGGGAACCGCATCCGGTTGGTCACGGTGCCGCCCCAGCGGTCCTCGCGCTGGTTGGTCCGCTCGGTGAGGAACTGGTTGATCAGGTAGCCCTCCGACCCCATGATCTCGACGGCGTCATACCCGGCCCGCTTGGCCAGCGCGACGCTCTTGGCGAAGTCTGAGACCGTCGCGTCGACGCCCTTGTCGGAGAGGGCAGAGGGCTTGAACGGGTTGATCGGCGCCTTCAGGGCAGAGGCGCTGACCGAGAACGGGGTATAGGCGTAGCGGCCCGCGTGCAGCACCTGCATCGCGATCGCGCCGCCCTCCTCGTGCACCGCGCCGGTCACCCGGCGGTGCTGGGCGGCGTGCAGCCGCGAGCTCATCTCGCTCGCGAACGGCTTGAGCCAGCCGCGCTTGTTGGGTGCGTATCCACCGGTGATGATCAGCCCGGTCCCGCCGCGTGCCCGCTCGGCGAAGTAGGCCGCCAGCTTCGGGATGTCCCACGCGTGGTCCTCGAGGCCGGTGTGCATCGACCCCATCACCACCCGGTTGCGCAGGGTGAGCGACCCGATCGTCAAGGGGGAGAGGAGGGATTCGTACGCCATGGGTTAATGCTACTCGCGAGTAATAAGACCCGGCTAGAGGGTCTCACCATTGCGATTCCGCACATGCGCATCGCCTTATTGTCGTTCTCGCCGCTCCGCTCGTCCTGGTCGGCGCCCTGACGGGCTGTGCGGGCGAGGCCGACAACAGTGGCTCTTCGATGTCGTCTCGGTGCCTGTGTTGAGGTGATGGGGCCGAGTCGTGCCGTGGAGGGGTCATCTCGACAAGCTCGATACAACGCTCGACAGGCTCGACCACCTGGTGCGCGGGAGCGGGAGAGGCAGGCCGTATGCCGGCGGGTGAGGCTGCAGCAGGTCGCGATCGCCACGGTGGTGACCGTCGTGGTGATGGTCGGGCTGGTGCTGCTGCTGGATCAACCATCCGGATCTTCCTGGTCGCCGAACCCTGCGTCTCATCTTGGGTGCCCTTGTCGCCATCGCCCGTCAGACGACCTCGCCGTGGCTGGCGCCGCTGCGGCTCCTGGCCACCGGCTACACCGACCTGGTCTTCCGTGCCGGCATCCTGGCCATTCACCCCATCCAGGTCGCCTCGGCCGAGGCGCTGGCCCTGACCCGGGCCCAGACGATGCGCTTCGTGGTCCTTCCGCAGGCCGTACGCCGCGTCGTAACGCCGCTCATGAACGACCTCGTCCCGCTGCAGACGACGTCGTCTGTTTGATCGCGCGTCGGGTCGGGGAAGTCGACCCTGCTGCGCTGCCTGAACCTGCTCGAGACCATCGATGACGGCGTCATCACCGTCGATGGCCGCGAGATCTCGGACCCGCTCGTCGACCCGTGCTCGGTCCGCCGGGAGGTCGGGATGGTCTTCCAGGCGTACAACCTCTTTCCGCATCTCTCCGTGCCGGACAACTGCACGCTGGCGCAGGTGCTTGTTCACGGGGTCGGTGCGGGGGAGGCCATGGATCGGGCCTACGAGCAGCTGACCCGGTTCGGGCCCGCCGACAAGGGGGACGCCCATCCCGATGCGCTCTCCGGCGGCCAGCAGCAGCGGGTGGCGCTGGTCCGGGCGATGTGCACCAGGCCGTGGCTGCTCCTCCTCGACGAGATCACCGCTGCCCTTGACCCCGAGCTGGTCGGTGAGGTGCTGGAGGAGGGGCCGCCGGACCAGCTCTTCGGCGACCCACAGCAGAGCGCACTCGCACGTTCCTTGCTCGCGTTCGCGGGTAACGGATCTCGGACTGCGTAACGGATCTCGGACGGCTGGTGTCAGACACCCCTCATCGGCCGCCTGCACAAGCCGAGGACAGTTTGTGAAACATTCACAAGTTGTCCTCGGCTTGTGCAGGCAAGGAGTCGGGGGGGGTCCGGCGAAGCGCGGACCAGAGTTATCCACAGGGTTTTCCACAGTTGATGGGTTACTGGTCGCAGGTACGCCACGGAGCGTCTTACGGTCCGCGCATGGGGTTCAACACACGCGAAGCAATCCGGCGGATCGGCGAGCACCAGGCGATCGCGCACGTCGAGGCGAACAGGGCGCTGAGCGCGGGTCTTGCCGGGCCGGGTCACCGGGTCGGCAGCGCCATCGTCTATGACGAGCGCGCCCTCGCCGACCTCCTCGCCCGGCCCCGGTGTCCGGACGCGACACTGGACCGGGTCAGACCCGTGATCGTCCGGCTCGGACGTGGGCGCGACATCCGCATCGACCAGCCTTGGGCGGAACAGGCAGAGATCGTCCGGCGGAACTGGTATCTGCCGTTCTTCCCGAGCCTGATGCTCGACAGGTGGGGGTGTCTGGAGGACGGGAGGTTCCCTCTGGTGGCCACCGTTGCGAGCTGGGTGGTCTTCGGCGCAGAGGTCACCGGGCACTCCTACGACCAGACCGCACCTCGACGGACGCGCAACCGGCGTACGCCACCACGAACCTTCGAGGTCGAGCCGCCGGGAGCCTGGTTCGAGGCGATCCAGCGCACCTGGCTACCTCTGGAACACGGACCCGCGGTCACGATCTGGGGCGCGCCGACCAGCACCTTGCGAGACGTCGACTGGCTCAGGGCAGACGTCGAGGAACAGAAGCAGCGCCTCGAGGATGAGCGCCGAGCGCGATCAGCACCGGTCCTGCGCGAGATCATGCAGGTCGGCCTGACCAACGCAGATGACATCCTTCGCGCCTGGGACCGCCAAAACCAGGCTGGCCAAAATCAGGCCACCCCGCCTCCTCCCGAAGCCGGGAGAGGCGGGGCCGCCTAGGTGGTCGAGCTGTCGCGATGGCCGACCTTGTCGCGGTGGTCGAGCTGTCGCGGTGGTCGACCTTGTTGCGGTGGTCGACGTTTGTTGCGGTGGTCGAGTTTGTTGCGGTGGTCGAGCTTGTCGAGACCACCGAAAAGAAATCAGACCGCCGGCGCCGGGAACGTCGGGTACTCGACGCCGGAGATCGACTGCACGGTGCGTACGACCTGGCAGGAGTAGCCGAACTCGTTGTCGTACCAGACATAGAGGATGGCGGAGTCGCCGTCGACGATGGTCGCGTTGCCGTCGATGATCGAGGCCGCGCGCGAGCCGATGAAGTCGGAGGAGACGGCGTCGCGGGCGGTGGTGAAGTCCACCTGGCGACGCAGGTCGCCAGTGAGGGAGGCCTCGCGGAGATACTCCACGACCTCGTCCTTGTTGGTCTCACCCTTGAGCGAGAGCGACAGGATCGCGATCGAGACGTCCGGGGTGGGGACGCGGATCGAGTTGCCGGTGATCTTCGCCTTCAGGTCGGGGAGCGCCTTGGCGACGGCGGAGGCGGCGCCGGTCTCGGTGAGCACCAGGTTGAGCGGCGCGGAGCGGCCGCGGCGGTCGGCCTTGTGGTAGTTGTCCAGCAGGTTCTGGTCGTTGGTGAACGAGTGCACCGTCTCGACGTGACCGCGCACGATGCCGAAGCGGTCCTCCATCAGCTTCAGCGGCGGCACGATCGCGTTGGTCGTGCAGGAGGCGCAGGAGATGATCTGCTCCTCGCCCGTCAGCGACTGGTGGTTGACGCCGTGGACGATGTTGGGGACGTCGCCCTTGCCCGGCGCGGTCAGCAGCACCTTCTTGATCCCGGGGCGCAGGTGCTTCGAGAGGCCCTCACGATCACGCCACCTGCCGGTGTTGTCGATGAGGATGGCGTCGTTGATGCCGTACGCCGTGTAGTCGACCGAGGCGGGGTCGTCGGAGTAGATGAACTGGATCGGGTTGCCGTTGGCGACGATCACGCCGTTCTTCTCGTCCACCGTGATCGTGCCGGCGAACTGGCCGTGGATCGAGTCGCGGCGCAGCAGCGAAGCGCGCTTGACGAGGTCGTCCTCGCCCCCGCGGCGGATGACGACGGCCTTGAGGCGGAGGCCGTGGCGGGAGCCGGCCTTCTCGACGAGGAGGCGGGCGACGAGCCGCCCGATGCGGCCGAAACCGTAGAGGACGACGTCCTGGCCGCCGTTGCGCTCGAGCTTGTTGGCGCCCGTGGCGCCGGCCAGCTTCTCGGCGACGAACTCATCGGCTGAGAGGCCGCGGTCGTCCTCGGCGTACTGGACGGCGAGCAGACCCAGGTCGACCTTCGACGGGCCCAGATCGAGCTTGGCGACGGCCTGAAGCAGCGGGAACGTCTCGATGACCGAGAGCTCCTCGCCCTCGATCTGGCGGGCGAAGCGGTGCGCCTTGAGGATCGAGATGTCGGACTTGCTCACCAGCGAGCGGCTGTGGACCAGGATGGTGACATCCTTCTCGCGGTAGAGCTTGCCGATGATCGGGATCATCGTCTCCGCGAGCTCCTCGCGGTGCTGCCAGTCGTTGAAGGTCTCGTCGGTGTTGCTCACAGCTCAACTTTCGGTTGCTTGGGAAGGCTCGCCCTGATCGGGCGAGCGGCACACTCCACCAGGCTTGATTATCGGCATCCGCAGACCCCAGGCCACCTTGATCGATCCAACGTCCGGAACCGTGTGATCTGGCTCTCGAAAACGGCTCCGGGACGGCGTTGATCCCCAAGGCCATGTCTCCCAAATCCACGCCCGCTACGCGACGTTTCGCATCCGATCTGGCTGCGTTGGGCGCCGCTCGACAGCCAACCAGGATGCCATCGCAGCGCCGCCTTGCCAGATCGGCCCGAAACGCCGCTCGCGGCCGCCGTGTCTTTGGGAGACATGGCCAGCGGACGCGTCTACTCCGACGCCGAAGGCGTCTCTGACGGAACGGTCGGCTCCTCGGTCGGCTCGACCGTCTCCGACTCCGTCGGCTCGGCGGTGGGCGTCTCGTCAGTAGGTGTCTCGACCGGCTCGCTGACCGCGTCGGTGGAGGCCGAGGCGGTTGCACTCGAGAAGCCCTCGGCCGAGCCGGTCATGGTCACACTGATCGAGTAGCCGGCGTCCTCGTCCCGGATCTTGTAGCCGCACGGTCCATCGAGGACCTCGGTCCCACCGCGGGACCAGACGCAGTAGCTGTCGGTCGGCATCGGGTCCCAGCCGACGGCGCTCGCGACCAGCGAGCCGCCGGGCGCCGCGTCGCCGCTGACCGTGACGCTGCCGGGGACGATCTCCTCGGTGGTCTCGGACTCCTCGGCCGGCTCCTCGGTCACGCCGGGCTCCGGGATCGCGGTCGCCGAGGCGTCGGTCGACGGCTTCGCTGCACCGCTGCTCTCGCCCGCGGTCGGCTTCGCCGACGGGGAGGCCTCCTCGCCCGAGGGTGTGTCGTCCAGACCGGGGACGAGCCCCGGGTTGGACGCGACGGCCACGCCGGCGGAGAGCAGCACCACTGCCGCCGCGACCACCGCGATCAGCTTCCCGCGACGCCCGAGTCGTGCCGGCTGCGGAGTCTGCGCGGGCTGGGAGGCGGCGACGGAGCCGGTGTCCGGTGCGGGGACCGGCATCGCCACAGGAGGCACCGGCAGGTCCGCGGTGCCGGTCCCCGGCAGCGTACGGATCGTGGTCTCTTCCTCCTCGGTGGCCGGGGCCGGCAGCAGCGACCAGTCACCGTTGGTGGCCAGGATGTCCGCGGCGGACGGCCGCGCGCTCGGCGCCTCGGCCAGGCACGCGGCGACCAGCGGCCGCAGGTAGTCCGGGCAGAAGCTCAGGTTGGCCGACTCGCCCTTGAGGAGATGCCCCATCGAGCCGATCTCGCCGGTGAACGGCCAGCGGCCGGTGGCGGCGACGAAGGCGACCAGGCCCAGCGCCCAGATGTCGACGGCGCTGGAGAACGTGCCGGTCTGGACCTGCTCCGGCGCCTGGTAGCCGTAGGTGCCGACGGCCTTCCCGGCCTGGGTCAGCGCGGTGCCGTCGACGGCGCGGGCGATGCCGAGGTCGATCAGACACGGGTCGGTGTCGCCGTAGAGGATGTTGCCCGGCTTGATGTCGCGGTGGACCAGGCCGACGTCGTGCACCGCGGCGAGCGCCTCGGCGACTCCGGCCACCAGCTGACGTACGTCGATCTCGGTCAGGCGCCGGCCGGATCCGACCAGCTGGCTGAGCGGCGGGTCGGCGATGTACTCGCTCGCCATCCAGGGGTGCTCCGCCTCGGCGTCGGCGGCGAGGACGTCCGCGGTGAAACGGCTCCGGACCTTCTTGGCCGCCTCGATCTCCCGCTCGAACCGGGCGCGGAACCCGGGGTCGGAGGTCAGCTCGGGAAGGATCGCCTTCACCGCTGCCCGGGTGCCTTCGTCGTCCTCGCCCAGATAGACGACGCCCATGCCGCCATGGCCGAGGCGGCCGCTGAGGGCGTACGGACCCATCTCGCGAGGGTCGTTCGGGGTCAGTGCGCCGGGCTGAGCCGGGCCGGGCTGGGGGGATGTGGGGATGTCCCGAGACAACGTTTCTCTCCTGTGCAGGTGTGCGTCGGAGCGTATCGGACGACGCCCGGATCTGGTGGGACGGTCACGCCGCCCGCACCGGTCCCCGGACGTTGCTCGAACGCGCTTGGCTCTTGTAACCGGTCTTGATGCCGTGCATCGTGCAGTAGATCTTGCGGCCCTTGGCGGCCTTGGGCACCGTCGCCGACGACCGCGGCGTGGCCTTCTCCCGAGTGCCGCCGAACTGCACAGGACCGCTGGCGGTGCGGCGGTAGAACTTGATCCGGTACGTCACCCCCGACTGCCCCGTCGTGGAGCAGGTCACCGACTTGCCCACCCGAGCGGTTCCCGAGAGGCTCGGGGCCGGCATGTCGAGCCAGGGCTTGGTCACGGTCGAGGTGTACGCCGAGGACCTGTCGGCCGGCTGATAGCCGCTCGCCCGGCCGGTGAGCGTCGCCTTGATCCGGTGGTCGACGTCGCGGCTCTGGACCGTGTAGGCGCAGGAACCATCGGTGCTGAGCCGACTGTTGTCGCGATACCAGACACAGGTCGCGTTCGTCGGTGCCGGACTCCAGCCGGAGGCCGACGCGGTCAGGCGGCTGCCGTACTTCGCCCTGCCGGAGACGGTGACGGTGCCGACGTCGAAGGTCTTGGGGCCCGAGGAGGGCTTGGCGGTCGAGGGCGGGCCGGTGGAGGAGCCGTCGGTCTTCTCCTCGCCGGGACCCGCGGAGGTGCCGTGCTTGCCGCCGGGCGAACCCGAGGCGTCCGGGGCGGCGATCACCTCGCCGGACCCGCTCTCTCCGGGCGACGGGCTCGCCGACGAGCCGGCCGAGCCGCCACCGGACGCCGCCGGGTCCAGCGCGGTGCCCGAGCCGGGGCCACGGGTGATCGCGAAGACGACCCCGACGGAGGCCAGGACCGCGATCGCCGCCACGGCGGCGGCCATGACCTTGAAACGGCGGGTGCCCTTCGGGTCGTCGGTCTCCGAGCGGGTCGGGGCCTGGGGTGCCTGGGGCGCCTGCTCGGATGCGGCCGCAGGGCTCTGCTCGGGTTCGGCAGCGGGGGCCGTCGGACCTTCCTCGCCCGTGTCGAACGGCGCCGAACGTACCTCGGTGTCGGCCTCCAAGGAGACGAGCGACCCCAGCCGGTCCCAGTTGCCGTCGGCAGTCACGATGTCCGCGGCGGCGGGCCGTGCCGCGGGGTCGAGGGCAAGACATGCCTGGACCAGCGGACGCAGGTAGTCGGGGCAGAGCGCGAGGTCGGGCTCCTTGCCGTCGAGCAGGTGGCCCATGCTGCCGATCTCGCCCTCGTACGGCCACTTGCCGGTCGCGCACACGAACGCGACCAGTCCCAGGCCCCAGATGTCGACCGCGCTGGAGAAGGTGCCGGTGCGGAGCTGCTCGGGAGCCTGGTAGCCGACGGTGCCCACGTTGCGGCCGGTCTGGGTGAGCGCGGTGTCGTCGACGGATCTCGCGATGCCCATGTCGATCACGCACGGGTCGCCGGTGCCGTACAGGATGTTCCCGGGCTTGATGTCTCGGTGGACGAGACCGGCGGCATGGATGGCCCGCAGAGCTCGGGCGGTGCCGTCCACCACCTTGCGTACGTCCACCTCCGGCAGCGCCGCATGCGGGCCGACCCTGCGGTTGAGGGGCGGGTCGGGAACGTACTCGGTCGCCAGCCAGGGCTGATCGGCCTCCGCGTCGGCGGCCAGCAGGCGGGCGGTGAACCGGCTGCGTACGCGCATCGCCGACTCGATCTCCCGGGCGAACCGGCGGCGGAACGACTGGTCCGCGGCCAGCTCGGGAAGGATCACCTTCACCGCGACCAGCGTGCCGTCGGCGGACCTGCCGAGGTAGACGACGCCCATCCCGCCCCGGCCCAGACGCCCGCTGAGCGCGTAGGGACCCACCTCGCGCGGATCTTCGGGGAGGAGTGGTTGCTCGCCGGGCTGCGGCTGCGGCGCGTTGGCGTCGCGGGACATCGGCTCGCCTCCCTCGACGGACCAGTCTGAGTACGGACCAGTCCGAGTATTGCAAGACTGCCGTACCGTAACCGATTCTGGGAGGATCGCCGCCATGAGTGAACCGACAGTGACGTTGGGCCAGGGCACCGGACCCCTTCGCGGGGTCAAGGTCGTCGAGCTGGCCGGAATCGGTCCGGGACCGCATGCCTGCACCTTGCTGGCCGACATGGGCGCGGACGTGATCCGGGTCGATCGGCCGGGTGGAAATGTGCTCGGTGGAGGTGCCGGGGACCTGCTTGCCCGGGGCCGCCCGAGCGTCGCTATGGACCTCAAGAACCCCGACGCCGTCGCGACGGTCCTGAGCCTGGTGGAGACCGCCGACGTGCTCATCGAGGGGCTGCGTCCGGGGGTCACCGACCGTCTCGGCCTGGGGCCGAGCACCTGCCTGGAGCGCAACCCGCGCCTCGTCTACGGCCGGATGACCGGCTGGGGCCAGGAGGGCCCGCTGGCCCAGTCCGCGGGGCACGACCTCACCTACATCGCCACCACCGGCGTGCTCAACGGGCTCGGCCAGGACGCTGAGCGCCCACACTTCCCGATCAACCTCCTCGGCGACTTCGGCGGCGGGTCGACCTACCTGGTGATGGGCATCCTCGCCGCGCTCGTCGAGGCCAAGACGACGGGCCGGGGACAGGTCGTCGATGCCGCGATCGTGGACGGCACCGCCCACCTCGCCACGATGATCTCCGGGATGCTCGCCTCCGGTGCCTGGCACGAGCAGCGCCAGAGCAACCTGCTCGACGGGGCGATGCCGTTCTACGGGCTCTACGACACCTCCGACGGTCGCCAGGTCGCGGTCGGCGCGCTGGAAGGAAAGTTCTTCGCCGAGCTGGTCACCCGGCTCGGGCTCGACGGGGTCTGCCCGGGGCAGTACGAGATGGAGCGCTACGACGAGATGCGCACCCTCTTCGCCAAGACCTTCGCCACCAAGACGATGGCCGACTGGGCCGAGATCTTCGAGGGCACCGATGCCTGCGTCGCCCCCGTCCTCACCCCCTCCGAGGCAGCCCAGCACCCGCACCTCCAGGCCAGGAAGACGTACGTCACCCACAACGGCGTCACGCAGCCGGCTCCCGCTCCGCGGTTCAGCCGCACGATCTCCACCCTGGGCGCGGCCCCGTCGGCCAGCGCCGGTCAGCACACCCGCGAGGCCCTCGCCGCGTGGGGCGTCACCGACGTCGACGCCCTGATCGAGAACGGCGCCGCGGTCCAGGACTGAGCTCCGACCACTGGAAAAGGAACGGAGCGGCGTACGGATCGAATCCGTACGCCGCGCCGTTCTATGACGCAGTGAGCTCAGTCGTTGCGGACCAGAGCGGCAGCGCGGCGACGCAGGACCACGAGGAGCGCGGCGCCGGCGGCGGCAGCACCGGCGAGCATGGCCAGCAGCGGCCACATCGCGGGCACGGGCGAGTCGCTCTCGCCGGCGAGACCGGCGTCGATGTTGGTCGGGACCGCGGAGTCGTCCTCGGCGACCGGGGCCGCGGACGGGGTCTCCTCGGCGGGCTCGGGCTCGTCGGCGACCGGGGTGGCCTCAGTCGGCTCCTCGGTGGGCTCCTCGACCGGGGCGGACTCCGACGGGGTCGGGGTGGGCTCCTCGGTGGGCTCCTCGGTCTCGCAGTTCTGGAACCAGAAGACCTTGGTCTTGGTGTCGTTGCCCTTGCTGCGCGGCGTGTGGATGGTGACCTTCACGTGGAAGCCCTGCTTGGGGTGCGCGAGGCCGGTCGAGGAGAGCGTGTAGGCCTGGCGGGCGTCGAAGCCGTCCTCGGTGCCGGCGCCGGAGGCAGCGTCCGCGCCGACATTGACCTCGGCCGGGCCCTCGACAGAGAGCTCACCGGTCAGGGTCGGTGCGTGCAGCTCGAAGTTGATCTTCGAGATGACGTCCTCGCCCTCGTCGAAGCCGTACCACTCCACGTCGAGCGTGCAACCGACGTGGGGCTCGTTGTTGGGGATGTCGTCGATGTTGCCGTGCTTGATGATCTTGACGGTGCCGTTGTTGCCGGCCGGGTCGCCTTGGTCGCCGGTGGCGAACGCCGGGGCTGTCGCGAGACCGGCAAGGGCGACGCCGGCGAGAACCGCGCCGGCGCGTACGAAACTGAACACTCGTAAACCTTTCGAAGACTGTCGACCGCAAGATGCGATCCGTACGCAGCCTCAGCCATCGAAGGCGAAGGGTGAAGACCCTGAGTCGCCGTGGACGCGTGCCGCCCCCACGGCTGCCGACCGCAGCGTAGTGACCTCGCGGACAAGCGCGGAAGAGGGACGCGCCGATGTTGCCGAGCCGTGCATCCGCGGTGGGGATCTGCCGTGCCTTCGGGCGTGCTTGCAAAAGTTAGTGGGACAGGGTGTCGCAATCAGGTGATTTCCCGCTACCCTGGCCATATGCATGTCGACGTACTGATCATCGGTGCCGGCGTCTCCGGCATCGGCGCCGCCGCCCAGCTTCGCGAGCGCCTGCCAGGCAAGACGCTTGCGATCCTCGAGCAGCGCGAGGCGAGCGGAGGCACCTGGGACCTGTTCCGCTACCCCGGGATCCGGTCCGACTCCGACATGTTCACCTTCGCCTTCAAGTGGCGACCGTGGCAGAGCTCCCAGGCGCTCGCGGACGGCCACCAGATCCGCGACTACCTGCGCCGCACGGCGAAGGACTACGGCATCGACAAGCTGGTCCGCTACGGCCACAAGGTCGACGGCGCCACCTGGAGCACCGAGGACAAGCAGTGGACGGTGGCCGTCGAGACCCCCGACGGCCCGGCAGAGATCACGACGGGCTTCCTGTGGAACTGCACGGGCTACTACGACTACGAGAACGGCTACCAGCCGGAGTTCGCCGGTCTCGATGAGTACGAGGGCACTTTCGTCCACCCCCAGCACTGGCCCGACAAGCTCGACTACGCGGGCAAGAAGGTCGTCATCATCGGCTCCGGCGCGACCGCCGTCACCCTCCTGCCCAACCTGGCCGGCGAGGGCAGCGACAGGGCCGAGAAGGTGACGATGCTTCAGCGCACCCCGACGTACATCCTCTCCCGCCCGGGCCAGGACGCGATCGCCTCGCTGCTGAAGTCGGCGCCGTTCAGGCTGCTCGGCAGGCTGCCGTTCAAGCGCGTGCGCGAGAAGGCCGGCCACGAAGCGGTCCGCTGGGAGAACATCGGCCTCACCGTCGGCACCTACCTGCTGGCCCGCAAGGCGCCGAACGTCGTCAAGAAGGTGATCCGCGACCAGTGGATCAACGGGCTCAGCGCCCGCGGCAACAGGCCGGGCATGACCAAGGCCGAGGCGACGGCGTACGTCGACAAGCACTTCAACCCGCCCTACGACCCGTGGGACCAGCGCATCTGCTTCGTCCCCGACGGCGACATGATCAAGTCGATCCGCGAGGGGTACGCCGCGGTGGTGACCGACCGGATCAAGACCTTCGTGCCGAAGGGCATCGAGCTCGAGTCCGGCGAGACGCTCGAGGCCGACGTGGTCATCTCGGCCACGGGCCTCAACCTCAGGCTCTTCGGCGGCATCGAGTATCAGGTCGACGGCGAGCCGATCCGTCTCCCGGAGCAGATGGCGTACAAGGGCCTGATGATCAGCGGGATACCCAACTTCGCCTACACGATCGGCTACACCAACGCCTCGTGGACGCTCAAGGCCGACCTGGTCACCGACTACGTCATCCGGCTGCTCGACTTCATGGGAGAGAACGGCTACGACGTCGCGGGGGTCACCAGGGACCCGAGCGTCGAGGAGCGGCCGTTCATGGACCTGACCTCCGGCTACATCCAGCGCTCGCTGGACGTCATGCCGAAGGCCGGCGACCGGGCACCGTGGACCGCGAAGCAGAACTACATCGTCGACATGAGGGCGCTGGGCGCACCGGTCGCCGACGGCGTCATCCGCTTCGCCTGACCAGACCACGTGATTACTGCGACAGCCGTTCCGTGCCGTGCGTGAAGTACGTGGGACTACGATGGTCCCACCATGGATGGCAGGGCAATCCGCTGGAAGCGGCACAACAACGACCGACGCAAACGCATCGTTGATGCTGCCATCGGCCTGATCGAGACCGAAGGCGCCAACGTCAGTCTGCAGTCGATCGGTCAGGCCGCCGGGCTCTCCCGCTCGGTGGTCTACCGTCACTTCGCCGACCGCCGCGAGCTCGACCTCGCCATCCAGGCCGACATCCTCGACGGCCTGTGGGCCAAGCTCTTCCCGGCGATGGAGCTGACCGGCTCGATCCGGCAGATCATCTCCCGCACCGTCGGGGCGTACGTCAACTGGGCTCTCGAGCATCCGCTCCTGCACCAGGTGGCCGACGTCGACACCGCGCCCAACGGCAGCGGCCCGCTGCAGCAGGGCATCGACCGGATCGCGGAGCGGATCAAGGAGCTGATCCTGGCCGCCTTCGAGCTCGCCGGCGTGGAGGTCTCCGAGATCGACAAGAAGGCGGTCGACCCGCTCATCTACGGCGTGATCGGGATGGTCTTCGGTGCCGTACGTCGCTGGGTCCATCTCGGCGAGCGGATCCCCGACGCCGAGCACCTGACCGACGTCGTCACCGAGGCGGTGCTGGCGATGATCGACACCCGCACGGTGGCGTACGGGCTCGCGATCGACCACGACCAGCCCCTGGAAGAGCTCTTCGGCTGACGCGACGCTCCTCGGCCCTGGTCAGCCGGGCAGCATCAGGTCCGGTGGAACTACGCGGGCCAGTGCCGAGCGGCAGGCGATGATGCCCGGGGAGTCAGCGATGGCGGTGCGGGTGGCGGTGAAGACCGTGCGCCGCGGTGACCCCGGCAGGTCGACGAGCCGCACCGTCGTCCGGTGGCGTACGCGCATGAGATCGGAGAGCAGAGCGACGGCGTTGCCGGACTCCACCAGGGCGACGTGCGCCTCGACGTCATCGGTCTCGTAGCGGACCTCCGGCTCGAACCCGGCACGGCGGCACTGTTCCTCGATCCAGTGTCGCGATGCCGTGCCCGGCGGCTCCATCGCCCACGGGACGCGGCCGGCGTTCTCGAGGGAGCTGATGCCGTCCCAGGGTTCGCCGGAGCCGTCGGGCGGGACCGCGAGCCTGAGCCGGTCGGTGGTGAGCGGCTCCCGGTCGACGCCGTCGAAGTGCGGCGCGCCGTGGTCGGGGTAGTGCTCGGCGACCACGAGGTCGAGCTCGCGCTGGGTGAGGTCGTGGAGGGCATGCTCGGGCGCGCGCTGGGACAGCATGACCCGCAGTCGTGGATGACGCCGGGTCAGGTCGGCGAGTGCCTGCGGCATGTAGGCGAGTGCCACGGACTGGAAGACGGCGATCCGCACCGTGCCCGCGGTCTCGTCGCCGAGCGCGGTGACCGCGGCCTCGGCCGCCTCGAGCCGGGCCAGGATCTCGGTCGTGTGCTCGACGAGCACCTCGGCCGCGGCGGTGAGCTGCACCCGTCGGCCGGCCTTGCGCAGCAGTGGCACCCCGACCTCCTTCTCGAGCTGGCCGAGCTGCTGGGAGACCGAGGAGGGACTCTGGTGGAGCGCCTCGGCGACCTCGGCCAGGGTCCCGCGCTCGGCGAGCTCGGCGAGCAGTCGGAGGCGGCGTACGTCGAGCATCGAGACCTTCCTGTCGAACGGAGTCCTGCCGGCTGGACGGACTCCTGAAACGTTCAGTTCTGCTTATCAATAATCCCCAATAAACATCGCTGTACCTTACGCGATCCTCGTCGCATACTCGACAGCATGACCACCTCTGACGCGCCCATCGCCGAGGTAGACGACCTCGTCCGCAGCTGGCTGGAGACGGCTTCGACCATGCCGGCCGATCCTGCCGCCCAGCGCCTCGCCGACGTACTCAAGGACCCTGCCGGGCTCGACTTCACCGTCGGCTTCGTCGACCGGGTGATCCGGCCCGAGGATCCGCGTGCCGCCGCGGCCGCACTCCGGGATCTCGCCCGCAACACCCCCGGATTCCTGCCCGTGCACCTGCGTCTCGGCCTCAAGCTGGGCGCGCTGGTCTCGGCGATCGCGCCGGGCTTCGTCATCCCCGTCGTACGCCGTGCGCTGCGCGAGATGGTCGGTCATCTGCTCATCGATGCGAGCGACCGCAAGCTCGGCCGGGCCGTCGAGAAGCTCCGGAACCGCGGCGTGAACCTGAACATCAACCTCCTCGGTGAGGCGGTGCTGGGGCAGAAGGAGGCCGACCGACGCCTGGCCGGGATCCGCAAGCTGCTCGAGCGTGACGACGTCGACTACGTCTCGGTGAAGGTCTCCTCGCCGGTCGCGCCGCACTCGGTCTGGGCCTACGACGAGGCGGTCTCGCACGTCGTCGAGCGACTGCTCCCGCTCTACCGCTACGCGGCGAACTCGTCCGCGGCCGGGACGAAGAAGTTCATCAACCTGGACATGGAGGAGTATCGCGACCTCGACATGACCATCGACGTCTTCACCCGGCTCCTCGACCGTCCCGAGCTGGCCGACCTGGAGGCCGGGATCGTCCTGCAGGCCTACCTGCCCGACGCGATGGCCGCGATGATCCGGCTGCAGGAGTGGTCGGCTGCTCGCCGTACGCGTGGGGGCGCGGCGATCAAGGTGCGCCTGGTCAAGGGCGCCAACCTGCCGATGGAGCAGGTCGAGGCGTCGCTGCACGGGTGGCCGCTCGCGACCTGGTCGACCAAGCAGGACTCCGACACCAACTACAAGCGGGTCCTCTCCTGGGCGCTGACGCCCGAGCGGATGGCCAACGTGCGGGTCGGGGTCGCCGGGCACAACCTCTTCGACGTGGCGTATGCCTGGATTCTGGCTGGTCAGCGCGGGGTTCGCGACTCGGTCGAGTTCGAGATGCTGCTCGGGATGGCCGAGGGCCAGGCCGAGGCGGTGCGGCAGACCGTCGGTGGCCTGCTGCTCTACGTGCCGGTCGTGCACCCGAAGGACTTCGACGTCGCGATCGCCTATCTCGTGCGTCGTCTGGAAGAGGGCGCCAGCACCGAGAACTTCATGTCGGCGGTCTTCGACCTCAACTCCTCCGCAGCGCTCTTCGAGCGCGAGAAGACCCGGTTCGTACGCTCGTTGGCGGCTGTCGACGAGTCCGTCCCGGCGCCGAACAGGGCCCAGGACCGGCGTGAGGCCGTTGCCGATGAGGTGCGCGTCGAGTTCGACAACACCGCCGACACCGACCCGCACCTGCCGGGCAACCGGGAGTGGGGCCGGACCATCATCGAGCGGGTGGGCTCCTCGACGCTGGGCGACCAGCTCGTCGCCGACCACACGCTGACCTCGGTGGAGGCCGTCGAGTCGGTGCTCGAAGGCGCTGTCGGCGCACAGGCCGACTGGGCTGGTAAGTCCGGCGCGGAGCGGGGCGCCGTGCTGCGCGCCGCCGCGGTCGAGGTCGAGCGGCGCCGGGCCGAGTGGCTCGAGGTGGCCGCGAGCGAGTGCGGCAAGACGCTCGACCAGGGCGACCCCGAGGTCTCCGAGGCGATCGACTTCCTCAACTACTACGCGAGCCTGGCCGAGGAGCTCGACGCCGTCGACGGTGCCCGTCACCTGCCGGTGCGGCTCACGCTGGTCACCCCGCCGTGGAACTTCCCGCTGGCCATCCCGACCGGCGGCGTGGCCGCGTCTCTCGCGGCCGGCTCCGCCGTCGTGATCAAGCCGGCTCCGCAGGCACGGCGCTGCGGCTCGGTGCTCGTCGAGACGCTGTGGGCCGCGGGGGTGCCGAAGGAGGTGCTGCGCCTGGTGCACGTACCGGAGAACGAGGTCGGCCGTGCTCTGATCGCCTCGCCACTGGTCGACCGGCTGGTGCTGACCGGTGCCTTCGACACCGCCGAGCTGTTCCGTTCGTTCCGCCCCGACCTGCCGCTGCTGGCCGAGACCTCCGGCAAGAACTCGCTCGTCGTGACGCCCGACGCCGACCTGGACCTGGCGGTCAAGGACCTCGTCTACTCCGCCTTCGGGCACGCCGGGCAGAAGTGCTCCGCGGCGTCGCTGGGCATCCTGGTGGGTTCGGTCGCCTCCTCGCGGCGCTTCCGTGACCAGCTGGTCGATGCGGTCACCTCGCTGAAGGTCGGCTACCCGACCGACCCGACCGTGCAGGTCGGACCGGTCATCGAGCCCGCCTCCGGCAAGCTGCTCGACGCGCTGACCACGCTCGCGCCGGGCGAGGAGTGGCTGGTCGAGCCGCGCCGGCTCGACGACACCGGCAAACTCTGGTCGCCGGGCGTGAAGACCGGCGTCGAGCGCGGCTCCGAGTTCCACCTGACCGAATACTTCGGCCCGGTCCTCGGCCTGATCTCGGCCTCCTCGCTGGACGAGGCGATCGAGATCCAGAACCAGGTCGACTACGGCCTCACCGCCGGCATCCACAGCCTCGACCGCGGCGAGATCTCGCAGTGGCTCGCCTCCGTCGAGGCCGGCAACGCCTACGTCAACCGCGGCATCACCGGTGCCATCGTCCGTCGACAGCCCTTCGGTGGCTGGAAGAAGTCGGCGGTGGGCGCCGGGACGAAGGCCGGCGGCCCCAACTACCTGGTCGGCCTCAGCGACTGGGTCTCGGCTCCCGCCACCGAGCTCGCGGCGCCGTCTCCTGCCGTCCGGTCGATCGTCGACTGGGCCGGGAGGCTCCAGCTGGACGAGGTCGAGACGCTCGAGCGTGGCGCCGGATCGGACGCCGCCGCCTGGGCGCGCGAGTTCGGCGTGGACCGGGACGTCTCGGACCTGTCCGCCGAGATCAACGTGCTGCGCTACTCCCCGGTGCCGGTGACGATCCGCTACGAAGCCGGGCCGGTCGCTCACCTGCTGCGTGTCCTCGCCGCCGGCGTCGCTGCCGGGGCTCCGGTGACCGTCTCGGTCGCCACAGCGCTCGACGATGAGACCGCCTCGCTGGTCCGCGCGACCGGTGCGACCTACGTGGTCGAGGACGAAGCTGCGTGGAGCGCCACGCTCTCCGGCAACGGTGCGCCTGGCCGCGTACGTCTGCTCGGAGGGTCACGCGAGGCCTTCGCCGAGGCGAGCCGGGGCCGGGTCGACGTGGCCCTCTACGCCCAGCCCGTCGTCGAGGCCGGTCGGATCGAGCTGCTCACCTTCCTGCGTGAGCAGGCTACCTCGATCACCGCCCACCGCTTCGGCTCCCCGACCCCGCTGGTGGACAACCTCTTCTAGGGTCACGGCGTGCCGTTGAACTCCTCGTAGAGGTCGGGGAGGAAGGCGGCGAGGTGGTTCATCTCGGCGGCGCAGTGAAAGGTCATGTCGTAACCGATGTTGGCTCCCATCACCTTGGAGATCACATGCGGAAGCACGGTGTCGCCGATCATGTGCGAGGCCTTGCCGCTCAGGAGCGGGGCACCCTTGCCGGGCACCGAGTGAGCCGGCAGATCGAGCATCTGGGAATCGTTGAGGAAGAAGCGACTGCGCATCTCGCAGCCGTGCTCGGTGGGGCGGATCTGGTGGATGAGCCAGCCCATGGCCACGGGGTACTGGCTGAGGCCGACGCGGGCGCAGATGACCGTGCCGCCCGGGGCAGGCTCGTCGAATCCGAGCCGGGTGGGTTCGAAGAACCGGATGGCGAGGCGCTGCATGGTGCCGCCGACGTACTCGTCGGCGTACGAGACGTTGTCGATGTAGCGCTGGCGGTCGGTGAGAGTGCGGTCGACGCTACGGTTCTCGCCGACGGCCGTGAACTGGTGGGCGTCGGGATACCAGAGCTTGTAGCGGGCGCTCTCGCAGGAGTGCCAGCCGAACCACCAGTCCCACATCTCCGCGGTCACGCTCGGCATATCAGTCAGGACCCCGATCATGTAGCCGCCGGGGACGCGGGTCCAGCCGGTCTCCATCTTGTGGTAGCCGGGGCGGGACATGATCCGGGCGGCGTCCTGGATGCCGTAGGCGTACTCGGTCGGGGCCATGCCGCCGATCAGCGTCTCGCGAACATGGTCCTGGATCGGCAGGGTGTCGGTGCGGAAGTACTTGGCGTACGGCTTGGCCTCGTCGCTCGCGGCATAGCCCAGGTAGCGGGGTTCGGCGGAGTAGGTCCCGGGCATCGGGGCGCGGTCGGCGGCGGTTGGCGCGTAGTCGATCATGGCGACTCCTTCAGGTAGTGGGCAAGAGGTACGTCTGGCAGAGCGTGATGAGCTCCTGAAGCTGCACGTCTTCAGGGATCGGATAGTGCTGTCCGGCGCCGGGTCCGAAGATGACCTGCCACATCACGGTGCTGTACACCAAGCGGAAGGCCGTGGGTGCCGCCACGTCCGGGTTGGGGCAGGTGAGCTGGTCGGCGCGGTCGAGTATCAGCGAGGTGAAGAGCTCCTCCGCGCGGGCGCTGGTCGCGTTGCCGCGCTTCCGTAGGGAGGGGTCCGCAGCGGCCCGCAGGAGCAGCGGCCCCATCACCGCGCCGTGCCGAACCACCTGCAGGGTGAGTGCGTGCACCGCGTCCGCCACCAGCTGCGCCGGTGGGATGTCGGGGCGTTCAGTGAGCTGCGCGAAGGTCTCGCGCAGGTCCGTGTCTACCTCGTCCAGTACGTCGTGCTGGACCGCGTGGACCAGGCCATCCTTGTCGGTGAACCGGTCGTAGACCGAGCCGACCGACACTCCGCCTGCCGCGGCGACCCGTGCCACGGCCAGGTTCTCCCAGCCGCCATCGGCCAGTTCCTGCCTCGCCGCGTCGAGGATCTTGCGTTCCGTGATCCGGCTGCGCTCCTGCTGTGCCGGACGTCGTCCAGGTGACGTCATCTGTTCCTCCGCAATCGTGCCCGTTGTCTTCGACCAATTTCGAGCATAACACGAACCTGAGTTCAGGTTCGGGTTATGCTCGCTGGCAGCTCGACCGACGAGCCCCTCGGCCCATGGGGCCGATACACACGGGAGCACGCGATGACCATGACCACGGTGACCTTCGACTCCGACGGCGTGAAGCTGGCCGGCGATCTCTACCTGCCCGACACCACGACCGGCCCCGTGCCGGCGGTGGCGATGGCACCCGGCTTCGGCGGGGTCAAGGAGATGCTCATGCCCGCCTACTCTTCCTCCTTGGCAGAGGCCGGCATCGCCGTTCTGACCTTCGACTACGCGAACTTCGGCGGCAGCGAAGGCGAACCGCGCCAGCACATGGATCTCGACGCCCAGCAGCGCGCCTACCGTCACGCCCTGGACCATCTCGCCGCACGCGACGGCATCGACGCCACCCGCCTCGGCGTCTTCGGCACCAGCATGTCCGGTGGCCATGCCCTGGCGCTGGCCGCCGGCGACCCCCGGGTGCGATCGACCGTCGTCCTCATCCCCTTCACCGGCCTGGACGTCGCTGCCCAGCCCGCGGAGCTCATGGCCGCGGTGGAGGACGCCGCCAAGAGCATGGCCGCCGGGGCGGAGCCGCAGATGATCGCCAGCACCGGCAAGCCGGGCGACGTCGCGGTGATGACGAGCGACGGCGCCTGGGAATGGATGGAGCAGATGACCGCCGACGCCCCCAGCTATCGCAACGAGGTCACCCTCGCCTCGCTGTGGAACCTTGCCAGGTATCGTCCCACCGAGAACCTTTCGACTATCAGCACGCGGGTGCACGCCGTGCTCGCCGCGGCCGACGCCATCACCCCGGCGGCGGCCGCCCGCCAAGCGCTCAGTCCCATCAGGCTTCTCGACGTGGTCGAGATCCCGGAGACCCACTTCGAGCTCTTCGTCGAACACCTGCAGGAGACCATCGACCTCACCACCGGCTGGTTCACCACCGATCTACGCGCCTGACCTGCCCGATCGAGGCCAACTCATCGATCTCGTGCGCGTTCTCCTACAGTGGGGCGATGACCTCGATCGCTCGAACCGCCGCGCGCCTGCTGCTGGGCGTGGCGATGGTGGGCGCCGGGGTGGCGCACCTGAGCACCCAGCGAGAAGAGTTCCGCGCGCAGGTGCCCGACTGGTTCCCCGTTGACGAGGATCTGACGGTGCTCGGATCGGGTGTCGTCGAGATCGGACTCGGGCTGGCCTTCGTCGCGCTGCCGAACAAGAAGCGGCTCATCGGAGGGCTGCTCGCCGCGTTCTTCGTGGCTGTCTTCCCCGGCAACATCGCGCAATACGTCGAAGGCGTCGACGCGTTCGGACTGGACACCGACAGCAAGCGGTTGATCCGGCTGTTCTTCCAGCCCGTGCTCATCCTCTGGGCGCTGTTCGGCGGCGGCTGGATGAGGCGTCCGAAAGACGACGGCTGATCTCACCAGCCTCATGGCCGGATACGGCTCATCTGAGGTCGAGTCGGCTCGTTCTGACACAGATCGACGCCGAGTCGGCTCGTCATAACGAGCCGACTGGTACGTAGATAGACCCAGTCACGGTCCTCTCAGCTGGCTGGTACGTAGATAGACCCAGTCACGGTCCTCTCAGCTGGCTTGTGGGAGTTCGGTGAGGGTGACGCCGAAGCCGAGTGTTTCGAGTTGTCGGATGGCTCGGTTCTTGATGTAGGTGGGACGCCGCCGGGCGTAGTGGTCGGGGCCCAACTCGTGGTAGAGCTCGCCGGTATGGGCCATGTGCCACATCGCGGTGAGCATCGCGCGCTGGGTCGCGACCATGGCCCGCATCGGGCCACGGCGGACGGCGATGCGTCGGTAGCGGGCAGCAAGGTAGGTGGTGTTGGCCCGGGTCACGGCCATCGCGGCGATGCCCATCGCGGCTTTGAGGTGTCGATCTCCGGGTCTGGCCCGGGCGGGTTTGGTGCGTCCGGCGGACTGGTTCTTGCCCGGGGCGACACCGGCCCAGGAGCAGAACTGTTCCGGGGTCGGGAACACCGACAAGTCGCCACCGGTCTCGGCCAGGACGACCTCGGCCACGGTGGTGCTGATCCCGGGGATGGTGGTGATCAGGTCGAGGAAGGTACGAAACGGCTCGACCATCACCTCGATCCGCTCCTCGAGCTGGTCGATGGCCCGGTCGAGCTCGTCGATCATGGCCAGGTGCGTCCGGGCCAGGAAGGCATGGTGGTCGTTGAACCGGCCGATCAACGCCTCCTGCAACTGTGGGATCTTGGCCCGCAGCCGGGTCTTGGCCATCTCCGCGAGCACCTTCGGGTCGCGCTGACCGGCGATCAGCGCCTCGATCATCTCCCGGGTCGAGACCGTCAGCGTCTGGGAGGCCACCGAGGAGATCTTGATCCCGGCATCCTCCAACAGCTTCTCCAGTCGGGTGATCGCACGGGCCCGGTCGCGGGTCAACGCGGCCCGGGTCCGGGTCAGGTCCCGCAGTTCCCGGATCGGTGGGGGCGGCACGAACGAGGCCCGGACCAGGCCGTGCGCGGCCAGATCGGCCAACCAGCGGGCATCGGAGACATCACTCTTACGCCCCGGCATCGCCTTGACCTGGGCCGCGTTGGCCAACACCAGCTCGAACCCGGCATCCTCGAGCAGGTAGTAGAACGGCTTCCAGTAGTCACCGGTCGCCTCCATCACCACCCGCGTGACCTGCTGAGCGATCAGATGCTCACGCAACTCCATGATCTGACGCGTCATCGCACCCCAGGTCGTGACCCTCTCCTGGACACCACCATCCGGCTGGGCCAGCCGCACACACACCTTCGCGTCCCTCTTCGACACATCCAGCGCGGCACACCGCGCGTGCACCACATCCATACCCGCCACCCCGTTTCGGTGTTCTCCCTGGTCAAGCCCCGGGAACCACTCTCGGGGCCAGGCGTCCGTCGCGGGGAGGATGCGAAGATCAGAAGTCTGGTACACGTGCTCAAAGGCAACAATCCACGGTCCCGCGGCAGTCCTCCACGAACCAGGCTCGACGTCAGGATCAACGTCACTACAGTCGGTCGGCCTGTGACCACGACGGACAACACCATCGTGACCCGGTTCCCGGTCACAGCGCTACCGGAACCGAGCCACGATCTTCAAACTCCACAGTCACCGAAGGTGCCCTCCGGCTCGGCGCTGGTTCTGGTCAGGACGAGCCGGCTCAGTCGGCGGCGGCCTGGGCCCCCGCCCACGTACGCAGGTAGGACTCGGGGCCGCGGACGATGTCGTCGATGACGTCCTGACCGCCGGTGAGGCGTAGGTCCTCGAGGTAGTCGGGGATCATCCCGTAGTGGGCGACGCCGTCGGTGTTGTAGTCCCAGATCCGTTGGCCGGTGACCTGACGGTCGATCACCGAGTCACCGATGATGCTCTGGAACGGGTAGCTGACCTGCGTCTTCGCCGGTCCGGGCGTGCCGCCGAAGCCGTTCATGTCGAAGCCGAACCCGATGCCCGCGCCGTGGCGGTCACGGATCGGCGCGGTGCGGGCGTACTCCGCCAGGAACTGGTCGGTGCTGTGGCCGTAGATCGTCGAGAAGCCGCCGAGCGCGTAGAGCCGGTCGAGGTAGCGCTCGTCCATCCAGGAGTGGCTGGCCAGCACACCGGGGTAGTCGGCCTCCTCGAGGATGTCGAGGGCCCGGTCGGCGGCCTTGGCGCTCATGTGGTCGACCTCGACCATCATTCCCCGCTTGATCAGCCCCTTGAGGGCGTACTCGCCCAGGCCGGAGAGGCCGTAGGGGTTGCAGACGGTGCCCTCGGGATAGATCGGCGGCTGCGGCAGCCAGTCGAGCTCGTCGGGCCGGTCGACCAGCCGTGGGTTGTTGTCGTGCGGTTGGTCGGGATCGCAGGCTTTCGGCGTCCAGAACGTCCCCGTCGTGAGGAACTGCCCGGCGTTGATCAGCAGCCCGGTGGCACCCTCGTCGTAGCGGACCCCGCACAGCGCGTTGTCGAACTTGTGACACAGGAATATCGACGAGACCCCGAGCGACTTCAGCTCGTCGAGCCCCGCATCGATGTTGGCACGGGTGCACGAGGGCAGCCGCAGCTTCTGGGAGCAGCCGAACGGCTCGGAGGTCTCCACGCCGAGCACCACGGCCAGCTTGCCGTCCTCGATCACCTCGCGCGCCTGCCCCGCGTCGGTGACGATCCGGTACCAGCCCTTCCCCTCGCCGCCGTACTGCTCGTCGATGAAGGCCTGGGTGTCGTACGCATCCTGGGCCTGTCTCCGCACCGCGGTCATCTCGTCGCAGGACTGGTGGGTTCCCGGGTTGATCGCGCACAGCGCCTTGTTGCTGGTCAGCTGCACGACCAGCGTCCGCTGGCCGGCTCGCCAAGCACGCTCGACCCAGCGGTAGTACATCTGCTGGTGGGTCAGCGAGTCGTAGGCGGGCCAGTCGGCGAACGACGGCCAGCCGGTGGTGTCGTGGAAGCCGAACGGGCTGCCCGAGCGGGTGAGGTTCTCCAGCAGCGCGGTCTCCCCGGCGATCCCGTGGGAGGGGCAGTCCTTGAGCGCGTCCGCGATCCCCGCGGACGACCAGGCCTTTCCGCACACCGCCGCCCCGCCGATCCCGTCCTGCATGAACATGTGGCTGTGGGCGTCGATCACCCCTTGCACCGTGCCGTCCGGAGCGGTGCCTTTGAACGGCTCGCCCGTCACATTGACCTCGGACTCCGGCGATGGCAGCCGGGGCGCCGGATCCTCCGCCTCGGCAGGTGCTGGACCCACCATCGCGACCGTCGCCGCGAGGGCGACCACAGCAAGCAGGGACGTACGTCTGAAGCGCATGTGGCCTCCCGGTGACCAGCGGCATCTTACGGGTGTGGGTATCGAAACCTAGCAGTTGCTTGGGTCGCGTGGGGGCTGATTCGTGCAGGTCGTCCGCTCTGACAGACTGGCCAGCATGACCATCGCGATCATCGGTGCAGGCAACATGGGCGGGGCGGTCCTCGCCGGTCTTCTCGCGGCGGGCCACGCCCCTGAGTCCGTCGTCGTCGTGGAGGCGCGCGAGGAGCAGGCGGCGGCGCTCCGCGAGAAGCACGGCATCCGCACGCTCCCCGCCACCGACGCCGTGGCCGAGGCCGACGTGGTGGTGCTGGGCGTGAAACCGTACGGCGTGGTGCCCGTGCTGCAGTCGATCGCGGGCTCGCTGCGGGTGGGCACCACGGTGGTCTCGCTGGCCGCCGGCGTCCCGACCTCCGCGATGGAGCCGGCCGTCCCCGATGGCGTCTCGGTCGTGCGGGTCATGCCCAACACGCCGGCCCTGGTCGGCGAAGGCATGTCCGCCGTGGCTGGCGGTGCCAAGGCGACGCCGGAGGCGGTCGCGACCGCGGCCGATCTGATGGGCGCGGTCGGCAAGGTGGTCACCGTGCCCGAGTCGCAGATCGACGCGGTCACCGCGATCAGCGGCTCCGGCCCGGCGTACGTCTTCCTGGTCGCCGAGGCCTGGATCGAAGCAGGCGTCCACCTGGGTCTGACCAGGGACGACGCGACCACCCTCGTCATCCAGACCCTGGCCGGCTCCGCCGAGCTGCTCAAGAGCGGCACGCATCCGGCGCTCCTTCGCGAGCAGGTAACCAGCCCGGGCGGCACGACCGCCGCCGCACTGGGAGCCCTAGAGCAAAACGGCCTGCGAGCAGCCTTCCTCGATGCCACCCGCGCCGCCTACCTTGTAGCCCGCGGTGTGCTGCCAGAGGTGCGGTAGAGCGCACTCCGGGCAGCAC
>NZ_JBOHDN010000214.1:0-1625 GCF_050699375.1 Nocardioides sp. | reverse complement strand
CGTCATGACGCGCCGACTCGGCACGGATCTCGGTGAGGACGAGCCGACTCGGCGGGACGGTTAGGGGACTTCCTTGAAGCGGAGGCCCTTGGGGTCCTCCGCCTCGATGATCGCCAGCTCATCCGGGGTCGGCTCCCGGGTGAGGGGAGCGCTGGCGGCGTCGATCTCGAAGCCGGTCGCGTCCTGGAGCTCTTCGGGGGTGACGCCGGGGTGGATGGAGTTGACCTTGATCAGGCCGGACTCGTCGTAGCCGAAGACGGCGAGGTTGGTGACGATGACGCCGAGGTCGTGATACTTCGCGGCGGAGCCGGTGGCGCGGTCGTTGCCGACGCCGCTGGTGACGTCGACCTGGTCGACGAAGATCCGGGCGGAGTGCTTGGCGACCCAGTAGTCGACGCGGTGGTTGACGGTGTTGCCCGGAGCGCCGCGTACGCCGATCAGCTGCCGCTTCGGCTGACGCCAGTCGCCGATCGAGGAGATGTTCTGGTTGCCGTGCCTGTCGATCTGGCTGGCGCCCATCATCGAGTGCCGGCGGCCGCTGGCGACGATGTCGAAGATGCTGCGGAAGGGGACCCATGCTTCCGGGGTGCCACCGGCGGCAGCGGTCTTCAGCAGCGGGGGAGCCTCGGACATCATGAAGGCTTCGCCGTCGCTGAGCGCGAGCTCGGGGGTGTGGGTGGCCTTGGCGAGACGTACGCCGATCGCCGGGACGATCCCGACGGCGTGGGCGAGCACCTCGCCGGAGTCCTTGAAGGCGTCGGAGACGGCGGCGACGCAGACGTCGGCGCGGGTCGCGGTCACCTGATCGGTCGTGATGGTCACTTGGTGTCTCCTTCGCTCTGGAGCTGCTCGACCGCTGCCTGGTAGGCGGACTCGTCGCCGGACAGGAACCGTTGCTCGAACGCGGCCCAGTCCTCGTCGGACTTGGCTGCCGCGGCGTACTTCTTCTGGAAGGCCTCGTCGCGGCCGTAGTCGGGCTCGCAGAGCGTGAAGTGTGCGCCGCTCGGGGTCTCGACGACGTGGTTCACGAAGATCCGGGGGACCAGGAGCGTCTGCGGCGGGGCCTTGGCGGTGAGATCAGCGGTCGAGACGACCTGCTCCACGGACATGATCGTGGTGTCGGCGGCCATCGCGAAGAGGTCGTCGAAGTAGGGGTCGGGGCCGAGATACTGCCCGTTGCCGGCGGCGTCCGCGCGGTTGAGGTGGATGAGTGAGACGTCGAGGCGGAGGCCGGGGACGGCGACGTACTCCTCGTCGTCGTAGGGCGACTTCACGGTCCTGAGGTCGGGGTTCATCGCCAGTACGTCGCTGCCGAGGCCGGCGCGGATCGGCTGGAACGAGAGCCGGTTGGCGCCCGCCTTGAGCCCGGCCACGAACATGCCCTCGTCGTACTCGCTCGTCTCCGGGATCTCGCCGCGCTCGCGGGCGCGGGTGAAGTTGGGGTCGAGCGGGATCGAGTCGAGCGAGACGAAGCCGTAGACCAGCTTGCGGATCTTGCCGGCGCGAGCCAGGAGCCCGACGTCGGGGCCGCCGAAGGCGACCACGGTGAGGTCGGTGATGTCGCTGCGCAGGATCTCGCGCACCAGCGCCATCGGCTTGCGGCGCGAGCCCCAGCCACCGATCCC
>NZ_JBOHDN010000213.1:0-11031 GCF_050699375.1 Nocardioides sp. | reverse complement strand
GCGCGCTGCCGGGCGGCGGGGAGCTGTTTCCCGCCATGGCGGGAAAGTGCGGGCGCGTCGCCGCCGATCACCCAACAGTTCCCCGCCATGGCGGGAAAGTGCGGGCGGGTTACCGCCGATCGCCCAGCAGTTCCCCGCCTTGGCGGGAATGTGCCGACGGGTTACCGCCGATCGCCCAGCAGTTCCCCGCCATGGCGGGAAAGTGCCGACGGGTTACCGCCGATCACCCAGCAGTTTCCCGCCATGGCGGGAATGTGGCACCTGGCTCGCTACCGGGCTCCGCGCAGCAGCTTTCGCAGGTCCGTGCTCGGATCGGCAAGGTCAACAGCTCGTACGCCGACTGCTCGGTCGATCATCCGTCGTGCCGCGCGCACGGCGTTGGGGTCGTCGACCGAGACGGCGCCGACGACACGCTCCCCGCGCAGTGTGAACACGGAGAAGGGCGGCTCGCCGACCACGCCGCGTACGACGCTCTCGTGCTCCGCGTCGGGCGTCCGCATCTCGCCGACGCCTTCGAGATGGAGGCCATAACGGTCCGACCACCACCACGGCGCGGTGGCGGGCGGGGGCGCGATCTCGAGGATCGTCGCTGCCGCCCGGGCGCCATCCAGGTGGGCGGCCTCCCAGTGCTCGGCGCGGTGATGGTCGCGGAGGCGGGCACAGTCTCCGACCGCGAGCACCGAGGAATGGCTGGTCACCTGGACCTCATCGACGACGATGCCGCGAGATGTCTCCAGTCCCGCGGCCTCGGCCAGTCCGGTCTCGGGGACCAGGCCGACGGCCAGCAGCACGACGTCGAACTCGCGTGAGTCCCGCTCACCCTTCAGCTGCGCGGCGATGCCGGTCGATGTCGCCATCAACGCCTCGACGGCGGTCGTCACGGTCTCCACGTCGTGGGCGGCGTGCAGACCGTGCAGCCACCTCGCCACCTCGATCCCGACCGCAGCGGCAAGGGGCGGATCGAGCGGGTCGACCAGCACGACCTCGCACCCGAGCCCGCGCGCGGTCGAGGCGACCTCCGCGCCGATCAGGCCCGCACCGACGATCAGCAACCGCGCCCCAGGCACCAGTTGCGTACGCAGCCGGTCGGCGTCGGCGACATCCCGCAGCACGTGGATGGGAGATACGACGGGACGATCCTGTCCGTTACCCATCGGTAGACCGACCGAAACGTCCCGTCGTACCCGAGCGATCGCGGGCAAAATCGCCCGACCACCTGTGGCCAGCACGATCCGGTCGGCCCTCAGCACCCGTCCGTCCGCCAACTCGACCTCTCCGGCGTCCGGGCGCACCGAGACGGCGTCAGCACCCCCGACGAGCGTGATCCGCTGCTCGGCGTACCAGTCCGGACGCTGCAGCGCGATGGCATCGAGCGGCTTCTCGCCCGCCAGGTACGCCTTGGACAGCGGCGGGCGGTCATAGGGGAAGCCGTCCCGCGAGACCAGGGTCAGCTCACCGGCGTACCCGCTCTTCCGCAGCTCCGCGACCGTGGAGACTCCTGCGATCCCGCCACCGACGACGACGACCGACGAGACCGTCACGGCCTCTCGCCGGGGTTCTGCCGATCGGTTCCGCTCGGGAACAGGTAGACCTCGCCGTCGCGCACCTCTACTCGGTGCGCGACGGTGTCCCGCGTGGCGGGGAGCCCGTCGACCTTGCCGGTCTTGAGGTTGAACTTCGAGGAGTGCAGGGGGCACTCGACGTCGCCGTCCTCGACCCACCCCTCGGCCAGCGACGCGGTCTCGTGCGTGCAGGTGTCGTTGAGGGCCCAGCAGCTGCCGTCCTCGTCGCGCAGGATGGCGATGTCGTCCTCGGTGCCGGTGATGTCCGAGGAGATGGCGATGCCCTCGCCCTCGGGGATGTCCTCCAGCGAGGCGACGCGGATTCCTGAGCTGGCTCCGCCGTTTCCACTATTTCCGGTCATGCCCCCATCCTCTAACGCCGGGCACAAGAGACCGCGCGGGTGGGGGCGTCGTCGCGAGCGTCGCGAGACGGGTGCGATGGCAAGGCGGAGCCTCGAAGGCCGTCTGGTTGCACCGTCGAGAGGCGACAACGCAGCCAGCGCGCCCCTATCGCGGCGCGTAGCAGGCGACCCCGCCCGCGCGATCTCTTGGAGCCGGCCACCTCCCCCGAGCTGGGAGGTGGCCGGTCCGATCTCGTACGTCCGGGCCGAAAGGATCAGTCCGGGCAGGTGTGGCGGTAGTCGGACAGGTTGGACGAGGTCGGCGCCGGGCACAGGAACTGCGAGTAGCGCGTGTCCTCGTCGACGTACCTCTTCAGCCAGGTGACGAACAGGCGCCCTTGCCAGTCGTCGTCGGTGTTGGCGATGAGGTGGCCGGCGTCGTTGATCTCGCCGTACGCCTTCTCCCGAGCTCCGGTGGCCGAGTTGTAGAAGGGGATGGAGTGGGAGGCGACCGGCGCGGTTCCGTCCTCCTCCGCGCCGATGATCATCAGCGGGATCCGGATCTCGGACCAGGTCTTGTCGGTGTGCCAGGGCTGCAGCGCGACCGCCGCCTTGAGCGTCGAGTTCCGCACCGCCGCGGAGAGCGTGCCACCGCCGCCCATGGAATGGCCGGAGACCGCGATCCGGGACTCGTCCAGACGCGAGGCGACCGAGGAGGAGGCATCCTCCTTCAGGTAGTCGACCGCGGCGAGGATCTGGGTGCCGCGGCTGTCCGGCTGGTCCCAGGTGCTGTTGGTGTCGATCGCGAACACGACGAACCCGTGTGAGGCCACCCGCCGCGCGACGGAGTCATACATCCACGACGAGGCCGTGAACCCAGGGGCGAGCACGACACCGCCGTACGTCCCCTCGCTGGTGGAGCTGGGGTAGTAGATCGTTCCGCCGCCGAAGCCGGCGACGGCTGAGGAGACCGAGGTCGTGGAGAGAGCGAACGTTCCGTGGTCCAGAACGCTCGAGGCCGTTGGGTCCGGGCCTCGCTGGTAGGTCTCCGCCTGAGCCGGTGCGACCGCACCGAGGAGGGGGAGAGACAGGGCCGCGGCAACCGCGGCGATTCGAAGGTGAAGTGATCTGAGCACCGAGCCAGCTCCTTCGTCATCTGGCCCCGGAGTGTCCGGGGTCCAGTTGATACTCGACGGTAACGTCGCCGAGCGGCATCGGCAGAGAACCAGAATCTCTTTGGGCGGTCCTCACAAAACGGCCGCCGGCGGCGTACGCAGGTGTGGTCTGCGTACGCCGCCGGGTGTGCAGCGGGGCCAACTGGCTTCGGGCTCCGCTTCAGCAGTTCATATCGCTTCGGGCTCCGCTTCAGCAGTGCCTATCGCTTCGGGCTCCGCTTCAGCAGTAAAGATTCCCACCCGGGTCGACCCCGAGCAGACCGGTGACCTCGGTGTAGTTGTCGACGCGGCTCTGGACCTGGCCAGGGTTGCCACCGTCGCACTCGATGGATCCGTTGATGGAGCGGATGGTCTCACCGAAGCCGGCGCCGTTGACCATCGCGGCGTGGGCCGTCATGGTGCCCGGACCGTTCTGGGTGTTCCAGTACCAGAGACCGGTCTTCCAGGCGACCGCCGGATCGGTGGCGACCAGGCTGGGGTTGTTGAGCAGGTCGATCCCGAGAGCGTCCCCGGCAGCCTTGTAGTTGAAGTTCCAGCTCAGCTGGACCGGTCCACGGCCGTAGTACTGGTCGGTGCCGGCCGGGCAGCCGTAGGACTGGTTCGGGTCGCAGTAGTGCGGATAGTTGGCCTCGTTCTGCTCCACGACGTACTGCAGGTCGCCGGTCTCGTGAGCGACGTTGGCGATGAACGCGGCCGCCTCCTGCTTCTGGACCGTGTCGTCACCGGTGTTGGTGAACTCCGGGTAGGCGCTGAGCGCCTCGATCAGGCCGGAGTAGGTGTAGAAGGGGTTCCGGTTGGGGAAGAGCTGGTTGAACTGCTCCTCGCTGACCGGGAACTCGCCCGCCACCGGCGCCGGGTCCTCCGGGTCCGCGGCCGAGCCGCCGATGTTCACGTCGATGCAGGCGTAGAAGGCGTTGGCGGTGTCGGCGACGTTCCACACCGCGAGGACCTTCTGGCGGCCGGTGAACGACCCGAAGTCGACCTGGTGCTCGACGGTGGCCGGCGGCTGGGCGCCGCCCTCGTCGAACTCGGCGATCTTGGTGTCACCGATGAAGTACTGCCAGGTGCTGGTGGCGTGCTGGGCGCTCAGCGACCAGGTGAAGGCCTGGGACTGGCCGACCGGTGTGGCCTGCCAGCCCTTCGAGTCGTCGTCGAGCTCGGCGAACCTCGAGTTGCCGCCGGAGCAGCTGGTCAGTCCCTTCGGACCCTCGACACTCTGCGGTTCGTACTTGATGTCCCCGCATTCGACGGTGCCGGCGGCACACTGTGCCTGTCGGCTGGGCGGGTCTGAGATGTAGCCGTGCGCACTTGCGGGGCTCGTCGGCAGCATGGCCAGGACGGGCGCCAGCAAGATCCCGCCGAGAACGGCGATCTTCGTTGTAGTACGCATTCCAAACTCCTTGAGGGGGTTGAGATGGATGGCGATGGAAGCCCCACTGTAAGGTTCCTTTACAGTTATCGTCTAGACCCAAAATGGACATGCGCCGTCGCGGGTTCCGTAATTGTTAGGTTTGTTTTCTGAAAGTCACCGTCCGCTGCGAAAGGAGCGTCACCGTTGTCGAGAGCCCCGAAGACACACCTGATCCGCGACACCAACGACCGCGCGGCGCTCGATCTGATGCTCGCGAACGGCCCGGTGACGAAGACGAGGCTCGGCGAGCTCGTCGGCCTCTCGAAGGTGACCGCGGGCCAGCTGCTGACGCGGCTGGGTGAGCGCGGGCTTGTCGAGGTCGTCGGCTCCCAGCAGGGCGGACGCGGTCCCAACGCGGCGCTCTACGGGGTGGTCCCGTCGGCCGGTTACGTCGCGGCCCTCCACATCGGGCCCGACCGGATCACCGCATCGGTCGCCGACATCACCGGCACCGAGCTGGCCACCGGCTCCCTCGACCCGCACGAGGCCTCCGACCCGGTCGAGGCCGTACGCGGCACCGTCGCCAACGCCACCCGCAGCGCCGGCATCACCGTGTCGCAGCTTCGCTGCCTCTCGATCGGTACGCCCGGCATGATCGACCCGCGAACCGGAGACATCCGCTTCGCCAACGACCTGCCGGACTGGCGGGCGGGCGTCCTGGAGGAGCTCCGCCGCAGCTTCCGGCGACCGATACTGATCGAGAACGACGTCAACCTCGCCGGCCTCGCCGAGCAGTCGCTCGGCGCGTCGCACGGCGTCAAGGACTCGGTGCTCGCCTGGATCGACCGGGGCCTCGGTCTCGCCGTGATCGTCGACGGCCGGCTCCACCGCGGCGCCGGCGGCGGTGCGGGCGAGATCGGCTACCTGGCGGTCCCCGGCACATCGACTCCGCACGGGACCGACAGTCCGCAGCATGCCGCGTTCCAGTCGTTGGTCAGTGTCGAGGCGATGGACACCCTCGCCCGCGCGTTCGGCATGCGCGGCAGCGGTGTCGACTGCTTACGGGCGGCCGTTGCGGGCGACCCCGAAGGCGAGCCGTTCCTCGACGACCTGGCCAGGAGGCTGGCCCTCGGGCTCGCGGGCATCTGCGTCGTGCTGGACCCCGAGCTGTGCGTGCTCTCGGGCGAGATCGGGCGCGCCGGCGGAGCGGTTCTGGCCGACCGCGTGCAGAAGGCCATCGGCGGGCTCGGCCCCAACGTCCCCTCCGTCGTCGCCACCGAGATCTCCGGCGACCCAGTTCTCCGCGGCGCCCTGCAGATCGGTCTCGACACTGCTCGCGACGAGGTCTTCTCCAACCAGGGCTGACCCCGGCGACCCTCGAGCCATCTCAGGGGATCACCCGATGGCATACGTACCTCGGCTACCTATTGTCGAGATGTGACCACCGAGACCCCGACCGCACCCGCTCCCGTGCCTCGCGAGCGACGACCCCGCGTCAGCCTCGTCTGCTTCCGAGCCGTCGCGGTCCTGCAAGCGCTCCTCGCGATCGGGCAGCCGATCTTCATCGGCTCCTACTTCGCCGGCACCTTCGAGTCCCTGGGACTTCACTCCGCCGGCGCCGCGTTCCTGCAAGCGCTCAGCATCCCGTTGGTGGTCGCCGCGGGCGCCGTCGTCGCGATGCGCGGTCGCTGGTGGTTCCTCGGGTGGTCGATCGCGCTCTTCCTCCTCGTCCATGTCCAGGCGACCCTCGGCTACACCCGCGTCCTCGAGTGGCACGTGCCCCTCGGCGTCCTCACCGTCGGCATCTCGGTGTTCCTGGCCATCGCGGCGCTGCGCCGCGGCGCCGGCCGTCCCCGGGAGGCCCGGCAATGAGGTTGAAGCGACGCACGCTCCTCGGTGCGGCCCTGGCGACACCGGCTGCGGGGACGCTGGCCTCGTGCGGCGAGGCCCCCGAGCAGACCGGGCGGATCCTGCGCAGCGCGGCACGGTTGCCGAAGGCGTACGAGGCGCCGTTGCCGTTGCCGCCGGTCAAGCGTCCTGCGGGCGGGACGATCGAGATCGCGCAGCGCACCGCCTCGGTCGAGATCCTGCCCGGGCTGAGGACCGAGATGATGACGTACGACGGGGTCTTTCCGGGGCCGACCCTGGAGACCCGCCGCGGTCAGGCGGTGACCGTACGTCACACCAACTCCCTCGCGCTGCCGACCGCGACGCACCTGCACGGCGGGCACACGCCTGCCGAGAGCGACGGCTGGCCGACGGATCTGCTGGTGCCGCCCGGCTTCGAGACGCGCCGCGCCCATCACGCCGACCACGGCAGCGGCCACAGCAGCGACCACAGCGGTGGGCAGGACCCGATGGCCGACCCGAAGGCGCAGGTCAGGACCGGGAAACGGGACTATCGCTATCCGCTCGAGCAGCCCGCCGCGACGCTCTGGTATCACGACCATCGGATGGACTTCACCGGTCCACAGGTGTGGCGCGGGCTCGCCGGGTTCCACATCATCCGGGACGACGAGGAGGACGCGCTCGCGCTGCCGCGAGGAGAGCGCGAGATCCCGCTGATGATCGCCGACCGGTCCTTCGCCGAGGACGGCTCGCTTCGCTATCCCGCGCTCGACCCGGAGCTCCTCGGTGAGCCCGGGGTGGAGGACCGATACATGGCCGGCGTGCTCGGCGACGTGATCCTCGTCAACGGTGCTCCGTGGCCGGAGGCGGAGGTCGACGCGGCGCAGTATCGGCTGCGGCTGCTCAACGCCTCCAACGCGCGGCGCTACGCGCTGAGCCTGCGCACCGAGGACGGGCAACCCGTGAAGCTCACCCAGATCGGCTCCGACGGTGGCCTGCTTGCCGAGCCCGTCGACCACGACGAGATCACGATGGCCTCAGCCGAGCGGTTCGACGTCGTCGTCGACTTCCGGTCGCTCGCGCCCGGGACGACCGTGGAGCTGCGCAACGGTCTCGGCACCGGCCGGACCGCGCAGGTGATGCGATTTCGCATCGCCCGGCGCGCGGCCGACGACGTCCGGCTTCCCACGAAGCTCGCGGACGTACCCGAACCCGAGAAGCCCGACGGCGCAGTCGTCCGCAGGTGGCACTTCCGTCGGGAGAGCGTGCACGGGCGCAAGGGCTGGGGGATCAACGGCAAGCCCTTCGCCCCATCGGTCCCCCAGGCTCAGGTGCCGTTGGGCTCCAGCGAGATATGGGAGTTCTTCACCGACGCGCACCACCCCGTCCACGTACATCTCTCGCCCTTCCAGGTGCTGCGGCGCGGCAACCACGGCCCTGGACCGATGGACCTCGGCTGGAAGGACACCGTCGACGTACGCCCCTACGAGGCCGTCCGGGTTCGGGTGAGATTCGAGAGGTATGCCGGCCGGTTCCTCATCCACTGCCACAACCTGGAGCACGAGGACATGGCGATGATGGCGGGGTTCGAGACGGTGTGACCCGCCGGGAGTCGGGCTGATCAGCCGGTGAAGGGGACCCATGCGAAGCGGCCGATCGCCACGAAAGCGGTCAGGGCGAGGTAGGTCGCGTCCACCAGCGCGGCCTTCCTCTCGCCACGGCGGATCCGTAGGATCACGGCACCGACCATGATCAGCGTCAGCCCACTCGCCGCCAGCGGCACCAGGATCGGCGCGATGTCGAGCAGGGCGGGCAGGATCAGACCGATGGCGCCGAGGATCTCGAGTCCTCCGATGGCCTTGAGGGTGCTGGGTCGGAAGTCGAGGACCCAGCGCGAGGCGTCGCCCATCGTGGCCATCCTCTCCCTGGGGACCAACAGCTTCCCGAAACCGGAGAGCAGGTAGATGGCGGCCATCAGGCCGGCGACGATCCACAGTGCAGTGTTCAAGGGGTCTCCTTCGTCTTCGGATGCTTGCACCACTACGACGAAGAAGTTCTTCAAGAGGTAACAACCCGGGGTGACGAGGGGCGCCCTATTCGGGTCGCGGGGGCAGATCCAAGGCGTCGAGGCGCTTGCGGTCGCTCACGGTCAACAGCTCGACGATCCGGCCCTCGACCACCGTGCACGCCACCAGGCCGAGCACCTTGCCGTTGGCGCCCCAGGCCACGAACCCGGGCTCGCCGTTGACGCGGACCGGCAGCGCCGCGGTCATCGAGCGGGCGCCGCGCAGCACCGGTTCGGCCACCTCGGCCGCACCGACCCTGGTCAGCACGCCCTTCGGGTGGTACGTCCGCCAGGTCACGTTCGGATCGAGCAGGGTGACGAGCCCTTCGAAGTCCCCGTTCCGTGCCGCGGCGAGAAAGGCGTCGACCACGGCGCGTTGGCGCCGAGGCTCCTCCTGCGGCTGCGGTGTGCCCTGCACCTTCCGGCGGGCCCGGCTGGCGAGCATCTTGGTCGCGTCGGTGGACCGGCCGATGATCTCGCCGATCTCGGCGAAGGGCACCGCGAACATGTCGTGCAGGACGAACGCCAGCCGCTCGGTGGGCGTGAGGGACTCGAGCACGACGAGCAGTGCCAGCCCGACCGACTCGGCGAGCATCGCGTCGTCCTCGGGTGCCGCTCCGGCGTCGACGGCTACGACGAGCTCGGGCAGCCGGTCCTCGTACGACAGCTCCGGCCGGGTCTTGCGCGAGCGGAGCACGTCGATGCAGACCCGCCCCACCACGGTGGTCAGCCAGCCGGCCAGGTTGTCGATCGAGGCCCCGTCCTGCCGCGCCAGCCGGATCCACGCCTCCTGCACCGCGTCCTCGGCGTCCGCCCTGGACCCGAGCATGCGGTAGGCGACCGCCACCAAGCGCTCGCGCTGCTGCTCGAAGGCCTCCGCCGTTGCTTCATGTGGACCTGATCCGGTCATGTGGTCACCTTCCTCGCGCGAGCACCGTCATGGTGATGACGGGCCAGCAGGCGCCGAGGTAACCGTCCGGCGCCCGTCCACGGGCTCAGCTCGCATCGAGCCGCTTCTCCATGTCGTCGAGCATCGCCTCGACCTTCCGGTAGGTGTGGGAGCTGTAGGCACCGATGCTGCGCTCGGAGGCGAGGGCGGCGCGCATCGCTTCCAGGTAGCGCGACTGCAGGATCAGCGTCTGCTCCTTCACCGCCGGACGGAACCTGGGCGCCTCGCGTACGCCCGCCAGGACCTGCGGAAGGATGCGGTCCTTCAGCTTCGTCACCAGCTTCGGGTCGATCGGCTCACCGTCGATGGTCTGGGACTCCAGCGGTCCGAGCTCGTCGATCGCCGACTCACCGACGTGGCGCAGCAGCGAGCGGAAGGCGTCGTGCCTGTCCTCGGCGCTCTCGGGGGAGAAGCGCATCCGCCGGATCACGGCGGGAAGGGTGAGGCCGAAGAGCACCAAGGTGATCAGCGCGACCAGGAACGCCGCCAGGACGACGGTCGCGCGGTGCGAGGTGCCGTGCGGGATGGTCTGGGCGGCAGCGACCGTGACGACGCCACGCATGCCGGCCCACCCGATGGTCAGGAAGCCGCGCGAGGTGATCGGCTCGCGCTCCTCGAACTCGATGTCGGCGCGGCTGCGCGCCAGGCGACGCCGAGCGGAGGAGATCCGGCTGTCCTCCCGATCATCGGCCGGTGTCATCGAGTCGAGGTGCACCTCGAACTGGTCGAGCCGGGCGCGTACGTGCTCGCTCTGGTTCGAGCGACGGTCGCGCAGCGCCGGGCCGGCGAGCCCACCGAACCGCAGCACGACGAGCAGCACGAGGACGACCAGGACGAGCCCGGCCATCTCGCCGAGCGTGGTCTCGCCCTGGGCGGCACCAACGAGCTGGGGCACCTGGTAGCCCATCGCCAGGAACACGACGCTCTCCAGGATGAAGCTGAACGTCGTCCAGGTGGTCGCCTGGGTCTGCCGATCGCGCGCGCTGAACCGGTGGCTGCCGAGCGCGCCGGTCACCAGCCCGGCCACCACCACGGCGAGCACGCCGGAGGCGTGCAGCTCCTCGGCCGGGAAGTACGCCAGGAAGGGCACGACCAGCGAGATCGTGGTGTTGAGGACGGGGTCGTCCAGACGCTGGCGGAGCAGCACGGTGATCCATCCGACGACCCCGCCGATCACGATCGCCCCGACCACCGCCCAGCCGAACTCCAGGGCCGTACGTCCGATCGAGAACGAGCTGGTCGCCGCGATCCCCGCGACGGCCGTCCGGAGCACGACGAGGGCGGAGGCGTCGTTGACCAGGCTCTCGCCCTCCAGGATCGTCATCACCCGGGGCGGCAGCCCGACCCGGCGCCCGACAGCGGTCGCCGCCACCGCGTCGGTCGGGCTGACGACCGCACCGAGCGCGACCGCGAGCGGAAAGGAGATCGCCGGGAACAGCAGGTGCACCACCGCCCCGATCACCAGTGCCGAGACGATCACCATCACGATCGAGAGCCAGGTGATCAGCCGGAGGTTCCGCCGGAAGTCGATCACCGGGAGGTTGACCGCGGCGGAGTAGAGCAACGGCGGCAGTACGCCGGCCAGCACCAGCTCCGGATCGAGCTCGATCGGCGGGGCACCGGGCAGATAGCTCGCCCCGATCCCCAGCCCGACGAGCAGCAGCGGCGCCGCGACCCCCGTCCGCCTCGAGAAGACCGACGCCGCGATCATGATCGCCAGCGCCGCCCCGACGATCAGCA
>NZ_JBOHDN010000212.1:0-2554 GCF_050699375.1 Nocardioides sp. | reverse complement strand
GCGGTGATGGTCTCGCTCAGCCTGGTCGCGATCGACATGACGATCCTGGCGACCGCGGTGCCGAGCGTGGTGAGGGACCTCGGCGGGTTCGAGCAGTTCCCGTGGCTCTTCTCGATCTACGTGCTGGCGACGGCGGTGACCACACCGCTCTATGCCAAAGTCGCCGACCGGCTGGGGCGCAAGCCGGTGATGATCGCCGGGATCGTGGCGTTCCTGGTCGGCTCGCTGCTGTGCGGGCTGGCCTGGTCGCTGACCTCGCTGATCGTCTTCCGGGCGATCCAGGGCATCGGCGCCGGCGCGATCCAGCCGATGTCGATGACGATCGTCTCCGACATCTACACGATGGAGGAGCGGGCGGTCGCGACCTCGTACGTCGCCTCGGTCTGGGCCACCGCCGCGATCGTCGGCCCGACGCTCGGCGGCCTCTTCGCCGACTACCTCGACTGGCGGCTGATCTTCCTGATCAACCTGCCGGTCGGGGCGGTCGCGCTGTGGCTGCTGCGGCACTTCCACGAGACCAGGAAGCCGGCCCCGACAACGTCCATCGACTGGGCCGGCGCGGGACTGCTGACGGTCGGCGGGATCGCGCTGCTGCTCGGGCTGCTCGAAGGCGGCCACGCCTGGGCCTGGGCATCGCCGACGTCGTACGTCATCTTCGGGATCGGCGTCGCGGCACTGGTCGCCTTCTGGTTCGTGGAGCGGCGGGCGGCGGATCCGGTGCTGCCGCCGTGGGTCTTCGGCCACCGAGTCCTCGCCCCGGCCAACGCCGCCAGCCTGGTCGTCGGCGTCGTGATGCTCGGGCTGACGACGTACGTCCCGCTCTATGCCCAGACCGTGCTCGGTCACTCGGCGGTGGTGGCCGGGTTCGCCCTGGCCGGGATGAGCATCGGCTGGCCGATCGCGGCTTCGACCGCCGGCCGGATCTACCTCTCGAGAGGGTTCCGGTTGGCGGTCACGCTCGGTGCGCTGCTGGTCATCGCGGGCGGGCTGGTGCTGACGACCGTCGGTGAGAACTCGTCGTTCTGGCATCTTGCGATCCCGTGCTTCGTGCTCGGTCTCGGGTTCGGCTGGTCGGTCAACCCTGGGGTCGTCGCCGCCGGTTCGTCCGTCGACTGGGAGGTCCGCGGGGTCGCGACCGGGTCCAACATGTTCGCCCGCTCGGTGGGCTCGGCGCTGGGTGTCGCGCTCTTCGGCGCGGTCGCGAACGGGCTGGTCAGGAGGGAGTACGCCGGGGGAGAGGTGCCTGCGCTCGAGGCGCTGCCGGCCTCCGTGCTCGCGCCTGCCCTGCACGTCGTCTTCGTCGTCGGGCTGGTCGTCTCGCTGCCGCTGCTGGTGGTGGCGTGGCGTACGCCGGTCCGGATCAATCGCTGACTCCGCGGGTTTGGCTCTGCGGTTCTGGCTCCGCGGGTTTGGCTCCGCGGGTTTGGCTCCGCGGGTTTGGCTCTGCCGTTTTGGCTCTGCCGTTTTGGCCCTGCCGATTTGAAACATGGGTTACCACTGAGTAACCGCGGCGTCGTAGACTCCGGGGCATGCTGAAGCGCGACATCTACGAGGAAGACCACGAGGACTTCCGAGCCTCCGTCCAGCAGTGGCTGGAGCGTTCGGTCAAGCCCCACACCGACAAGCACATCGCCGACAAGTCGCTGCCCCGCGAGTTCTGGCTCGAGGCTGGTGAGAACGGCTTCCTCGGGCTCGCGATCCCGGAGGAGTACGGCGGCGCCGGCGCCGAGGACTTCCGGTTCAACGCGGTGCTCGCCGAGGAGCTGGGCAAGATCGGGGCTGCGTACCCGACCTGCGTCGGCATCCACTCCGACATCACCGCCCCCTACCTGGTCCGTCTGGGCACCGAGGAGCAGAAGCAGCGCTGGCTCCCGGGGGTCTCCTCCGGTGAGATCCTGCTCGCCATCGGCATGACCGAGCCATCGGGCGGCTCGGACCTGGCCGCGCTGAAGACCACCGCCGTCCGCGACGGCGACGAGTGGGTCATCAACGGCTCCAAGACCTTCATCACCAACGGCTTCTCCTGCGACCTGGTCATCACCGCGGTCCGCACCGACCCGGAGAAGGGTGCCAAGGGCATCACCCTCTTCGCGATCGAGGCCGACAAGGAGGGCTTCTCGCGCGGCCGCAAGCTCGACAAGGTCGGCATGGAGGAGTCCGATACCGCCGAGCTCTTCTTCGAGAACGTACGCGTCACCGACGCCGAGGTCATCGGCGAGCTCAACCGCGGCTTCATCCACATGATGGAGGAGCTCCCGCAGGAGCGCGTCTCGTGCGCGGTCGCCAACGTGGCGCAGGCCAAGCAGATCCTGCTCGAGACCGTGCAGTACGCCAAGGACCGCAAGGCGTTCGGCCAGTCCATCGGCCAGTTCCAGCACAACAAGTTCCTGCTCGCCGAGCTGGTCACCCAGATCGAGGTCGCCGAGGCGTACGTCGACAAGTGCGTCGCCGCGCACTCCCGCGGTGAGCTCTCGCCGGTCGAGGCGTCCAAGGCCAAGTGGTGGTCCTCGCAGGCCCAGTCCGAGGTCCTCGACCACTGCGTCCAGCTCCACGG
>NZ_JBOHDN010000211.1:0-27612 GCF_050699375.1 Nocardioides sp. | reverse complement strand
TTTCAGGTCTGGGGCCGCTGACGTGATCAGGATTACGGCGGATCAGGGCACCACGTTCTCCAGCATGTCCGTGACGAGCGCCGCGATCGGCGAACGCTCGGAGCGGGTCAGGGTCACGTGGGAGAAGAGCGGGTGGCCCTTCAGCTTCTCGATCACCGCGACGACGCCGTCATGGCGTCCGACCCGGAGGTTGTCGCGCTGGGCGACGTCGTGGGTGAGCACGACCTTCGAGTTGGCACCGATGCGGGAGAGCACCGTCAGGAGCACGTTGCGCTCCAGCGACTGCGCCTCGTCGACGATCACGAAGGCGTCGTGGAGCGACCGGCCACGGATGTGGGTCAGCGGCAGCACCTCGAGCATGCCTCGGTCGATGATCTCGTCGATCACCTCCTGCGAGGTGATCGCGGAGAGGGTGTCGAAGACGGCCTGGCCCCACGGCGACATCTTCTCGTTCTCGGTGCCGGGCAGGTAGCCGAGCTCCTGACCGCCGACCGCGAAGAGCGGCCGGAAGATGACGACCTTGGTGTGCTGGTTGCGCTCCATGACGGCCTCCAGGCCGGCACACAGCGCCAGCGCGGACTTACCCGTCCCGGCCCGGCCGCCGAGGGAGACGATGCCCACCTCGGGGTCGAGCAGCATCTCCAGCCCGATCCGCTGCTCCGCGGAACGACCGTGGATGCCGAAGACCTCGCGGTCGCCGCGTACGAGGTGGACCTGCTTGTCCGCACCCACCCGGCCCAGCGCGGTGCCACGGTCCGACATCAGCACCAGACCCGTGTGGCACGGCAGGTCGCGGGCCGCATCGAGGTCGAGCACCCCGTCGTCGTACAGCTCGTCGAGATCCGCCGAGGCGACGTCGAGCTCGGCCATCCCCGAGTAACCCGGGTCGGAGTCGTTGATCCGCTCACCGCGGTAGTCCTCGGCCCGGAGCCCGACCGCGGAGGCCTTGATCCGCATCGGCAGGTCCTTGGAGACCAGCGAGACGTCGAGCCCGTCGCCGGACAGGTTGCGCGCGACCGCGAGGATGCGGGTGTCGTTGTCACCGAGCCGGAAGCCGCTGGGCAGCGAGGACGGATCGGTGTGGTTGAGCTCGACACGGATCGTGCCGCCCTCCTCACCGACCGGGACCGCCGTGTCGAGGCGGCCGTGGGTGATCCGCAGCTCATCGAGCTGCCGGAGCGCGGAGCGGGCGAAGTAGCCCAGCTCCGGGTGGTGCCGCTTCCCCTCCAGCTCGGTGATCACCACCACCGGGAGTACGACCTCGTGCTCGGCGAAGCGCGTCATGGCCTTCGGGTCCGAGAGAAGGACGCTGGTGTCGAGAACGTAGGTACGCACTGAAGGCGACTCGCTCTCAGCGGTGGCTGTGTTGGACGGGGATGGCTCCGACGCCGGTGTCGGAGCGGCCGACGTGTCGGCCTCGGTGACTTGCTCGTTCGTGGTTCTGTCAGCCACGCGGATCACCTCTCGCGACCGGCTCACACACCCGTGAGTCCGGTCATCTCATCGTCAATCAGATGGACCGGACGGTGGACCGTCAGTCGGGGTGCCGACCGCCTCACACCCGTCAGGATCGGTGTGATCCTGACGCAGGTTCGGTTCGTGAATACTCACGTAACGGGCCTCCAGGTGCGACGGGATTTTGTTCCCCGCCGTTGGGATAACGCTACGTCGCCGGACCAACGGTCTGTGGCAACACGCAGCATTTTTCTCAGTGAACACCTGGTGACGCCAGCGAATTGTTCCGGTCAGCGGTCATCGGTCATCGGCCGAGCCGACGCTCGCGGTGAGCGTAGGCCCGCAGCGCACGCAGGAAGTCCGTACGCCGGAAGTCGGGCCAGTAGGCCTCACAGAAGTAGAACTCCGACTTGGCGCTCTGCCACAGCAGGAATCCACCCAGGCGCTGCTCCCCCGAGGTGCGGATCACCAGATCGGGATCGGGCTGACCCTTGGTGTAGAGGTGGTCGGCGATGTGCTCGACGTCGATGATCTGCGCGAGCTCCTCCAGCGAGGTGCCGCGGCCGGCGTGCTCGTTGAGCAGGGCACGTACGGCATCGGCGATCTCGCGGCGACCGCCGTAGCCGACGGCCACGTTGACCAGCATCCCGTCGACGTCGCGGGTCGCGTCCGCGGCGGCCTTGAGGCGTTGGGCCAGCCAGTCGGGCAGCAGGTCCAGCGCGCCGACCGGATGCAGCCGCCAGCGACGTACGTCTGCCAGCGAGTCGACCGCGTCGGCGATGATCTCGAGGAGGGGTGCCAGCTCCTCGGCAGGACGGTTGAGGTTGTCGGTGGAGAGCAGCCACAGGGTGACCACCTCGATGCCGATCTCGTCGCACCAGCTCAGCAGCGGCTCGATGTTGGCCGCGCCGGCCCGGTGTCCATGCGCAGTCGACTGGCCGACCTCCTTGGCCCAGCGACGGTTCCCGTCGAGCATCACACCTACGTGCTTGGGCAGCTTGGAGGTGTCGATCTTGCGCACCATCCGCGCCTCGTAGGCGGGGTAGAGAACCCGACGTACGCCTTCCTTCCAGTCTGCCACGAGCAGAAGAGTATCCACGCCGCGCCCACATCACCCAGCGGGACGGGGTTCACCTGATCTTCAGGTCGTGCCGTTAGCCTTGCCCGCTATGAGAGAGCGCAAGCGAACGACCAACGGCCTCAGGCCGCCGGCTCCGTACACTTGCCCCTCCTACACGGAGGCGGCGGAATGAGCGAGATGACGGACGCGATGCGCCTCAAGGTCGGCAACATCTCCGACTCGGTCTCCTCGACCGTTCACGAGGCCCTGCCGAAGATGCGGGGCTGGATCCATCTGGCCACCGCACCGCTCACGCTCGCGGCCGGCATCGTCCTGATCGTGCTCGCCCCGGCGGGGGCGCCCCGGGTCGGCGCCGCGGTGTTCACCATGGCCGCCCTGCTGCTCTTCACCGTCTCCGCCGTCTACCACCGGGTCAACGCCCTCGGCCGGTGGAACGAGCGGTGGTACACGATCATGAAGCGCTGGGACCACGCGAACATCATGTTGATGATCGCCGGCTCCTACACGCCGTTCTCGCTGCTCCTCCTCGACGGCGTCACCCAGGTCGTGCTGCTCTCGGTGGTGTGGACCGGCGCGATCCTCGGTGTCCTGTTCCGGGTCTTCTGGAACGACGCCCCGCGCTGGCTCTACGTCCCCAACTACATCGCGCTCGGCTGGGCGGCGATCTTCTTCATCCCGTCCTTCTTCACCGGCGCCGTGGCGCTCGGCCTCGGCATCGGGATCGCCACCTTCACGCTGATCTGCGTCGGCGGCGCGCTCTACACCGCCGGCGGCGTCATCTACGGGTTCAAGCGCCCCAACCCCTGGCCGCGCTGGTTCGGCTTCCACGAGGTCTTCCACACCTTCACGATCCTGGCGTTCGTCGCGCACTACACCGGCGTCTCGCTGGCGACGTACTCGCTGCGCTGAGCATCCCCGGCGCGCGCCGTGGCGGCGTGCCGGGCGAGCACCGCGGTGAGGACGCCGGTGATCGCGAAGAGCGCGCCCAGAGTCATCCAGCCACCGGCGCCGTGGTCGATCGCGGTGGCGGTCACGACCAACGGCGCGAGCATGTGAGCGAGCGCGTAGCCCATCTGGCTCACGCCCTGATAGGCGCCGGCCCGCTCCTGGTCGGCGAGCTCGAAGGCCAGCCCCCAGCTGCCCGCCTCCCCACGGGTCTCGGCCGCCGCGGAGGCCAGCGCAGCGAGCAGGAGTACGCAGGTGGCGACCGCCGGGCCCACATGCTCGGCCGCGGCGAAGAGTCCGCAGGCGGTCAGCAGCAGGAAGCCTGCACCGCGTACGGCCCTGCCCGCCGTCGCGATGTCGTGGGTGCCGCGCGAGGCTCGCACCTGGAAGAACGCCACGTAGACGGTGTTCACCACGAGGAGCAGCGAGACGAGGACCGTAGGGGCGTCGGTGTGGTCGGCGACCCACAGCGGCACCCCGATCGAGGTCACCCCGAAGTGGATCGCCATCACTCCGCTGAGCACGGTCGCCGTCACGTAGGTGCGGTCCCGCAGCGGTGACGGCCCCTTGGCCACCGCCGGTCCCGCTCCTGCGTCCATGCTCTCGGCCAAACCGGCGATCCGGCGCCGGAGCCCGACGAGCGGCACCGCAGCGAGTGTGGTGAGCGCACCGACGAGCACCATCGTGGCGCGATAGGCCGCCGCGGTGTCCACCGCCAGCGCCAGGGCGGCGAGCAGCGTACCCGCGCCGATCATCACGTTCATGACCACCCGCAGCCGGGCCCGCACGGCCACCCGGTCGGGGCCGTCGAACCAACGTGCCACCAGCGTCGCCTGGGCGCTCGACTGGAATCCTCGCGAGGCCGAGACCCAGGTGGCGACCAGCACGAAGGCGACCACGTCCCGGGCGACGGCGTAGGCGAGGAGTGCGATGCCGTAGCTCGCCATCGCCCACAGCTGCACCCGGTCGGCTCCCCAGCGATCGCTGAGCCGCCCACCGGCGTACGTCGTGAGGACACCGATTCCTCCGGCGAGGGTGAGTCCGACGCCGACGGTCACCGCGGAGAGCCCGATCACGCGGGTGAAGTAGAGCGCGCTCACCGCGAAGAACATCCCGCGCGCGAGCGAGAGGGCGGCGACGGCGCCGACGAGCGGCCGCTCGACCGGGTCGCTGGGAGGTCGGATTCTGGGACGTCGGATCATGGCCCAGTTGTCGCAGCAGCCGGCCTCGAACGGTTAACGATATAGCGTATTGCTTCATGATCAGCTACGATCTGGCGGGAGCCGACCTGAGCGAGGTCCGGTTCGCGATCTCCCCGCTCAACGAGCTCACCCTCTCCTTGCGAGCGCTGCGTGACCCCGGCCGCTTCCCGATCCACCTGCCCTGGCTCCGCACCGTGGAATCCGCGAGCCTCGACCGGGAGACCCTGCTGGCGCTGACCAACGAGCTGCTCTGGACGCCCGACTTCCTCAACCCGCGACCGCGGAGCCCGCTGGCACGCCTCGAGGACGAGCTCGAGCTCGTCGCCGCGACGCCGCCGGCCCGCGTACGCGCCGACCTCGCCGCGGTCCACTTCGATGGCGTGCCGGCGGTGCTGGACGGGCGTCCGCAGGCGGTGCTGCGCCGCGTCCTCACCGCTCTTCGCGACTACTGGAAGGCCTGCTTCGAACCTCACTGGCCACGGATGCGAGCGGTGCTGGAGGCCGACATCGTCCACCGCGGCCGCATGATCGTCCACTCCGGCATGGCCACGATGTTCACCGACATCTCACCCCGGGTCGCCCTCGCCGACGACCTGCTCACGATCCGGCTGACCACGTCGAAGGTCGACTACCGGCGTACGACCGCGGGTGACGGGCTCACCTTGGTGCCCACCCTGTTCAGCCGCAACCCCTCGACCCCGATCTCGCCCGACGAGCCGCCCGTCATGTTCTATCCGGCACGCGGGATCGGGACGCTATGGGCAGGCGACCGGGTCTCCCCACCAAGGTCGCCGCGGGCGTTGAGCGACCTCATCGGGGAGACCCGTTCCGGGATCCTGGCCCTGCTGGAGGCCCCGGCGTCCTCGACCGAGCTGGCCGTACGCCTCGGGGTGACCGCCCCGGCGGTCAACCAGCACCTGCGGGCGATGCGTGCGGCCGGCCTGCTGACCTCCGCGCGCCACGGCCGGTCGGTCCTCTACCTGCGCTCCGATCTCGGCGACCGGTTGGTGGAGGCCGCCGGCTGACCTCCCGGTCCTGAGATCGGATAAGGGGCGCGCGGCCGCGCGCCCCTTATCGTCTACGAGGACCTCACATGTGCAGCGGCTCGACCGTCTTGTCGTCCCCGCCCTTGCCGACCCGCGAGTTGCGGTAGCCGTAGAGGAAGTAGATCGCGAAGCCGATCGCCATCCATGCCAGGAACCGCAGCCAGGTCTCGATGCTCAGGTTGAGCGTCAGGTAGATACAGATCAGCGCGGCCACGATCGGCAGGACCGGACTGAACGGCACCCGGAACGCCCGCGGCAGATCCGGGCGACGCTTGCGCAGCACCGGCACGGCGATGGAGACCAGAGCGAAGGCGGTCAAGGTGCCGATGTTGACCATCTCCTCGAGCTTGCCGATCGGGGTGAAGGTGGCCACCACGGCAACCAGGGCACCGACCGCGAGGGTGATCCGGATCGGGGTGCCGGTCTTCGGGTTCACGTGCGCGAACTTGACCGGGAGCAACCCGTCCCGGCTCATCGCGAACACGACCCGGGTGGAGCCGATGATCAGCGTCATCACGACCGTGGTCAGACCGGCGACGGCACCGGCGGAGACCAGGGTCGCGAAGCCACCCTGTCCGACGTCACGGAACGCGGTGGCGAGTGCTGCCTCGGAGTCGATCTGGTCGTACGGCACCATGCCGGTGATCACCAGCGCGACGGCGATGTAGAGGACCGTGCAGATCACCAGCGAGCCGATGATCCCGCGGGGCAGGGCACGCTGCGGGTCCTTGGCCTCCTCGGCGGTCGTCGCGACCACGTCGAAGCCGATGTAGGCGAAGAAGACGACCGACGCGGCCGAGATGATGCCGAGGACACCGAAGGTCTGCGGCTCGAGGCCGAAGGCCCACTGGATCAGCGGCTGGTGGATGCCCTCGCCGGAGATCGAGCCGGCGCGCTCCGGGACGAACGGGTCGTAGTTGGAGCCGGAGACGTAGAACAGGCCGGCGACGATGACGAAGAGGACGATGAAGAGCTTGACCGCGACGAGCGCGAGGTTGACCCGCAGCGACTCCTTGATCCCGATCGTGATCAGACCGACCAGGACGACCACGAGCAGCAGCGCGGCCAGGTTGGGCTGGCCGAACTCCGCGTTGGCGTCAGGGCCGAGGCCCGCGGGCCAGCCGAGCCCGATCTCCTCGAGGAACGTCACCAGATAGCTGCTCCAACCCTGCGCGACCACGGACGCGCCGAGGACCATCTCCAAGATCAGGTCCCAGCCGATGATCCAGGCGAGCATCTCGCCGAGGGTGGCGTAGGAGAAGGTGTACGCCGACCCCGACACCGGCACGCTCGAGGCGAACTCGGCGTAGCACAGGGCCGCCAGACCACAGCAGAGGGCGGCGATGGCGAAGGAGAAGACAACCCCTGGGCCCGCGTACTCAGCCGCGGCCCGACCGGTCAGTGTGAAGATCCCCGCACCGATGATGACGCCGATCCCGAAGACGGTCAGGTCGACGGACGTGAGCCGTCGTTTGAGCTTGAAATCCGGGTGGTCGGCATCGGCGAGAGACTGCTCGATGGACTTTGTTCGCCAGATGGACATGAGGAATAGGGAACCATCTCGGCCCTTGGACTGGAAAGAGTGGGGCCAACCCTCTAGTGGCTACATCTGAAGCTGCTCGCCTCGGAAGCGTCTCCCCCGACGTACGTCGGCCAGGATGGCCACTCGCACAACGGTCGCGTCCGGTCGGCGCCGGCGTTGCCGTCGGCGACCACCTGGCCCTTCGCCGGCGCGACACCGCGCTCGGCCCACCTCTCTAAGACGCTGAGGGAGTCGTACGCAGCGGAGTAGGCGACCGGGGCGAAGTTGGCGTGGTTGGCGCCGGGCACCAGGTAGAAGCGCGAGAAGCCTTCGGTCGCCCTCGTGCCCATCACCCGCTGGACCCGCTGGTAGTAGTCGATCGTGGAGCGGTGGCTGACCAGCTCGTCGGCGGCTCCGTGGATCAGGATCAGTCGGCCGCCGGCGCGCGCGAAGGGGCGCAGGTCGGCGTCGTTGATGTCCTGGAGGGCGGTGAGCTCGCTGATCCGCCGCTGCCACTTCCCTGGGTTGTTCGGGTCGATCGCGAAGGGGCTGATCTGCGGGTCGCGGGCGATGAAGTGCTTCGCCCACTGGGTCCAGAACTGCATGCCGTAGCCGGCGGTCACCGGCATCGGGTCGGCCGGAGCGGTGGTGCCGTAGCCCAGGACCGGCGTCGACATCCGCGCCCCGGAGAGCAACGGGAACCCGGGGTAGCCCCGCTCCCCGCTCGCGACCCGATAGGGAAGCCGCCACTTGCTGTCGGCGACAACGACCGCATCGATCTGCTCACGTGAGAGGCAGGTCGCACCCGGCGTCTCGCCGTCACCGCACAGCAGCGTATCCGGGTCGAAGTCGCAGCCGGCCTCGTCGGAGATCACTCCGTCCTCGAGCCCGTCGTCGCCGTCGCAGGCCGCCAGGACCCGCTGCGCGATGAGGTCCTGCTGGTCGGTCGAGACGAAGGCGCCGGGTTTGGCGAACTCGTGGGTGAGCCGCCCGAAGAAGAGGTCGAGGGTCGCGGCGTTCCAGGCCGGGTAGGCGGCGATCACCCCGTCGAAGTCGCGCGGCCACCGCTGCGCGACGGCCAGAGCCTCACGGCCCCCTGTGGAGCCGCCGGCGAAGTAGGCCGCGCGCGGGGCGCGGTGGAACGCCTTCCTGATGACATACGTCGCGGTGTCGTGCACCTTCTTGAGCGCGTCTCCGGAGAAGTTGCGCAGCGCCTCGTCCGATCGGCCGAAGGATCCGTCCAGGCTCGGGATCGGGTGGTTGTCGGGGTCGGCCTGGTGGCCGGAGTCGCTGGCGTAGGTCGCATATCCGCGCCCGAGCGGCGTGCGCTGGTCGAGGGGTCCGAAGGGCACGTTCTGGGCCAGGTTGGGGACGGTGCCGTTGTAGCCGCCTCCGCCGAACATCATCGCCTTGCCGTTCCACCCGTTCGGCAGGGCCAGGCCCATCAGGATCTCCGGGGCCGCCGGGTCGACCGGACGGATCGAGATGTCGGCGCGACAGTAGGCCGGGAGGGCGGTCGGGCCGGTCCCGGAGGCCGGCACCGAGGTCGTCGCGGTGACCTCCGCGCCCTTCGTGGGCAGCCCGATGCGCTGCGCGGGGATCCTCAGTCCGGCGAGGCCCGTGCAGTCGGCAGCGCCCGGCGATGGACGCGCCGCGGTCGCGGGTACGTGGCCGGCGACCAGGGTCGCGGCGGCGAGGGCCAGCGACGAGCCGGCGATCAGGAAGCTGCGTACGAGACGGGTGTGGGGCATGGCGGGGCCTCCTGCTGGACCAACCTGTGCTGGCATCGGCTGTGCTGGCATCGGATGTGCTCGGCGTCGAATGGGCTAAGCATCGCGACGCGATGTGATGCCCGCCATATGGCCCGCGCACACAACTTCGGCGATCGAGATGTGGCTCGCCCCGTGGCGCGCCGACCGAGGGAGTCCGTAATCCGGCATGGAGAACGCCCACACAGCGGAGGCGCCCACTGTGTCTTCAACCCCTATGGCGTAGGTCTCACCACTTCCCTAGCGTCGCCCCTGTGACGAGCACCACACCGGCCCGGACGTGCGCACTGCGGACCGAGGGCCTCACCAAGGACTTCCGCGGCTTCCGCGCGGTCAGCTCGGTCGACCTGGAGGTCGCCGAGGGCACCGTCCACGCGCTCGTGGGCCCCAACGGCGCCGGCAAGACGACCCTGTTCAACCTGCTGACCGGGTTCCTGAAGCCCACCAGCGGACGGATCACGGTCTTCGGTGACGACGTCACCGGGATGGCACCGGAGCGGATCACCCGCCACGGGGTGGCCCGCTCCTTCCAGATCACCAGCCTCTTCGAGAACCTGACCCCTCGCGAGCACGTCGAGATCGCGCTGCAGGGGCTCACCAACCAGGGGTTGAAGTTCTGGCGCTCGGAGAAGCTGCTGGGCCGGCGCCGCGACGAGGTCGACCGGCTGATCGCCGAGGTCGGCCTGACCGAGCTGGCCGACAAGCCGACCGGGCTGATGGCGTACGGCCAGAAGCGGGCGCTCGAGCTGGCGCTTGTGCTGGCGGTCGAACCGCGCCTGCTTCTCCTCGACGAGCCCACCGCCGGGATGGGCATCGAGGACGTCGACCGCACCATCGAGCTGGTCCGGCGCATCGCCGAGGGCCGCACCGTCGTCTTCGTCGACCACAACATGCACGTCGTCGCCCACCTCGCCGACCGGGTCACGGTCCTGCAGCAGGGCTCGGTGCTCGCCGAGGGCCCCTACGACGAGGTGCGCGCGGACGCCCGAGTGATCACCGCCTACCTCGGAGAGGCCGGCTGATGGGAGGCCCGATGCTCGACATAGAGGACCTGAGCGCCTGGTACGGCGAGGCCCAGGCCCTGCGCGAGGCGTCCCTGAGCGTCGAGGCGGGCGAGGTCGTCACCCTCGTCGGTCGCAACGGAGCCGGCAAGACCACCCTCGTACGCTGCCTGATGGGTCTCCACAAGAACCTGTCCGGCTCGATCCGGCTCGACGGTCGCGACATCACCTCGCTGCCCGCGCACAAGCGCGCCCGCGCCGGGCTCGGCTGGGTCCAGGACGACCGCGGCATCTTCGCCAACCTGAGCGTCGAGGAGAACCTCCTGCTGCCGCCGCGCGTCTCCGAGGACGCGTGGAGCCTGGAGCAGGTCTACGACGCCTTCCCCGCGCTCGGCAGTCGCAGGCGCGCAGGAGGGACGACGCTCTCTGGTGGCGAGCAGCAGATGCTCGCGGTCGCCCGCGTGCTCCGCACCGGCGCGCGCGTGCTGCTCCTCGACGAGCCCTCCGAAGGGCTCGCCCCGGTCATCGTCGCCCAGATCGGCGACATCGTGCGGGCCGCGAAGCAGTCCGGGATCGGCGTGCTCCTGATCGAGCAGAACGTACGTTTCGCCGCCACCGTCGCCGACCGCCACTACCTGCTCGCCCAGGGCCGCCTGGTCGAGAGCCTCGACAACGACGAGTTCGTCGAGCGTCAGGACGAACTGCTCGAACACCTCGGGATCTGACCCCAAGCGCACAGCGCAATCCACAGCGCAGTCCCAACCCCCGCGAGGAGAGACACGATGAACAAGCGACGCACAGTTGCCGGCGCCTCGATTTTGCTGACAGGTGTCCTGGTCACCGCAGGCTGCGGCGCCGGCGGTCCGAGCGCCGGCGGAGGCGACTTCACCGACGACAAGGTGGTCCTCGCCCTGCTCAACGACGCCTCCGGCGTCTACAAGGACGTCTCCGGGCCCAACTCGAAGATCGCGATCCAGATGGCGATCGACGACTACCAGAAGAAGTACGGCGACGAGGCCGTCGTCGACGACATCGAGGTGACCTCGGCGGACCACCAGAACGAGCCGGACATCGCCAACACCAAGGCCCAGGAGCTCTACGACCGCGAGGGCGCCGACATCATCCTCGATGTGCCGACCTCGTCGGCGGCTCTCGCCGTCGCGACGCAGGCGAAGAACAAGAAGAAGCTCTACATCAACATCGGCGCCGGCACGACCGAGCTGACCGGTGGCCAGTGTAACAAGTACACCTTCCACTACGCCTACGACACCTGGATGCTGGCCAACGGCACCGGCACCGTCGTGACCGAGGACGGCGGGAAGGACTGGCAGCTGATCTACCCCGACTACGCCTTCGGCCAGGACATGGTGAAGTCGTTCACCGGTGCCATCGAGGCCGGCGGCGGAAAGGTGGCGGGCAAGATCGCGACGCCGTTCCCGAACGACAACTTCGCGACGTACATCACCAAGGCGGGAGCCGCGAAGCCGCAGGTCATCGGCACCATGCACGCCGGCGGTGACCTGATCAACCTGGTCAAGCAGTACAACGAGTCCGGGCTCAAGGAGAAGGGCATCAGCCTGGCCGTCGGGCTGATGTTCATCTCCGACATCCACTCGCTCGGCGTCGAGGCGTTCGAGGGCACCATCTTCACCGACGCCTGGTACTGGAACCTCGACGACGAGTCCCGCGCCTGGGCCGACCGCTACATGGAGGAGACCGGCGACCGGCCGACGTACGCCCATGCGGGCAACTACTCCGCGGCCCTGCAGTATCTCGAGGCGGTCCAGTCGGCCGGCACCGACGACGCCGACAAGGTCGTCGAGGAGCTCGAGGGCAAGAAGGTCGACGACATGTTCCTCCGCAACGGTGAGATCCGCGCCGAGGACCACCGGGTCATCCACGACGTCTACCTGGCCAAGGTCAAGGGCCCGGCCGACGTCAAGGAGGACTGGGACTACGAGGAGATCATCAAGACCATCCCGGCCGAGGAGGCCTTCCGCCCGGCCTCCGAGTCCGGCTGCTCGATGTGACCTGATCCGACCTCGTACAAGATCTGAGGACGCTGGCTTGAAAGGCACAGCATGAACGCGGTTCTCCAATACACCGTCCAGGGCCTCGCGGCCGGCAGCTTCTACGCGCTGGCCGCGCTCGGCCTGGCAGTCATCTTCGGGGTGCTCGGCGTGGTCAACTTCGCCCACGGCGCCTTCTACATGCTGGGCGCGGTCGCCGCCGCGGTGCTCCTGGACACCGTCGGGATGAGCCTGTGGCTGGCGCTGATCGTGGTGCCGTTGCTGATGCTGGTCTTCGGGATGCTGGTCGAGCGGCTGCTGGTGCAGTGGCTGCTGCCGCTCGACCCGCTCTACAACCTGCTGCTCACCTTCGGGCTGACCCTGCTGCTGGTCGACCTCGTCAAGCGCCGCTACGGCGTGAGCGGCCTGCCGTACGAGCGCCCCGACGCGCTCGGCGGGCGGATCCAGCTGGCCGGGGTCGGGCTGCCGGTCTACCAGCTCTTCGTGATCGGTGTCGCGCTGCTCGTCTGCCTCGGCGTCTGGCTGCTGATGACGCGTACGCGGGTGGGCATGATCGTCCGCGCCGCGACCGAGCGGCCCGAGCTCGCCGGGGCGCTCGGGATCAACGTCGGACGCTGGGTGACGCCGGTCTTCGGCTTCGGGGTCGCGCTCGCGGGCCTGGCCGGTGTGCTGGCGGCACCGTTCCGGGCGATCACCGCCGAGATGGGCAGCGACTTCATCATCATCCTGTTCGCGGTCGTGGTGATCGGCGGGCTCGGCTCCATCGTCGGCGCCGTGGCGGGCGGTTTCCTGGTCGGGCTCGTGGAGGCCTTCGGCCAGGCGTACGCACCGACGTTCGCGCAGGTGCTCATCTTCGTACTGATGGCGGTGGTCGTCCTGGCCCGGCCGGCCGGGCTCTTCGGACGAGAGGAGGCGACCGCATGACGAGCATCGCGACGGCCGGTGCGAGCGTCACCGAGCAGCATGCGGCGATCGCGGGAGCGCGGCCGTGGCAGCGGCTGGTCCTGCTCAGCGTCGGTCTGCTGGTGGCCCTGGGGCTGCCCTGGTTCATCTACCCGCCGGTCGCGATGGACATCGCCGCGTGGGCGCTCTTCGCGGTGGCCCTCGACCTGCTGCTGGGCTACTGCGGGCTGCTCTCGTTCGGTCACGCCGCGTTCTGGGGCGGATCGGCGTACGTCACGGGGCTGATCGCCATCCACCTCGGCGTGCCGTTCCCCGTGGCCGTGCTCGGTGGTGCGCTGTTCGCGATGGTCCTGGCCGTGCCGATCGGCTACCTGTCGGTGAAACGGTCGGGCATCTACTTCGCGATGGTCACCCTGGCGTTCGCGCAGATGCTCTTCTTCATCGCCAACCAGGCCTCCTCGCTCACCGGCGGGGAGAACGGGCTCCAGGGCGTGCCGCGGTCGTTCTTCGGGATCGAGGCCGTCGAGACCGACTCGTTCGTCTTCTACTACGCGGCGCTGCCGATCATCCTGCTCGGCATGTGGGCCGCCTGGCGGATCGTCCACTCCCCCTTCGGCCGGGTGCTGGTCGCGATCCGCGACAACGCCCCGCGGGCGCGGGCGCTGGGCTACGACGTGGAGCGCTACAAGCTGATCGTCTTCGTGCTCTCGGCCGGCCTCTCCGGGCTCGCCGGCGGCGTCTTCGCCGTCTCCCACGGGTTCGTCGCACTGCCCGAGCTGCACTGGGCCACCTCCGGCGAGGTCGTCCTGATGACCGTGCTCGGTGGCATCGGGACGCTGTGGGGCGGAGTGATCGGGGCCGGCCTGATCGTGATCCTCGCCGACTACCTGGCCTCGTCCGGGTTCGACGGGATCGGGATCGTCACCGGTGGCGTCTTCGTGACCGTCGTCCTGCTCTTCCGCCGCGGCATCTGGGGCACCGCCCGCCACCTGTGGCTGAGCCGCCGCTCGTAAGGGCGCTTGTTCCAGACCCCGCGCGCCGAGTCGGCTCGTTGTGACGAGCCGACTCGGCGAGGATTTCGGTCAGGATGAGCCGACTCGGCGAGGGGAGTCTGGAGTGTTGCGCTCTAGGCGACCAGCTGATGGAGCCGGAGCGCCAGCTGCACCTCGAGCTGGCGCTCCGGCTCCTGCCAGCCCTTGCCCAGCAGGCGAGTCACCCGCTCGAGTCGCTGGGTGACTGTGTTGACGTGCACGTGCAAGGAGGCGGCGGTGCGGGTGAGGTTGCGGTCAGCGGCGAAGTAGGTCCGCAGCGTCTCGACCAGCTTGGACCCCTTCTCCTTGTCGTAGTCGACGACCGGACCCAGCCGTGAGGTGACGTACGCCCCCGGGTCGCCGTCGGTGCCGAGCAGCAGCCCCACGAACCCGAGGTCGTCGGCAGTGACGACCTGGCCCTCACGGCCGAGGGTCATCGCCGCCGCCAGGCAGCGACGGGCCTCGTCGTAGCCCCGGACCACGGCGTCGGGGCTGCTCAGCGGCCCCGGCACCGGCCCCGCCGCCCCGACGGTCACCGCGGCGGCCGCGGACAGGCGCAGCCCGTCGATGGCCAGGTCTCCGGCGGCCCGGGCGTCGCAGTCAGGGAAGATCAACACGACCTGACCCTGGCGCACCGCCGCGAACCCGTCGTGGGTCGCGGCGAGGAACGTCGCGGCCTGGCCGACCCGGGCACGGTCGCCGGGGACGTCGGCCACCACGACGGCGTACGACCTGGACAGGTCGGCCTGCAGGAGACGACCGCGCTCGCGCAGCGTCTCGGGGTCCGGGGTGGTGCCGGAGAGGAGCTCGTCGAGGAGCTCTCCCCGCACCCGCCCCTCGGCCTCGGCCACGCTGCGGCGGAAGAGCAGCAGCAGCGCCGTGACCAGCGCGGCGCGCTCCAGGATCCGCTGGTCGCCGTCCTCCAGATCGCCGTCGCCGTCCTCGTCGCTCTCGACCTCGCGCGGACCGAGGAGCATCGAGCCGAGCTGCTCGGCTCCGGCCAGGACCGGGGTGGCATAGATGTCACCGCTGCCGGCGGTCCGGCTCAGGTCGAGGCTCCGCCTGGTCACGGCGGCCTCATAGTCGGAGACCGGCTCGTCCGGGGCGCTGCTGGCGATCGTCTCCCCGCTCAGGTCCTGCACCACGACCCGGGCGCCGAGGACCTCGGCGACGCTGCGTACGACATCGTCCACGCCGCCACCCCCGACCACGATCCGGGTGAGCCGGTCGTGGGCGTCGGCGGCGCGCTCGACCGCCTCGTTGCGCGCCTGCAGCTTGCGGGCGGTGACCTCGAGCTCGGCGACCGCGGCCCGGGTCTCCTCCAGCAGCCTGGCCTTGTCCACGGCGATCGCGGCATGTGCGGCCAGGGAGACCAGCAGCGCGCTCGCCTCGTCGCCGAACGGCCGAACGGTCCGGTTGGCGGCGAAGAGGACGCCGATGACCTGGGTGCCGAGCAGGAGGGGTACGCCGATGATCGCGCGGATGCCCTCTCCGCTGACCGCGCCGTCGATGTCAGGAGCGTGCCGGAACCGCTCGTCGGGGATGTAGTCGGCGGTCGAGTAGGGCTTCATCGTCTGGGCGACGAGGCCGCCGAGCCCGATGCCGTAGGGAATCCGGGTCGAGCGGAAGGCCGCGGTCCGGATCCCCTCGGTCACGCGCATGTACTCACCGCGGCGCTCGTCGTTGAGGGTGAGGTAGGCGACATCGGTGTTCAGCAGCTGCTTCGCCCGGGTCACGATCGCCTGGAGCACCGCCTCCAGGTTGGTCAGCATCGCCAGGTCGTTGGCAGACTCGAACAACGCACCGAGCTCGCCCTCACGTCGGCGGCGCGCCGCCAGGGTGTCCCTGACCTGGAGCGCGAGGCGCTTGGCGTGGTCGACCCGCTCCTGCTCCTCCTCGGTCGCCCCCGCCGCTCTCGCGGCCTCCGACGGCCCTTCGAAGTCGGCCTCGTCGGCATCCCCGGCCAGCAGCTCCAAGAACGCAACCAGATCGACCGTCATGTGACCGAAGTTACACTTTTACGCGCGCGCCGACATATGGGATCGACACATAGTTGCCGTCGATCAGGTATGGATCCAAGCCAGTTCCCTTCGACAAGCCCTTCGACAAGCTCAGGAGGGCCTCAGGACATCGCCTCCGGCGACGTGACGGGGCGATCGCAGACAAAACCCCGACAGACGTACGCCGCCGGCTTCCCGCCGACCGGAGTCCGGCCGATCAGCAGCGGGATGTCGTCGCGGGCCTCGTCGGCGACGATCACCACCGCTCCCGGCTTCCGTCGTGCCGCAGCCTCCAGCGCGTCGCGGTCGGGTCCTGCCGGGCCCACGATCGCGATCCCGAGCGGACCGTCGCTCATGGTGACCGACGCGGCCAGCGACCAGCCGGCGAACCGGGGCACCTTGGTCATCAGGTTGCTCGTGGTGGCGAGGGCCTCCTCGGCAGCGGCCCTGTATCGGCCTTCGCCGGTGAGCGCGTGCGCGGTGATGAGCGCATGGACCATCGCGCTTGTGCCGCTGGGACTGGCGTTGTCCGAGGCGTCCCGGGGCCGGGTGACCAGCGACTCGGCGTCGTCGGCGGTGTCGTAGAAGCCGCCGTCCTCGGCGCGGAAGTGGGCCAGCGCGGTGTCGAGGAGCGCGGTGGCTCGGCCGAGCCACGTCGCGTCGCCCGTAGCCTGCACGAGCGCGAGGAAGCCGTGCGCGACGCATCCGTAGTCCTCGAGCACGCCCGCATGCGCCCCCGCGACGCCGTCGCGGCTGACCCGCAGCAGGCGGGCGGCGTGTTCCTCCGGCACGTGCACCCGCCACAGCAGGTCCGCCGCCCCGACCGCCGCCTCCAGGTAGCGCGGCTCACCCTGCGCCAGGCCGGCGTCGACAAGCGCGCTGATCGCCAGCCCGTTCCATGCCGCGACGACCTTGTCGTCGCGGGCCGGACGTACCCGTTCCTGACGGGCGGCCAGGAGCCGCGCCTTCACCGACTCCAGCCGCTCGGCGTCGGCCGGCCGGTGGCGCAGCTGCAGCGTCGAGGCGCCTTCCTCGAAGGTCCCTGCCTCGGTGACCTCGAAGATCTCCGCGGCCCAGGCGCCGTCCTCGGCACCGAGGACCTCGATGAGCTCGTCCGGGGTCCATACGTAGAACTTCCCCTCGACCCCCTCGCTGTCGGCGTCGAGCGCGGAGGCGAACCCACCCTCGGCGGTGCCGAGCTCGCGGATCATCCAGTCAGCGCTCTCCCGCGCGACCCGGTCACCGTGCTCGGTCCCGAGCCGGGCGTAGAGACCGATCAGCTGGGCGTCGTCGTAGAGCATCTTCTCGAAGTGCGGGACCACCCATCCCCTGTCGACGGCATAGCGCGCGAACCCGCCTCCCACCTGGTCATACATCCCACCACCGGCCATCGCGGCCGCCGTCCGCGCGACCATGTGCGAGGCCTTGCGCGCCAGCTCCGAACCCGGCGCCGCGCGGGCGGTGCGCCGCAGGAACTCCAGCACCATCGACGGCGGGAACTTCGGAGCGCCCCCGAACCCACCCGCCATCGGGTCGAACTCGCCCGCGAGCGTCTCGACCACGGCCTCGGCGTCCACCTGCCATGAGCCGGCGGGCCCGGTGTCCCCGGAGACGGCGGTCAGATGCTGACGTACGTTGTCGGCGACCGCTCCGATCTCGGAGCGTCGCTGCGTCCACGCCTCCGACAGCGCCTGAAGCACCTGGGTGAACGCGGGCTGCCCGTGGCGAGGCGTGTCCGGGAAATAGGTGCCGGCGAAGAACGGGTTGCCGTCATGGTCGAGCACCACCGTCATCGGCCACCCGCCGGCCCCCGTCATCGCCGTCGTCGCAGCCATATAGACAGCATCGACGTCCGGCCGCTCCTCCCGATCGACCTTGATGTTGACGAAGTGCTCGTTCATGTACGCCGCAGTCGCCTCGTCCTCGAACGACTCGTGCGCCATCACATGGCACCAGTGACAGGCGGCGTAACCAACTGACAGCAGAACTGGTGTATCACGACGCCTCGCCTCCGCGAAGGCATCCGTTCCCCACTCCCACCAATCCACCGGATTACCTGCATGTTGAAGGAGATACGGGCTCGTCGCACCAGCCAGACGGTTGACCAATTCCATCACTCCTAACGAGTGGCACGTGTATCATTACTGGGTCCGTGATACACGAGAGTGATACACGAAGCAGATCCTGGTAGGCCCGCACCGGACCCACCCCCACCTTAGGAGGGACGCGGATGCCACCGCGCAGGAAGCCGACACTGCTCGCCCAGGGCAAGCCGCGCACCCTCGGCGGAACCAAACGAGCCTGGCGCGTACGCCTCTACGCCCCGGGCGAGGGCAGCACCAGCTACCAGGTGATGTTCCGGTCGCCGACCGGCGACGGCAAACCCTGGGAGCGCGTGCTTCGCCGAGCCAGCACCGAGACCGAGGCCCGCGACATCTTCGCCCGGGCCGAGGCCGCGCTCGACACGGCAACGGAGACGCCGGCCCGAGCTGACGTGCGCGCCGCCCGCACGATCCGCATGCTCGCGGAGGAGTATCTCAAAGACAGCGTTGCCCGCGACAAGCACCCCCGCACCATCCAGGGCCGCGAGTCGAGGCTCAACGCCCACATCCTCCCCACCGTCAGCGACGTCCCCGTGACGAAATGGCGGGTTGAACACAGCCGTAAGGTCATGGAGAAGGGCTCTCAGACGATCTTCTCCACCCGCGGCAGGGAAGATCTGCGAGGACAGCTCGCCGCCATGCGCAAGCTCGCCTGGCGCCTTGGCTGGCTCGACCGGTCCATCGACCCGCTCGACGGCCTCGAGATCGGCCGCACGACTGTCCTTCAGGGGGCCACCACCCACTACGTCGACTCGCGCCTGCGCCCCGAGACCCGTCAGGTGCGTGCCATGGCCGACGCCGCCGACAAACTCTGCGGCCAGGATGGCACCGACCCGCTGATGACCCGGCTACCACTCTTCGGCACCAAGATCCGCGTAGCCGGCTTCGGCGGCCTCCGCCTCGGTGAACAGAACGCGCTTCGAGCGATCGACGTCTTCTTCGACGGCGGCTACCTCCACGTCAACGGCTCGTGGAGCACACCACGCCACCAAGTTGGATTCCGCGGTCCGGTCAAGAACCACATCCTCCACGAGGTGCCGCTCCCGGGCTCGATTCTGAACAACGAGCTCCTCCCCCGCGTCAAGGAGCTGCTCGAACTGTCCACATCAGCCACTCTCCAGCAAGTCATCAACGCGCAGGACATCGAGCGCCAGCGCCGGGCGGATCTTGCTGCTCGTGAGCCTGACAAGAGTGTGGCCTGGTGGAACTACCCGATTCCCCCTGAAGATGAGCAATGGCTCTTCGTCGATACCACCACCGGCCTCCCGGTCAAACCCGAGCTCCACAACGAACGCTGGCACCGCGTCCGCACCTGGGTCGAGGAGAACGACCCCGACGACGCCTGGCCCCGGACCATCGTCTACCGCAACCTCCGCCACCACGCAGCGACCAAATGGTTCCACGAGGAGCTCGGCGAATCATGGGAGGTTGTCGCTCAGTACCTCGGCGACAAGCTCACCACCGTCCTGAACCACTACGTCCGCGCCGGCGAAGACGCGCTCCGCGACTCAGTCAACAAGCTCGCCGACTTGTGAGCCCACCACCCGCCGATCCCGATTTGTTTAAGGCGAAGTCAAGTCCTACATGGCGTACTTTTCGGAAAACCGCCTCTGACCTGGTCAAACTAGGTCGGAGGCGGTTCGCATTTTACATCGAGGGAACACCGTGGGAATGCAACCGGTCTGGAGTTTCTGGGAAACGTGCCCACATGACACCCCGTCTGGACCTTTCCAAGTCACTGATCGCATACCCAACTGCCCGGCAAAGGACCTGCGCTCAGTCCAATTTCCGGTGGCGACGACCGGGGTGGGTAGAGTTGCAGGACGCGCACCCGAGCGTCGGCGCCGCCCTCGAGCGGTGTCGCTTGCCTTCGGGGTAGCGAGTGTTGCGCAGGCCGCGGCGATCACGTCGCTGAAGGCCGAGGACGAGAATATGCTCGCGGGGACCAGGTCGTCGCGCTGCGAGAGCGCGCCCGGAACGCGAGTCGGGCCGCCGCATGGAGTGTGCCCGGCCAGCGAGGCAGTTTCGTCTGGCTGAAGCTGGCCGGCCAGGCAGCGGGCTTCGCAGAGCGGGCCGAGCAGTCTCGCCCGCCTCTCGGGCAATTCCGCAGGATGATGTACGGATCACCGTTGGTGAACCTGAGTCAGCCACGAGGCTGATCGACTTCCTCACGACCGCCGATCTGCCAAGCCCGGTCAGCGTCCCTTGAACACCGGCTTCTCCCGGTCCAGGAACGCAGTCACGGCATTGGCGTGGTCCTCCGAGGCGCCGCAGCGGATCTGCGCCGTCGCCTCGGCCTCCAGCGCAGCGCCGAGTGCCACGGTGTCGACAAGGAGTCGCTTGCTCTCGCCAAACGCGACGGTGGGACCCTTAGCCAGCTGAGAAGCGAGGTCCACGGCACGGTCGAGGACGTCTGCGGCCTCCGCGGTCTCTCCCGCGATCCCCCACTCGATGGCCTGCTCCGCGGTGAATGTCTGGCCAAAGAGGATCAGCTTCTTCGCGCGAGCGTCGCCGACGGCGCGGGGAAGGAGGAAGGAGAGGCCAGAGTCGAAGGTGAGGCCGATGCCGGTGAACGCGGTGCCGAGCTTCGCCCCCTCGGCGAAGACCCGGTAGTCGCAGGCCAGCGCGAACCCGAGGCCGGCGCCGACGCAGGCGCCGCCGACCGCGGCGATCACGGGCTTCGGCATGGTCAGCAGGTCACGGACGACCGGCGAGTAGTGCTCCCGGACGGTCGCGAACGCTGCCTCGGCACCGTCTGCGAGAGCCGCGGAGTGCTCGCCCAGGTCCTGCCCGACGCAGAAGGCCTTGCCCCCGCCGGCGAGTACAACGGCCCGTACGTCGGCGTTGTTCGCGACATCCGCGAGGGCGTCGCGGAGAGCCACCTTGGACTCGAGCGTGAGCGCCGGGCTGCTCAGGGTGATGGTCGCCACCGCATCGGTGCGGTCGATGAGAACAGGTTGGTTGGTCATCGGTCTTCCTCCAGGATGGGTCGGCCCAGCGAGCGGCTCCGCCCGCGGAATTCTGCGATGACGTCGTCGCCCTGGCGGACGGTGACGTCGTAGATCCCCGAGCGGCCGCGCAGCGCGACCTCCCGGGCTTCGGCGACGAGGACCTCCCCCAGCCGTCCCGACTCGAGGAAGGTGACCTCGAACCCGGACGCGACGGTCACGGTCCCGTGGGTGTTGCAGGCGAACGCGAAGGCGCTGTCAGCGAGCGTGGCGAGCAGACCGCCGTGGCAGATGCCGTAGCCGTTGACCATGGAGGGCCTGATCTTCATCGACAACCGCGCGGTGCCGGGACCGACGTCCTCGATGACCATCCCGAGCGACCGGCTGGCGTCGTCCGACTCCCACATCGCATCGGCACAAGCCTTCGCGAGCGCGGCCGGCTCCAGGCTCACCACGGGTAGAACCCCCGCCCGGTCTTGCGCCCGAGCTCGCCGGCGGCGACCTTGTCCCGCAGCACCTGCGGGGGCGCGAACCGCGGCCCGAGCTCGCGCTCGAGGTGCTCCGCGATGGCGAGCCGGACGTCCAGGCCGACGATGTCGGTGGTCTTCAGTGGTCCCACCGGATGGCGGTAGCCCAGCGTCATCGCGGTGTCGATGTCGGCCGCGGTCGCGACGCCCTCGTCGAGCATCCGCATGGCCTCGAGCGCGATGGCCACGCCGAGCCGGCCGCTGGCGAAGCCCGGCGAGTCCGTGACGGTGATGGCGGTCTTGCCGAGCGCCGTGACCCAGCCCTGGGCCCGGGTCACCAGGTCCGGATCGGTGCGGGCCCCGACGACGACCTCGACCAGGTCGCTGACCGGCACCGGGTTGAAGAAGTGCAGGCCGATCACCCGCCCCGGATCGGGTACGACGTCCGCGAGCTCGTCGATCGACAGCGAGCTGGTGTTGCTGCCGATGTCGGTATTCGGCGCGGCAGCGGCGATCCGTGCGAGCACCTGGCGCTTGAGGTCGACCAGCTCGGGAACGGCCTCGACGACCAGCGGGCAGGCGGCGAGCGCCGCGGGGTCGGTGACGACCTCGAAGCCGCCGCGCACCGTCGCGCCCTTGTCGACGGCCTTGGCGAGGCTGGCGTCGATCCGTTCCCGCGCCGCATCGGAGGAAGCCTCGTCGTTCTCGATTACGACAACGTCGGCACCGGCCACAGCGAAGGCGTGTGCGATGCCGCCGCCCATCCGGCCGCCGCCGTACACGCCGACCGTCTTCGGCACCGTGTCAGTCATCGCTTCTCCTTCCGGCGCTCGATGAACGCCGTCATCCGATCATGCTTGTCCTGGGTCTCGAAGAGCACCGCCTGAGCGACATTGTCGATCAGCGGGTGGGCGTCGCGGGGCGCGTGGAAGGCGGACTTGGTGAGCCGCACCGCCAATGGTGCCTGCGCGGCGATCCGCGCCGCCAGCTGTTGCCCGGCCTCCTCCAGCTCATCGGCCGGGACGACCTGGTTGAGCAGCCGCACGGCCAACGCCTCGTCAGCGGTCAGCACGCGGCCCGCCAGCAGCACCTCCTTGGCGAGCGGCTCTCCGACCAGCTCGCGCAGGCGCCATGCCGCGCCGGCGGCGGCCAGGATGCCCAGTCCCGGCTCGGGATTGCCGATCTTGGTGGCCGGCGTGCCGATCCGGAAGTCGCAGGCGTAGGCGAGCTCGGCTCCGCCGCCGAGCGCATAGCCGTCGACGAGTGCGATGACGGGCATCGGGAGCCGGTGGATGCGGTCGAAGATGCCTGAGTTGATGCCAGCCAGCGCGTCCTCGCGCCGTCGGTCCCGAAGCTCGGCGATGTCGGCCCCGGCGGCGAATATCCCGTCCGAGCCGGCGATGATCGCGACCGCTGGCTCCTTCTCCAGGCGGTTGCAGGCGTCGTGGAGTGCCTCGACCGTCGCGAGGTCGATGGCGTTGCGGACCTCGGGTCGGTAGAGTCGGATGACGACGTGGTCCTCGCGTTCTTCGACCAACACCGGATCCAGGGTCTCTTTGTCCGTGACGTTCACGGTCGCTCCAGCAGGAGGGCCGAACCCTGGCCCACTCCGACGCACATCGCGGCGAGGCCGCGGCGGTCGCCGGTTCGCTCCAGCCGGTTGAGCAGGGTGATCGCGATCCGGGTTCCGGAGCAGCCGAGCGGGTGACCGAGCGCGATCGCCCCGCCGTCGGCGTTGACGATCTCCTCATCCAGGCCGAGGTCGCGGATGCATGCCAGCGACTGGGAGGCGAAGGCCTCGTTGAGTTCCACCGCAGCCAGGTCGCCGATCTCCCACCCGGTCCGCTCAAGCACCTTGCGGGTGGCGGGCACCGGACCGATGCCCATGACGTTGGGAGAGACGCCGGCATTGGCCGCGGCGACGACGCGGGCGCGTGGCTGGAGGTCCCGCGCGGCGGCGTACCGTTCGCTGACGAGTACGACGGCCGCGGCTCCGTCATTGAGCGAGCTCGAGTTCCCGGCCGTGATGACACCACCCGCGCCGTGGATCGGGCGAAGGCCCGCCAGCTTGTCCAGGGTGGTGTCGGCGCGCGGCCCCTCGTCGACGGCCACGTCGCCGACCGCGGCGATCTCGTTGTCGAAGTGGCCGCATCTCTGGGCATCCAGTGCACGTTGGTGCGAGCGCAGGGCGAAGGCATCGAGCTCTTCGCGACCGAGGCCCCACTGTTCAGCGACCCGTTCGGCGGTCTGCGGCATGGTCAGCGTGGTGTCGGCATCGAAGGCCGGGTTGGTGAACCGCCAGCCGATCGAGGTGTCCCAGCTCTGGCCCGGCTTCGCCCACGGGCGGGACGTCTTCTCGGTGACCCATGGGGCGCGGGTCATCGACTCGACCCCGCCAGCGACGACCACGTCCGCATCACCGGCGGCAATCATCTGTCGGGCCGTCGCGATCGCGGTCAGGCCGGACGCGCAGAGCCGATTCACGGTGAAGCCCGGGATCGTCTCGGGCAGTCCGGCGAGGAGGGTCGCCATCCGCGCGACGTTGCGGTTGTCCTCCCCTGCCTGGTTTGCTGCGCCGAACACGACCTCCTCGATGTCCGTCGGGTCGATGCCGCTGCGCTCAACCACGGATCGGACTACGTGCGCGGCCAGGTCGTCGGGGCGGACGGTGGCGAGGGCGCCGACGTACCGACCGATCGGGGTGCGCACTCCGTCGAGGATGAAGGCGTCGGACATGGTTCTCCTGGGATGTTCGGCGGTGGATGCTCAGGCGTCGAAGTCGACGGTGACCTCGTCGCTGACAGCGAAGCTCTGGCAGGTGAGGATGAAGTTGTCGGCGACCTCGCTGTCCTCGAGGGCGTAGTTGCGGACCATGTCGACCTCTCCGTCGCAGACCCGCGCCCGGCAGGTGCCGCAGACCCCGCCCTTGCAGGCGAAGGGCAGGTCGGTGCGGACCTGCTGAGCGGCGTCGAGGATCGACTTATCCCGCGGCATGGACGTTGTGGTCGAGCGACCGTCGAGCACAACGGTCACCTCGCTCGTCACGCCCTCGACGACCTGGTCGGCGTGGCGAAGCTCCGGCGGCGGCTCGTCGACGTAGAAGAGCTCGAAGTGGACTCGCTCGCTCGGGAGGCCGAGCTCGGCGAGCACCTCGCGCGCCTCGGCGAGCATCCTGAAGGGTCCGCAGAGCCACACGTGATCCATGCCGTCGACCGGGACGAGCACGGTGAGCAGCCGGCGAAGACGGTCGCCGTCGAGGCGGCCGGTGAAGAGCTCGACGTCGCGTGGCTCCCGGGAGAGCACGTGGATCAGGTCGAGCTGGTGGCCGTGGGCGTCCTTGAGGTCCGCGAGCTCCTCGGCGAACATCACCGAGGTCGTGGTCCGGTTGCCGTAGAGGAGCGTGACGTGGGCGTCGGGATTGCCCAGCACGGTGGAGGCGATCGAGAGCATCGGCGTGATGCCCGACCCGGCGGCGATGCACAGGTGGCGCCCGCCCGCACCGGCATCGGCACGGAAGCTGCCGCTCGGCGGCTGCACCTCGACCCGGTCGCCGGGACGTACGTCGTGAACCAGCCAGCGGGAGAAGAGGCCGTCCGGGATCACCCGGACACCGATACGTGGCGCGGTGCCGGCGGCAGAGCAGATCGAGTAGGTACGACGGTGCTCGACGCCGTCGATGGTGCGCCGCAGCGTCAACGACTGCCCGGCCGCGAAGTCGTACGCCTCGGCCAGCTCGGCAGGTACGCCGAAGCTCACGGCGGCGGAGTCGTCGGTGAGCGGCTGTACGTCGGTGACCGTGAGGGTGTGGAACGCCGCGCGGGCGGTCGGGTCCGGGGTCAGCCGGGTCTCGGTGTCGGTCACCTCAGATCTCCTTCACGTGGTCGAACGGCTCGAGGCAGACGCGGCAGCGATACATCGCCTTGCAGGCGGTGGAGCCGAACTCCGAGGTGAGGTCGACCTCGGCCGAACCGCAGCGCGGACAGGTCACCGAACGACGGGTCGGCATCAGTTGGATGGCGACCGGGCCGTCGCGGCGCGGCGCGGCGCCGGGTGGCGAGATCCCCGCGTCGGCGAGCGCGGCGCGTCCCTCGGGAGTGATCCAGTCGGTCGTCCAGGCCGGCTCGAGGACCACCCGCACGCGGACGCGGTCGAACCCGGCGGCGCGGAGCTCGTGGACGAGGTCGTCGCGCATCGTGGCCATCGCCGGACAGCCCGAGTAGGTCGGCGTGATCGCGGCGACCACGGTGCCGTCCTCGTCGAGAGAGACCTCACGCAGCACGCCGAGGTCGAGCAGGGTGAGCATCGGCAGCTCGGGGTCGACGACGGTGGCCGCCACGCTCAGTGCCCGCTCGAGGACGTCGCCGCGCGTCAGCACCGCGGTCACCACTGACCTCGCGGGTGTGCTCGGGCGACGACCTGCATCTCGGCGAGCATCCCACTGAGCGCCTCGGTGTGCAGCCCGTCGCGGCCCTTGCGACCCTGTACGCCGGCGAGCGGTGCCCGCTCGGGACGCTCGATCCCGCTCGCCGCGAAGACCTGTTCCAGGACGACGTCGACCTCCGCGGCGACGTCAGCAGGGGCCACGCCGACGCCGTCGTCCGCGACGACCCTCTCGACGTCATGGGTCTCGAAGAGCTCGGCCCACAGCGGCCAGAGGCCATCGAGCGCACTGATAAGCCGGCGACGTGACTCCTCGGTGCCGCGGGCGAGGGTGAGGAACCAGCGGCCGGCGAAGTCGCGGTGGTAGGCCAGCTCCTTGACGCCCTTCGCGGCCACGGCCGCGAGGACGGCGTCACGACTGCGACTGAGCCGCTCGAAGAGGGCGAGCCGCCAGGTCGAGAAGAGCAGGATCTTCGCCACCGCCTCGGCGAAGTCGCCGTTCGGCACCTCGGCCATCCGTACGTTGCGGAACCGCATGTCGTCGCGGAAGAACGCCAGCCGGTCCTCGACCGGGACCGGGGAGTCCTCGGGCAGAGCCGGCACGATGCTCGGGTCGGCGGCGCCCGCGCGGGCCAGCAGCAGCCGGGCCTGGCCGAGGAGGTCGAGCGCGATGTTGGACAGCGCGATGTCCTCCTCGAGGTCCGGAGCCCGGCTGGTCCACTCGGCGAGCCGCTGCGACAGGACCAGCGCGTCGTCGCCGAGCATGAGGCAGTAGGTCGCGAGCGCGGCCGGGTCGGCGCCTTCGGGCACGGTCGTGTCGACCCCGGCCAGCGGGTCCTCGCCGGGCTTGTACTCCTGGCCGTTGCCGAAGGCCCAGTGCGCGTCGTTGACCAGCAGGCCGGCGTACGCGTTGTCGTGCTCGTCGGGTTGGTGGGTGTGGATGTCGACCATCAGCTGCTCACGCTCCCCTTCACATGTGCGGGACGTCGGCGGGAATGTCATAGAAGGTCGGGTGGCGGTAGACCTTGTCCCCGCTGGGAGCGAACATCGGGTCCTTCTCGTCGGGGCTGGACGCGGTGATGTTTGTCGAGCGGACCACCCAGATGCTCACACCCTCGTTGCGCCGGGTGTAGACGTCGCGGGCATGGCGTACGGCCATCTCGTCGTCGGCGGCGTGCAGCGAGCCGACGTGCACGTGGTTGAGGCCACGCTTGCCGCGTACGAAGACCTCGTAGAGGGGCCACTCGGCCCGTACCTGCTCGTTCATGCCGAGACCTCCTCGTCGACGTCGGCGGCGCTGTCGCGGGCGAAGGCGAGCGCTGCCTCCCGCACCCAGGCACCCTCGTCCCAGGCCTGCTTGCGGTGGGCGATCCGCTGGGTGTTGCACGGCCCGCTGCCCTTCACCACGGCCCAGAACTCGTCCCAGTCGGGCTGGCCGAAGTCGTGGTGGCCACGTTCCTCGTTCCACCTCAGCTCGGGGTCGGGGAAGGTGACGCCGAGGGCCTCGGCCTGGGGGACGGACATGTCCACGAAGCGCTGGCGGAGCTCGTCGTTGGTGTGGGTCTTGATGCCCCACTCCATCGACTGCTCGGTGTTGGGCGAGGCGTCATCGGGCGGCCCGAACATCATCAGCGCGGGCCACCAGAACCGGTTCACCGACTCCTGCACCATCGCGCGCTGCTCGTCGGTACCGCGCATCATCGTCATCAACAGCTCGAAGCCCTGCCGCT
>NZ_JBOHDN010000210.1:0-24172 GCF_050699375.1 Nocardioides sp. | reverse complement strand
AGTCGGCTCGTTATGACGAGCCGACTCGGCCGCTCATCTGGTCAGTTTGCGCCGACTCGGCGGGGGTCAGGGTCGGGCGACCTGTCGAGACCGTGTTCCGGCGCCGTCGACATGCGGGGCGGAGTATGTCCTCGCTGGGAGCGGCTCGCTCGTCTAGCCTCGGATTGTGACGGACGTACGCCCCTCGCGGGCAGGCGCGGACGGGTTGGTGAGGGTCGGACCGTACGAGATCCTCAGCAGGCTCGGTGAGGGCGGCATGGGCGTGGTCCATCTCGCCCGCCACGAGGAGACCGGCGAGCGGGTGGCGCTGAAGGTGCTGCGTACCAACGTCGTCGGTGATGAGGAGACCCGGGTCCGGCTGGAGCGCGAGGTGCGCTCGCTGGGACAGGTTCGCAGTCCTTGGGTCGCGGAGATCGTCGATGCGGACCCGTTCGCCGAGACGCCTTATGTCGCCACCCGCTACGTGCCGGGATCGACGTTGCACGACCGGGTCAAGTCCGACGGGGCGGTCCTGGGCGAGGACCGGTTCTGGCTGGCTCGCTGTCTCGCGGCCGGGGTCGCCGCCTGCCACGACGCCGGGGTCCTGCACCGTGACGTGAAGCCGTCCAACGTCGTGATGGAGGGACGTACGCCGGTGCTCATCGACTTCGGGATCGCTCGCGTCGCCGACGACCCGAAGATCACGCTCACCGGGTGGCTGATCGGCACACCCGGCTACCTGGCGCCCGAGATCATCGAGGGTGAGGAGGCCACGGCGGCCAGCGATGTGCACTCGTGGGCTGCCACCACGGCCTTCGCGCTGCTGGGCCGGCCTCCGTTCGGGACCGGGCCGTCGATGGCGATCCTGGATCGCGTACGCCGCGGGCAGCACGAGCTCGACGGCGTCGACGGGACGATACGCGAGGTCCTGACCGCCGCGCTCGCGACCGATCCCGCGGATCGGCCGGGACTCGAGGAGCTGCGAGAATGGCTGATGGAGCCCGAGGCGCCGTGGGCCGGAGGTGAGGCGGTCACCGAGGTGATGCCGGTGACGACGCCGCTGGCCGCCGCACCGGTGGGCGCGGCGCCCGATGCCGCGCCCACGGTCGCCGACGAGCCGCCGATGCCGACGCTGGTCGACCCTGACGCTTCCGACGACGCGCTGACGGACCTGGTGGACGTGGTGGCGCCGCCGGCCGTGGAGGAGGTGCCACCGACCGCGATCACCGTTGCCGAAGCGCCCGGCGACCCCGTCGTGGTGCGTCGTTTCGATCCGCAGGCCACACCACCTCCGGCGCCGCAGCCCGAGCCCGGCTGGAGCCCGCCGAGCAGGCACGCCAGCCGCAGGCGATGGCCGGGCCCGATGCACTTCCTGATCCTGGTCGCGCTCGCTGCGATCCTTGCCGGGGTCGTCGCTGCGTACCCCTTCCTGGGCGCCGCCCTCCTCGGCCTCGGGGTCTGGCTGCTGCGCAGCGCATCGCTGGCCGGAGACCACCTCTCCAAGCGGCGTCAGGCACGGGGACGGAAGTGGTACGACGCGCTCCAGGCGCTCGTCCGCTCACCGTGGGACCTGGTGCGTGCCGTGCCCGGCACGGTCATGCTGGGCACGTTGACGGGGGTGATCGCGGCCGCCGTCGGCTTCGGGTGCCTGGTCCTCGGGCTGGCGCCGACCGTGGTGCTCTTCGCCGCCGCGATGACCTTCATGTCCGCTGCCTGGCTCGCCTCGCAACGGGTCCGCGACACGGTCGGCCCCGTGGCCCGGGCCGCGTCATCGCCGTCACCGCGGTGGGTGGTCGCCGTCGTCGCTCTGGCGATCATCGCCGTGGCCGTTCTCCGGTACGCCGTGTGGACCGGGGTCTCCTGGGTGCCGTTGGACGACCTGCGCTCGGACCAGGTGCCCGGCTTCGTACGCGATGCCGTGCGGCAGGTGCGCTGAGCCCAGATTCGGTGGGTCACCGATGCCTCCGGCCGCGATCGGGATCGATGAGCTCGAGCGGGTGCCGGGTGAAGCGCGAAAGTTGGCGGACCTGAGGGTCTCCACACCGCTCAATATGCCCGACCGCTGCGTCCTGATCGCTGCCACCGCTCACGCTGCCTCGCTGGCGAGCTTCGACGAGCGGCTTCGTGAGGTCGCGCGAAGCCGTGGGCTTCACGTCCTCCCATGACGCGGCGACACCGGGCGATCACAGTCGGGCCAGGAGCGTTCCGCCATGGATACCGACGACTTGGCCGGTGGTGAATCCGGCGTCGGGCGAGGTGAGGTGAGCCACCAGCGCGGCCACCTCGTCAGGCGTCCCGGAACGGCCCAGAGGGATCCGGGAAGTGCGCTCTTCGATCAGCTCCGGGCTCCGGCGGGAGTCCCAGAACTCGGTGTCCGGGACGAAGCCAGGAGCGACCGCGTTGGCGGTGATGCCGTCCGCCGCGACCTCGGCCGCGAGCCCGGTGATCCAGGTGTTGATGGCGCCCTTGGATGCTCCGTACGAACCGTGCCCACGAAGCGCCGAGATCGAGCTCATCGCGACGATCCGACCACCGGGACGAGCCAGCTTGGGCAGCAGGGCCTCGACAGGGAGCACGGCGGTGAGCACGTTGAGGTGGTAGTCGGCCGCCCAGTCGTGGGCCAGTGCCTCCAGGTCGTCGCCGGTCGAGGGCGTAAAGCCGCCGGCGTTGAGGACGAGGACGTCCAAGACGTCCGGGCAGCCATCGGCCAGGGCGCGTACGTCACCTGCGTCGGCGCAGTCCGCAACGACGTACGTCACCCGGTCGACGCCAAGGGTCCTATTGATCTCCTTGGCCGCAGTCTCCAGGGTCTCCGCCCTGCGTCCGGCTATGGTCACAGCGAGCCCGTCGGTGGCCAGCCGCTCCGCGATCGCGCGCCCCAATCCGGTCCCGCCGCCCGTCACCAGCGCTGTTCTCGTCATCTCGGTCACGTTGGTCGAGCGTACTGGCGCCGGCCAGGCGCCGCTGTCGTCGCCTGGTGCGCCGCGCAGGTGGGCGTCTCCTGGGTGCCGTTGGGCGACCTACGACCGGACCAACTGCCCGGCTTCCTACGCGACGCCGTCCGGCACGTGCGCTGAGCCGTGCATCCTCGTCCACGCCGGACCTGGGACCGCGAAGACACGCTCGGGATTGGCTAAGGTGCTGGCCATGCCTGGGCCTGACGTACACGACCTCATCGACGGCATCACCGAAGGCAAGCGGGCGGCGGTCTCGCGTGCGATCACGCTGGTGGAGTCGACCAAGCCTCAGCATCGTGACATCGCTCGCGAGCTGCTCACCCGGCTTCCCGCGGGCAACACGGTGCGTGTGGGCATCTCGGGGGTCCCGGGCGTCGGCAAGTCGACCTTCATCGAGGCGCTCGGCAGCCGGTTGACCGGCAACGGGCTGAAGGTGGGCGTGCTGGCGGTGGACCCGTCCTCGGTACGCACCGGAGGATCCGTCCTCGGCGACAAGACGCGCATGGCCCGGCTGAGCGTGGACCCCAACGCCTTCATCCGGCCCTCGCCGAGCGCCGGGACGCTCGGCGGGGTCGCGAGGGCGACCGTGCAGGCGATGTCGGTGCTCGAGTCGGCCGGATATGACGTGGTGCTGGTCGAGACGGTCGGCGTCGGGCAGTCCGAGGTGACCGTGGCCGGGATGGTGGACACGTTCCTCTACCTCACCATCGCGCGCACCGGAGACCAGCTGCAGGGGATCAAGAAGGGCATCCTCGAGATCTCCGACGTGATCGCGGTCAACAAGGCCGACCCCAACGACCCGGCCCGCGCCCAGGAGGCCCGCGCGGCCGCACGCGAGCTCGCCGGCGCGCTGCGTCTGGTGCGCTCCCGTGAGGAGTGGGCGCCGCCGGTCATCACAGCCTCCGCGCTGCACGACGACGGGGTCGACTCCGTCTGGGAGCAGGTGATGGCCCACCGCAAGCACCTCGGCGAGGACGGGCTGAGGACCAAGCGCGCCGAGCAGCAGCTCGACTTCACCTGGGCCCTGGTTCGCGACGAGCTCGACCAGCGACTCAAGCACTCGGAGGGCGTGAAGGAGATCCGCGACGAGGTGCGCGACGAGGTGCTCTCCGGGGAGCTTCCGGCCACCGTAGCCGCGGACCGGATCCTCGCGGCGTACGACAGAGATTAGTCTGACAGGACCATGCTGGAGCCTGCTGCCTTCCTCGCCGAGCGAGTCGATGCCTACGACGCCGAGCTGACCGACCTGCGCCGTGACATCCACGCGCACCCTGAGCTCTCCTGGCAGGAGCACCGTACCGTCGAGCTGATGGCGGAGCGGCTGGAGAAGGCAGGCTGGCGGATCGACCGGCCCAGCGCGACCGGCCTGATCGCAGACCTGGGTCAGGAGAGCAAGGAACCGAGGATCGTCGCGCTGCGCGGCGACATGGACGCGTTGCCGGTCGACGACGTCACCACCGACATCTGGTCGAGCACCGTGCCCGGGGTCGCTCACGCCTGCGGCCACGATGTGCACACCACGGCGCTCCTCGGCGCCGGGCTCGCGCTGGCCGACCTGCATCGCGAGTCACCGTTGCCCGGTGGCGTACGCCTGCTCTTCCAGCCCGCCGAGGAGGTCATGCCCGGCGGGGCGCTGCACCTGATGAGCCTGGGCGCGCTCGATGACGTGGAGCGGGTGTTCGCGCTGCATTGCGATCCGACGGTCGACGTCGGCAGGGTCGGGCTGCGCAGCGGGGCGTTGACCAGTGCCGCGGATCTGATCGAGGTGCATCTGAGCGGCACCGGCGGTCACACGTCCCGCCCACACCTGACCGGCGACCTGGTCTTCGCCCTCGCCAAGGTGACCACCGAGCTGCCCGCGATCCTGAGCCGGCGGATGGACCCGCGCGCCGGAGTCAGCGTGGTCTGGGGCAAGGTCCAGGCAGGTCAGACGCACAACGTGATCCCCGGCCACGGGGTCGTCGGCGGCACCGTGAGGATCCTCGACAGCGACGCATGGAGCGAGGTCGAGCACGTCGTGCGCGAGGTGGTGGCCGAGATCATCGCTCCCTACGGCGTGACGGCCGCGGTCGACTACACCCGGGGCGTACCGCCGGTGAGCAACGACGAGGACTCCCACCAGATCCTTCTCGCCACGGTCCGCGACGTCCTCGGGGAGCGCGGTGCGGTCGTCTCCGCCCAGAGCCTCGGCGGGGAGGACTTCGGGTGGTATCAGGAGCAGGTCCCGGGGTCGATGTTCCGGCTCGGCGTACGCACCCCCGGCGGCCCCACCTACGACCTCCACCAGGGCGACCTGCGGATCGACGAGCGCGCGGTGGGCGTCGGGGCCAAGGTGCTGGCCGCCGCTGCCCACCGCGCGCTGCGCTGATCTCCTGCGCTGGTTTCCTGCGCTGCCTTCGCGTGCTGAGTCGCTAACCCTTGCGGTAGGGAACCCCGTCGGCGGCTGGTGCACGCGAGTGTCCGACCAGCCCGGCGACCGCGAAGATCGTCACGATGTAGGGCAGCATCAGCATGAACTGCGACGGCACCGGCGACCCGATGACGGACAGCACGGACTCGACGTTGGTGGCGAAGCCGAAGAGCAGCGCCGCCAGCGTGGCCTTGATCGGGTCCCACTTGCCGAAGATGACCGCGGCCAGCGCGATATAGCCCGCACCGCCGGTCATCTCGCGGCCGAAGGAGGGGACCGAGACGAGCGTGTACGTCGCCCCGCCGATGCCCGCGATCGCGCCGGCCAGCAGCACGGTGCGGTAGCGGGTGGCGATCACGTTGATGCCGACCGTGTCCGCGGCCTTCGGGTGCTCGCCGACCGCACGCACGCGCAGGCCCCACTTGGAGCGGTAGAGGGCCCAGGCGACGAGGAAGACCGCGGCGTACATCAGGTAGACCAGGACGGTCTGCCGGAAGAAGATCGGGCCGAGAACCGGGATCCCCGAGAGCAGCGGGATCTCCCAGCGCGGGAAGTGCGGCGGGCTGTTGAGCGCCGCCGCGTTCTCCGACAGCACCTGGGAGAACATGAAGCTGGTGAAGCCGATGACGAGCACGTTGAGGACGACGCCGACGATGACCTGCTCGACCCAGTAGGTGATCGCGAAGAGACCGAGCAGAAGCGCCACGAACGCGCCGGAGATCATCGCCGCGATCAGGCCCACCCACGGTGATCCGGTGATCGAGGCGGCGATCGCCGCGCCGAAGGCGCCGAAGAGCAGCTGGCCGTCGATGGCGATGTTGACCACGCCCGCCCGCTCGCCGAGTACGCCACCGAGAGCACCGAACACCAGTGGCACCGCCAGCGCGAGCGCGCCGGAGAGAAGGCCGACCACGGGAAGCGTCTTGCCCGCGACCGCCCACGCCAGAAAGCCGCTCACCGCGATCACGGCGAACGCCGCGACCACCAGCAGAGGAGTCTTGCGCCTGGAGTAGGCGTGCCAGGCCGCGTACGCCGTGCAGAGCAGGCACAGCACCACCGCCGTCCACACGATGGCGTTGGCAGGCAGCGACACGTCCGGGATGGCGAACCAGTCGCTCTCGCGGCTCCACCGGAAGGTGGAGTCTCCGCTGCGGGGACCCACCAGGACCAGGAGAGCGATCAGAATCGTGAACGCACCCATCACGCCAGGTGCCTTCCAGAGGCCCCGGATCCGTTCGGCGACGCCCTGGGCGTCGGCCTTGACCGGAAGATCGACAGCACTCATTCCGCCACCTCCGTAGCGCAGGCGCGAGAATACGGAGTTGGCGGAATGCGGAGTTGAATGGTCGTTCGCTGGCGCTCACTCATGGTCTCAGGCCTCCTTCGTGGGGAGTCGGAAGATCGCCTTCACCAGTGGCGGCGCGGCGAGGAACAGCACGATCAGCGACTGGATGACCAGGACGATGTCGACCGGGATCCCTTCGGAGGCCTGCATGAAGAAGCCACCGGCCTTGAACGCGCCGAACAGGATCCCGGCTGCCAGGATGCCGAACGGGCGGGACCTGCCCAGCAGCGCGACGGTGATCGCGTCGAAGCCGATCCCGGCGTCGAGTCCGCCGGTCACGCCGTCGGTCACCGAGCCGAGCACCTGGTTGGCGCCGGCCAGGCCGACCAGCGCGCCCGAGATCATGAAGGCGCTGAAGTATGCGACCCCGACGTTGATGCCGGACGCCCTCGCGGCCGCGGGGTTCTCACCCACCGCGCGGAACCGGTAGCCGAGCGAGGAGCGGTTGAGGATCCACCAGACGAGGATCGTCGCCAGCACCGCGAGCAGGAACCCGGCGTGCAGGTTGAACTGGGACCCGAGCAGGTCCGGCAAGATCGCCGACTCCGGCATCGGCGAGGACTTCGGGTTGGCCGAGCCGGGCGCCTGAAGCAGCGACTCGCGGGTCAGCGCGTAGAAGACCAGGTAGTAGCCGACGTAGTTGAGCATGATCGTGACGATCACCTCGTGTGCCCCGGTGAGCGCCTTCAGGATTCCGGCGATCCCACCCCACAGGGCGGCGACCAGGGCTCCGACGATGAGCGCCAGCGGCAGGTGCACGATCATCGGCAGGTCGAGCTTGACCGCCACGAACGCGGCCGCGGCGCCACCGAGCAGCATCTGCCCGCGGCCACCGATGTTGAAGAGCCCGGCGCGGAAGGTCAGGCCGATGCCGAGCCCGGCCAGGGTCAGCGGCGCGGCGAACTTCAGCGTCTCGGTGATCGGCTTGATCTGCTGGACGAACGTGCTGCCCAGATCGTTGAAGACCGCACCCCGCCACAGCGAGACGTACGCCCCCGAGATGGCCTCCCACGCGTAGATGAAGGTGTCGGAGGGGCGGGCGAAGAAGTAGGAGAGCCCGTAGCGGACGTCCTCGTCGGTGAAGAGGATCATCAGCGACCCGACGAGCATCGCCAGCACCACCGAGAGCACCGCGACCAGGCCGTTTCCGGTGGTGATCTCGCGCAGCGCCAGGTGCCAGCGGCCCGCCTCCGGCACCCGGTCGGCGTCCGACGCCGAGCCTGAGGTGCCGTCGCCGACGCGGTCGTCCGCGCTTCGCTCGGTCACTCCCTCGGACTCCTGCGCCGACTCGGCGGACTCGGCCGCCTCCGCGGGCTCGTTCTCGGGCTCGTTCTCCGGCCCTTTCTCACTCATGCCGTCGCCTCCGTTGGGCAGATCGAAGAATCCGGAAGCGACGGCCTGAGGCCTGTTGTCGCTCGCTGACGCTCGCTCATGACTCGCTCCCTTCCGGAGACTCGCCGGCCATCATCAGGCCGAGGGTGTCGCGGGAGGTGTCGGCGGGCACGATGCCCACGACCCTCCCGCGGTAGAGGACCATGATCCGGTCGGCGAGTGCGGCGATCTCGTCGAGCTCGGTGGAGACCACGAGCACCGGTACGCCGGTGTCGCGCGCGGCCACGACCTGCTGATGGATGAACTCGATCGACCCGACATCGACACCGCGCGTCGGCTGCGCCGCGACGAGTAGCCGCAGGTCGCGGGAGAGCTCGCGGGCGACGACGACCTTCTGCTGGTTGCCGCCGGACAGCTGCCCGGCCAGGGTCGAGACCCCGGGGGCGCGTACGTCGTACTCCGCCAGCTTCTCCTTGGCGAAGGTGTCGAGCTTCTTCAGGTTGAGCGAGCCGCGGGAGACGAAGGGCTTGTCGTAGCTGCGGTTGAGCATGAGGTTCTCGGCGATGGTGAAGTTGCTGACCAGACCCTCGACCTGGCGGTCCTCGGGGATGAAGCCGATGCCCGCCTCGAGCGCCTTGCGCACCGAGCGCCCCACGATCTCGCGGCCGTCGAGCTTGATCGAACCTTCGATGTGCGGGGCCAGGCCGACCATGGCCTCGGTGAGCTCGGTCTGGCCGTTGCCCTGGACACCGGCGACGGCGAGGATCTCGCCGGCGTCGATGTGGAAGCTGATGCCGTCGACATGGACGCGGCCGTCCTCGTCGGCGACCGTGAGGCCCTCGACGACCAGCGCGCGTTCGCCCGGCTCGGCCGGGTCCTTGTGCACCTTGAGCTCGACCGGGCGCCCGACCATCAGGGCCGCGAGCTCGGCGTTGGAGGCCTCCGGGGACGCCTCACCGACCACCGTTCCGCGGCGGATGACCGTGATCCGGTCGGCCACCTCGCGCACCTCGCGAAGCTTGTGGGTGATGAACACGATGCCGGTGCCGGACTCCTTGAGCTGGCGCATGATCGCCATCAGCTCGTCGGTCTCCTGCGGTGTCAGCACCGCCGTCGGCTCGTCGAAGACGAGCACCTCGGCGTCACGCGAGAGCGCCTTGATGATCTCGACCCGCTGCTGCACGCCCACGGGGAGGTCCTCGACGAGCGCGTCGGGATCGACGTGGAAGCCGAAGCGCTCGGAGATCTCGGTGACCTGCTCGCGGGCGGCGGCGATGTCGAGCTTGCCGGCGAAGCCGGTGGCCTCGTGGCCGAGCATCACGTTCTCGGCGACGGTGAAGACGGGGATGAGCATGAAGTGCTGGTGCACCATGCCGATGCCGGCGGCCATCGCGTCGCCGGGTCCCTTGAACCGCTGCGGCTCGTCGTCGATGACGATCTCGCCCTCGTCGGCCTGGTAGAGGCCGTAGAGCACGTTCATCAGCGTGGACTTCCCCGCGCCGTTCTCGCCGAGGAGGCAGTGGATCTCACCTGGCTCGACGGTCAGGGAGATGTGGTCGTTGGCGACCAGGGAGCCGAAGCGCTTGGTGATGTCGCGAAGCGCGAGTCTCATGGCACGGATCATTCCTTGCAGGGACGGAGAAATTCCAGAGGTACGTGGCGAGGGGGCCGGGTGCGCCGGCCCCCTCGTCGGTGGTGGCCCGACGAGCGGGCCACCGGGTGGCTTACTTCGCCAGGTAGGAGTTGACCTTGATCGAGCCGTCCTTGATCCCGGCCGTCACTTCCTCGATCTCGGCGGGAAGGGTCTCGGAGACCTTCGACTCGAAGTTGTGGAACGGCGCCAGGCCGACCCCGTCGTTCTCGAGGGTGCCGACGTACGGCGTCGGGTCGAACTTGTCCTCGCCGGCGGCGGTGATGACGTCGCTGGTGGACTTCTTCATGTTCTTCAGGATCGAGGTGAGCACGACGTCCTGGGTCTTCGGGTCGGTCTCGTAGAAGTCGGCGTCGACACCGATCAGCGCGACCTCCTTGCCGGAGTCCTCGATCGCGGTGAGCGCACCCTGGTAGATCGGGCCGCCGACGGGCAGGATCACGTCGGCGTCCTGCTGGATGATCTGGCGGGCGGTGTTGGTGGCCTTCTCGTTGGCCACGAACTCACCGGTGAAGGAGCCCTTCTCGCCGCCCTCGTAGCCGACGACCTTGACGTCCTTCTTCTTCGTCTTCGCGTAGTACTCCACGCCCTGCTTGAAGCCGTCCATGAAGATCGTCACGGTCGGGAAGGGCTGGCCACCGTAGGTGCCGACGACGCCGGTCTTGGTGTAGTCGGCGGCGACGTAGCCGGCCAGGAATGCGGCCTGGGCGGTGTCGTAGAGGATCGGCTTGATGTTCTCGGCGTCGGTCTTGCCGTCGAAGTCGGCGTCGGCCGCGTCGTCGATCAGGACGTACTCGGTCTCCGGGTTGGCCTTCGCGGACTCGATGGTCGCCGCCGAGAGCGCGAAGCCGACGGTCACGATGGTGTCGCAGCTCTGGCCGACGAGGCCCTCCAGGTTGGAGGTGTAGTCGTTGGGGCTGTTGGACTCGACGTCCTTGAACTTCGCGCCCAGCTCGTCGGCGGCTTCCTTCACGCCCTCGTAGCTGAGCTGGTTGAACGACTTGTCGTCGAAGCCGCCCTCGTCGGAGACGATGCAGGGAAGGTAGTCACTGTTCCCCTCCCCAGCGCGCTCGGCCGGCGCTTCTCCACACGCGGCGAGGGCTGCAGCGGTCAGGACCGCGGCAAAGCCGCCCGCGGCGGTCTTCTTGATGTTGTTCTTCACTGGTGCCTCCAGGTCGTTGCACCGCGGATCCACGGAGCAAGGGACATTCATGTCCGAACGCTCTCCCCAATGACCGAGCAACGCCAGGGATTCCGCGAACGGTTACCAACTTTTGATCTCGCCGAAGCCTAAGCCTCCTTGGCCGTGTCTCGAAGTTCGGTCAGGCTTTAAGGTCGAACCATGACCGAGAAGCAGACCTACGCCCCAGACGGCTTTGACTGGGAAGGCCTGCGTGCGCAGGCGGTCGAGGCCGCAAAACATGCGTACGTCCCCTACTCCAGGTATCCCGTCGGAGTCGCCGGATACGCCGCCGACGGACGTCTGCTCCAGGGGTGCAACGTGGAGAACGCGAGCTACGGCGTCACCCTGTGCGCCGAGTGCGGCCTGGTCTCCTCGCTGCACATGACCGGCGGCGGCCGGCTCACCCACGTCGTCTGCGTCAACGGCTCCGGGGACGTGATCATGCCCTGCGGCCGCTGCCGCCAGCTGCTCTCGGAGAACGGCGGCCCCGAGATGCAGCTGTGGACCGTCACGGGCGTCAAGCCGATGTCCGAGGTCCTCCCCGACGCCTTCGGCCCCGAAGCGCTGGCCTGAACGCCAGGTCGACTCGTTGGTTGTGACTCGTCGCCCGCGACTCCGCACCTGCGGCTCTGGCTCGCGAAGTGGTCAATTTGGGCCGTCAGCAGCAACGAGGTCAGGCCCAAATTGAACACTTCTCGGGTCGGCCAGAGGGTGTGACGACGCCCGGTAGGGACCCGCGGCGGTCTCGCCTTACGCTGTCCGCATGGCGGAACATGATGCGGTCGAGGTGATCCTCGCCAAGCGGGACGGTGGCGAGCTGAGCGACTCGCAGATCGACTGGGTGATCTCGGCTTACACGCAGGGGGTTGTCGCCGAGGAGCAGATGTCGGCGCTCAACATGGCGATCCTGCTCAACGGGATGACGCGCCGCGAGATCGCGCGGTGGACGGCGGCGATGATCGCGTCGGGTGAGCGGATGTCGTTCTCCTCCCTGGACCGCCCGACGGCCGACAAGCACTCGACCGGGGGCGTGGGCGACAAGATCACGCTGCCGCTGGCGCCGCTGGTCGCCGCGTGTGGCGTGGCGGTGCCGCAGCTGTCCGGGCGCGGTCTCGGCCACACCGGCGGGACGCTCGACAAGCTCGAGTCGATCCCGGGATGGCGGGCGTCGCTGTCCAACGAGGAGATGATGGCCCAGCTCGGGTCGGTCGGCGCGGTGATCTGCGCCGCCGGTGACGGTCTGGCTCCGGCTGACAAGAAGCTCTACGCACTGCGTGACGTCACCGGCACCGTCGAGGCGATCCCATTGATCGCCTCCTCGATCATGTCCAAGAAGATCGCCGAGGGCACCGGAGCGCTGGTGCTCGACGTCAAGGTCGGCGCCGGGGCGTTCATGAAGACGCTCGCCTCCGCGCAGGAGCTGGCCCGGACGATGGTGGATCTCGGCACGGACGCCGGCGTCAACACCGTCGCTCTCGTGACCGACATGGCCACGCCGCTCGGCCTGACCGCGGGCAACGCGATCGAGGTCGCCGAGTCCGTCGAGGTCCTCGCGGGCGGCGGGCCTGCCGACGTCGTCGAGCTCACCGTGGCTCTGGCCCGGGAGATGCTCGCCGCCGCCGGCGTAGACGCGGATCCGGCCGATGTGCTGGCCTCCGGCAAGGCCATGGACACCTGGCGCGCGATGATCTCGGCCCAGGGCGGAGACCCTTCGGCGTCGCTGCCGGTCGCGCGCGAGACCCACGTTGTCAACGCGCCCTCCTCCGGTGTCCTCACCCGGCTCGACGCGATGGCCGTCGGGCTCGCCGCGTGGCGGCTGGGTGCGGGACGCGAGCGCAAGGAGGACCAGGTGCAGGCAGGTGCCGGGGTCACCTGGCACGCCCGACCGGGGGACTCGGTCTCTGCCGGGGCGCCGCTCTTCACCCTGCACACCGACACCCCTGAGCGCTTCGACCGGGCGCTGGCCGCGCTGGAGGGTGGCTATGAGATCGCTGACGGGGCTGCGTACGAGGCGACGCCGTTGATCCTCGACCGGATCTCCTGACGCGGGGCTGGTCGAGCCGGCGGGCCGGGCGCGCCGCCAGACTCCCGCCATGGTGGGGAAGTGGGCTGTCCGGGCCGTCGGGGTGGCTGCAGATTCCCGCCATGGTGGGGAAATGCCCTGCCCGGGTCGTCGGGGCGGCAGCAGAATCCCGCCATGGCGGGGAAATGCCCCGCTCTGGCCGTGGGGTCGCCCGCAGAATCCCGCCATGGCGGGAAAGTGCCTCGGCCACGCGATAACCAATAGCCCCGGGCACCCGCCGACGGCCAGACTGCGGGCATGAAGATCGTGAAGCCACCCAAGGCCGTCGCGGGCGACAAGGTCGCCGTGCTGTCCCCCTCGTTCGCCGCGCCGGGGGTGGCGCCGGCGATCCACGAGCAGGCGATGGAGCGGCTGGCCGAGGTGACCGGGCTGGTGCCGGTGGAGTATCCGACGACCCGCAAGGTCGGCGCGACGCCGCAGGAACGGGCAGCCGACGTGAACGCCGCGTTCGGCGACCCGGAGATCCGGGCGGTGCTGGCGACCATCGGGGGCGAGGACCAGGTCACCGTGATCTCTCACCTCGACGCCGACCTGGTGCGGGCCGACCCGAAGCCGTTCCTCGGCTACAGCGACAACACCAACATCCTCAACTGGCTGTGGACCAACGGCGTCGCCGGCTTCTACGGCGGCTCGACGCAGGTCCAGCTCGGCCCGGGACCGGGGCTCGACCAGATCCACAAGGCCTCGCTCGAGGCCGCGCTCCTCACCGGTGAGACCCTCGAGATCACCGAGCCGGGGGAGTCCGAGGACATCGGCCACGACTGGAACGACCCGCGGGCGCTGACCGAGTTCGGCGAGCGCGAAGCGACCGAGCCCTGGACCTGGGCAGGCCCTGAGCGAAAGGTGACCGGCCGCACCTGGGGAGGCTGCATCGAGATCATCCAGTGGGCGCTCACCGCGGGACGGTTCCCCTCCGACCCGGCGGCGCTCGCCGGCGGCGTACTCCTCCTGGAGACCTCCGAGGAGCTCATCCCGGCTCGTGAGTTCGGCTGGATCGCGCGATCGCTGGGTGAGCGTGGGCTGCTCGAAGCGGTCGACGCCGTCGTCGTGGCGCGCCCGCCGACCTCCGATTTCGAGCGCCGGCCGAGCCCAGAGGAACGCGCCGCCAAGCGGGCCGAGCAGCGGGACGTGGCCATCGAGACCGTCGCCCGCTACAACCCGGACGCGACGGTCGTCGTGGGCCCGCCCTTCGGGCACACCCGACCGCAGTGGATCGTGCCGTACGGTGGCGAGATGACCGTCGACGGCACTGCCCGACGCCTCTGGGCCGACTACTCCTGAGCGGGTCTCAGGACTCCAGCAGGAGCACGACCGCCTCCGCGACACAGGCGGGCTTGGGAGCGTCCTCGATCTCGATGACGGTCTTGATGACCAGCTGGAGACCGGTCGGGAGCTCGGTGACCTCGCCGAACGTCACGACGGCCCGTACGCGGGAGCCGACCAGGACAGGCGTGGGGAACCGCACCTTGTTGAGGCCGTAGTTGAGCTTCGCTCCGGGCGTCTCCAGCGAGTAGACGCTCGCCCCGAGATAAGGGAGCAGCGAGAGCGTCAGATAGCCGTGGGCGATGGTGCCGCCGAACGGGCCTTCCTTGGCCCGGGCCTCGTCGATGTGGATCCACTGGTGGTCGCCGGTGGCGTCAGCGAACGCGGTGACGCGATCCTGGTCGACCTGGAGCCATTCGCCGGTGCCGACCTCGGTGCCTGCGGCATCGGAGACTTCTTCGAGTGTTGTGAATGTGCGCACCCCTGGAATCTAGGGCATACGGAATGATGGGCCCATGAAACCGTCCGACATGCAGATCAAGGCCGCCCCGAAGGTGCTGCTCCACGACCACCTCGACGGCGGCGTACGTCCTTCGACCATCGTCGAGCTCGCTGCCGAGGTGGGTCATCAGCTGCCGGAGGGCACGCAGGCCGACCCGAGGGCGTTGGAGGAGTGGTTCGTCACCAGCGCCGACTCCGGTTCGCTGGAGCGCTATCTGGAGACCTTCGCGCACACGCTGGCGGTGATGCAGACGTTGCCCTCCCTGGCCAGGGTCGCGCGCGAGTGCGTCGAGGACCTGGCCGAGGACGGGGTCGTCTACGCCGAGGTCCGCTGGGCGCCGGAGCTGCATGTGGCCAACGGCCACGAGCTGGACGAGGTCGTCGAGGCGGTCCAGGCGGGGTTCGACGAGGGCACGGCAGCCGTCGCCGCGAACGGGAAGAAGATCGTCGTACGCCAGCTGCTGACCGCCATGCGGCAGGCCGCCCACGCGACCGAGATCGCCGATCTGGCGGTGGCCTGGCGTGACCGCGGCGTCGCCGGGTTCGACATCGCCGGGCCGGAGAAGGGCTTCCCGCCGAGCCGGTTCCTGGCGGCGTTCGAGCACCTGGCGGCCGAGAACATGCGCTTCACCATCCACGCCGGCGAGGGCTTCGGGCTCCCCTCGATCTGGGAGGCGGTGCACCCGTGCGGCTGCGACCGGCTCGGTCACGGGGTGCGGATCGTCGACGACATCACGGTGGAGGAGGGCGCCGCGCCGCGTCTGGGCCGGCTCGCGTCGTACGTCCGGGACCGCCGGATCCCGCTCGAGCTCTGCCCGCGTTCCAACGTGCAGACCGGGGCCGCGAAGTCCATCGGGGAGCACCCGATCGGGTTGCTCTACGACCTCGGGTTCCGGGTCACCGTCAACACCGACAACCGGCTGATGTCACGCACCTCGATGTCCGCGGAGATGGCCGGGATCGTGGAGGCCTTCGGCTGGGGCCTGCCCGAGCTCCAGCGGTTGACGACCAACGCGATGAAGTCCGCGTTCATCCCCTACGACGAGCGGGTCGACCTGATCCACGAGATCAAGGATGCCTACGCGGCGCTGTGAGCTCGTCGATCGCGACGTAGCCATGCTTCGGGTAGACCGCGACGCACCCCTTCGTGGCCGCGTCGGCGACCACGAGCGGTTGCGCCCGCATCAGCGCAAGGCCACGCCTGACCAGCACGAACGGTGGTTTGCGCCGCTCGCGCAGATCACGCACGAGGCGCCGCCAGAAGGTCACCGACGGCGACTGCGTGACACAGTACGCAGCGGCCAGGAGCCCAGCCTCGCGGCACTCGGCCACGATGTCCTGGGCGAAGATCCCCTCGGCGACGAAGAACGGCTCGTCCCCGAGGGTCAGCGACTGCCAGCCGGTGCGCCCGTCGTGGGCGATGTCGTAGACGGGTACGTCGGCGGTGCCGGTCTCGCACAACGTGGCGATCGTCTTCACGGCGTCCTCAGGGATCCAGGAGTCCGGGTGGTCCCAGTCGACCAGGCCGGCGTTGGGGCCCTCGGTGATCCGGGGGAGGCTCGGGTCGGAGCCGTCCTTGTAGAAGTCGTCGAGCCGCAGGACCGGCAGCCCCAGCCGTTCGGCCAGGCGGGACTTCCCGGCGCCCGAGGGGCCGGCGAGGACGATGACCTGAGCAAGCACCGGGACATTCTTGCCGACCCCGGGCTCATCCAGGAATTGCCCCCGTGTCAGTAGCCGGCGACCGAGGTCGACCCGGCCAGCAGCGCACGCGAGCCCGAGACTCCGAGCCTGGTCGCTCCGGCGGCGACCATCTGCTCGGCCTGCTCCATCGTCCGCACCCCGCCCGAGGCCTTGACCCCGAGGTCGGGTCCGACGGTGCTGCGCATCAGCTCCACGGCGTGGACGCTGGCGCCGCCGGCGGGGTGGAAGCCGGTCGAGGTCTTCACGAAGTCCGCGCCGGCGCGCACGGCGGCCTCGCACACTCCGACGATCTCGTCGTCCTCGAGCGCGGCGGACTCGATGATCACCTTCAGCACCGTGGGCGCGGGAGCCGCGGCTCGGACGGCGGCGATGTCGGCCTCCACGTCGGCGTACCTCTTCTCCTTCGCGGCGCCGATGTCGATCACCATGTCGATCTCGTCGGCTCCGGTCTCGACCGCGGCAGCGGCCTCGGCGGCCTTGACCGAGGAGAGGTGCTTGCCGCTCGGGAAACCGCACACGACAGCGACCTTGAGGTCCGCCGGAACGGTGACGGGCAGCATCGAGGGAGAGACGCACACCGAGTAGGTGCCGAGGTCGGCAGCCTCCGCGATCAGCGCCTCGACGTCGGCGTGGGTTGCCTCGGGCTTGAGGAGGGTGTGGTCGATCAGCTTCGCGATCTCTGCGGAGGTAGGCACGGCCTCAGCATAGGCACCTACCCAGCGAGGGCTAAGGTTTGCGCCGTGAACGACGATCAGCCGGAGGAATGGTTCCGCAACTCCAGCAGCACCGCATGGGGGCTCCTCTCGATAGGGGCCGCGGCCGTGGTCATCGTGCTCGACGCGGTGACCGGCTGGCACCCCGCGACGACGGCTGGGGCGGTGCTCTTCGCGCTGGTGGCGTACGCCGCCTTCCTCCGCACCAAGGTCGGGGTCAGCGAAGGCGACTTCGTGCTCCGCCATCTCTTCTCGACCGTCCGCTTCCCGATGGCCGCTCTGGAGAGCGTCTCCATCGGCCGCACCCTCGGCGCATACTCGGGCGGCCGGACCTACGTCAGTGGCGCCGTCGGACGGGCGATGCGGGACGCGGTCAAGGTCTCCAAGCGCGACCACAACCCGCTGCGCAACCAGGCCGATTTCATCGAGGACCGCCTCAACGCGCTGGCCCAGGACGCCCGCGACCGGCGCCGGATCAAGCGGGACTCCGACGAGCAGTTCGCCCTCGCCGAGGACGTACGCCGCACCTGGGACTGGCCGCTGATCGCGGCCGCCGTCGTGGTGGCCGTCGTCTTCGTGGTCCTGCTCGTGATCTGACCATCCAGACGCCGAGTCGGCTCATCCTGACCGAGATCCCCCTCGAGTCGGCTCGTTGTAACGCGCCGACTCGGCGCCGCATGTGGTCAGGTTGCGCCGACTCGGCGCGGAACCTCGTCAGGATGCGCCGACTCGATGGGGGACGGGCTTTATATGCCGAGGGCGGCGCGGATGTCGACCTTGAGAGCGCCGAGGGCGATCTCCGCGTCGGTCCGGGCCTGTGCCAGGGCCTCCGGGGAGTCGACCGGCTCGACGACCTCGAGGTAGCACTTGATCTTGGGCTCGGTGCCGCTGGGCCGCACGATCACCCGGGACCCGCCGGCCAGCTGGTAGCGGACCCCGTCGGTCGGCGGCAGCCCGCCGGCCCCGACGGAGAGATCATCCAGCTGCTGCACCGCGGCTCCGGCCAGCGCGGTCACCGGCCGGTCACGAAGGCGCTGCATGGCAGCCGCGATCTGGGCGGGGTCCTCGAGCCGGATCGAGAGCTGCGAGGTGGCGTGCAGTCCGTGCTCGACCGCGATCTCGTCGAGCAGATCGGTGAGCCCACGCCCTTCCGCCTTGAGCGACGCCGCCAGCTCGCACAGGAGCAGCAGCGCGGAGATGCCGTCCTTGTCGCGTACGTGCTCGGGGTCGACGCAGTAGCCAAGCGCCTCCTCGTAGCCGAAGGCGAGCCCGGGTGCGCGCGCGATCCACTTGAAGCCGGTCAGCGTCTCGGCGTAGGGCTGCCCGGCGGCCGCCGCGATCTTCCCGACCAGCGAGGAGGAGACGATCGAGGCGGCGTACGTCCCGGTGACGCCCTTGCGGATCAGGTGGGTCGCCAGCAGCGCGCCGACCTCGTCGCCGGTCAGCATCCGCCACTTCTTGCCGGCGGGGATAGCCGCCGCGCAGCGGTCGGCGTCGGGGTCGTTGGCGATGACCAGGTCGGCGCCCTTCTTGCTTGCCAGCGCCATGGCCCGGTCCATCGCACCGGGCTCCTCGGGGTTGGGGAACGCGACGGTCGGGAAGTCGGGGTCGGGACGCTCCTGCTCCTTGACCACCAGGGGCTCGGGGAAGCCGGCGAATCTCATCGCCAGCTGCACCAGATCGCCGCCGACACCGTGCAGCGGCGTGTAGACCGTCTTGAGGTCACGTGCCCCGCCTTCGGCGAGCAGCCCGACGACCGTGTCGAGATAGCTGTCGACGAGGTCCTCGCTGATCGTGCGACCGGGGGCGCCCGGCTTGACCGAGCTGATCCTGTCCACGGCCGCGATCCGCTTCGCGATCTCGGCGTCGGCCGGCGGCACGATCTGCGACCCGTCACCGAGGTAGACCTTGTAGCCGTTGTCCTGCGGCGGGTTGTGGCTGGCGGTGACCATCACGCCGGCACTGGCGCTCAGGGCACCGATGGCGTACGCCAGCACCGGCGTCGGCAGCGAGCGCGGCATCACCAGCGCCTCGAGGCCGGCCCCGGTCATCACCTCCGCGGTGTCCTGGGCGAAGACGTCGGAGTTGTGCCGGGCGTCGTAGCCGATCACCACCGGGCCATGCGCCCCGGTCGCGAGCAGGTAGCGCGCCAGCCCCGCGGCGGCCTTGATCACGACCACTCGGTTCATCCGGTTGGGACCCGCGCCGAGCGCTCCGCGCAGCCCGGCCGTGCCGAACTGCAGCGTCCCCGCGAACCTGTCGGCCAGCTCGGCCGTGGCCCCTGGATCCGTGGAGGTCAGGAGGCGCTCGAGCTCTGCTCGAGTCTGTGCATCCGGGTCGTCGGCGAGCCATTCCCGTGCCTGGACGACCAGCGCAGATTGATCTGTGGGGACCATAAGTTCTGACCCTAATGGGGTGTCCCGGAAGTTCCTAGGCGCCCCACGCCGCCGCGGTGCGACCATGGACCGAGGATCAGCGACGGTACGCCGCGAGGTGACCGCTCAGCTCCTCGAAGATGGCCTGGTTGAGGCCGAAGGCGACCTTCACCTCGTCGACGACGCGGGCCTTCTGGTCGGCGTCGAGGCCGAGACCGTCGAGGCGTGCGCGGTAGCCGTCCTTGTAGGGCTTCGGCTTCGGGACCTCGGCGAAGTCGTAGAACGCGATGCCCTTGCCGTTGAGCCCGAACGTGCGGTCGAGGGTGCGTCCGATCGCCTGGCCGCCGGAGAGGTCGCCGAGGTAGCGCGTGTAGTGGTGGGCGGCGTAGAGCCCGCCCCACTCGCGGCTGGCCTCGAGCCGCTCCACGTACGCCTTCGCGGCCGGAGAGTCGAGTTCGTCTGTCCTGCCGGTCGAGCCTGGGCCGATCGAGCCCAGCCAGTGGTCTAGGTCCGCGTCGATGGCGGCCAGCCGCTCCAGGGCCGGGTCGTGGACCGCCGCGGCGAGCGGGTCGGTCGCCGCGAGCTCGCGCCCGACGGTCTCCAGAGCGGCATAGACCTGTCGCAGGCGCAGCAGATAGTCGGCGTACCCCTGCTCGTTGACCTGTCCGTCGAGCAACGAGGCCATGTAGGAGGAGCCCTCGGCCGCGGTGTGCTCTGCGCGGGAACCGTCCCGCATCAGCGTGGACAGTGGAGCGTTGGACGGACTGGTCTGCAGGGTGCTCATCGAACTCCAGATCTCGTACGCTGCGGGGCGGGCCTGAGGTTAGGTAAGCCTAATTCATCGGTCAACCTTTTGTCGGGTTGGTGGGTCGCTCCTGGAGGGCAGGGGTTTCCTCGCCTACGCCAGTTGGCCGGACTTCGTGAAGCGGTTCACTAGGTGTGGTCAACTGGCGTGGGCGCCACGGCGGTGGTGCTCCGCGGCCGGGCCTCGATCGCCAATGCCGCAGATTCGCCCACCAGAGCGGGGGAGATGGCAGGAGCGCTCTGATCTTCGGGGCTGCACAGTCTTCGGGGCTGCACAGTCTTCGGAACTGCACAGTCTTCGGAGCTGCACAGTCTTGGGAACTGCTCAGATCTTGGGAACGAGGTCGCTGAGCAGCCCGCCCATCCGGGTGGCGGCGTTACGGCCGGCCTCCAGGACCTCGGCGTGATCGAGCGGCTGGTCGGAGATGCCGGCGGCCAGGTTGGTGACCAGCGAGATCCCGAGGATCTCCATCCCGGCCTCGCGGGCCGCGATCGCCTCGAGCGTGGTGCTCATGCCGACCAGGTCGCCGCCGATGATCCCGGCCATCTTCACCTCGGCCGGGGTCTCGTAGTGAGGCCCGGGGAACTGGACGTACACGCCCTCGTCCAGCGAGGAGTCGACCTGCTTCGCCAAACCCCGCAGACGACTCGAGTAGAGGTCGGTGAGGTCGACGAAGTTGGCTCCGACCAGCGGAGACGTGGCGGTGAGGTTGATGTGGTCCCTGATCAGCACCGGCGTGCCCGGAGTCCAGGACGGGTTGAGACCGCCGCAGCCGTTGGTGAGCACCATCGTCGCGCAGCCGGCGGCCGCGGCGGTGCGGACCGGGTGCACGACCGCGTCGACGCCCTTGCCTTCGTAGTAGTGGGTGCGGCTCAGGAAGACCAGCAGGTTGCGGTCGCCGGTCGACCGGATCGAGCGGATCTTGCCGCTGTGTCCCTTGACCGCCGCGGCGCTGAAGCCGGGCAGGTCGGTGGTCGCGATCTCGGTGTAGTCCTCGCCGAGCGCGTCGGCGGCGGGCAGCCAGCCCGAGCCCAGCACCAGCGCGATGTCGTGCTTCTCGACACCGGTCTTCTCCGCGAGAGCGGCGGCGGCTTCCTTGGCGAGCTGGTATGGCGTGGTCACTCGGTCACTTTAGACCGGGGCGGGACGAGCTCGACCACCGGAGGAACCTCAGTCGTTGGACCGGCAGGGACGCGTACGCAGCGCATGCACGTAGTCGCCGGGAGCCCCTGCCGCCTCGGCGGCGTCGGCCAGCGCGCCCAGGTAGCGGGCGTCCGGGATCCCACCCTCGTACGTGTCCAGCACGTAGGTCTCGCAGAGCAGGTCCTCGGCGAGTGCGGCGATCCGCACCTTGGTCTTGAAGTAGACCCCGATGTCGGCCAGCTCCCACTTCTCCAGCGCCGCCATGTCCTGGTCCACGACGTCGTAGACCGCGACGAAGACCTGCTCGAACGGATCCTGGACGATCGTGGCCATCGGGCCCTCGCCGAGCACGTTCTCCTCGCCACCGAAGGTGAGCCGCCAGCCGCCCAGCCATCCGGTAGTACGCAACGGCGAATGCGGGCAGCGCTCGCTCATCAGCGCGGGGTCGAGATTGACGCCATAGGCCGCGTAGAGAGTCACGGGTCACGAGGTTACCGTTCAGTCTCCAACCCAACTGGGATCTGAGGGTTATCCCCGGTCTACTCTTGGATGCGTGACCCACTTTGATGTTCTCGTCCTCGGCGCTGGCCCCGGTGGCTACGTCGCCGCCATCCGTGCCGCTCAGCTCGGCAAGTCCGTCGCCGTCGTCGAAGACAAGTACTGGGGCGGCGTCTGCCTCAACGTCGGGTGCATCCCGTCCAAGGCGCTGCTCCGCAACGCCGAGATCGCGCACATCATCACGCACGAGAAGAAGACGTTCGGCATCTCCGGAGACGCCACGATGGACTTCTCGACGACCTGGAAGCGCAGCCGCGGCGTAGCCGACGCGAGCGCCAAGGGCGTGCACTACCTGATGAAGAAGAACAAGATCACCGAGGTCGACGGCTGGGGCACGCTCACCGGTCCGAAGTCGATCGACGTCAAGGGCAAGGACGGCGCGGCGACGTCGCACACCTTCGACAACCTGATCATCGGCACCGGCGCGACCGTGCGCTCGGTGCCCGGGGTCGTGCCCAACGAGCAGAACATCGTGACCTACGAGGAGCAGATCCTCACCGAGGAGCTGCCGAAGTCGATCATCATCGGCGGCTCCGGCGCGATCGGCGTCGAGTTCGCCTACGTCCTGAAGAACTTCGGCGTCGACGTCACCATCGTGGAGTTCCTGGACCGGATGGTCCCCACCGAGGACGCCGACGTGTCCAAGGAGCTGCTGCGTCAGTACAAGAAGCTCGGCATCAACGTGCTCCTCTCGACGGCCGTCAAGAGCGCCGAGGACACCGGCTCCGGCGTCACCGTGCGGGTCGCCCCGGCGGCCGGCGGTGAGGAGAAGGTGCTGGAGGCCGACAAGTTCCTCGCGGCCTTCGGGTTCTCGCCGCGTGTCGAGGGCTTCGGTCTCGAGGCCGCCGGAGTCTCGCTCACCGAGCGCGGCGCAATCGCGGTCGACGCCCGCGGGCGTACGAACGTCGAGAACGTCTACGCCATCGGCGACTGCACCGGCAAGCTCATGCTCGCCCACACCGCCGAGGCCATGGGTGTGATCGCCGCCGAGACCATCGCCGGTGCCGAGACCATGGAGATCGACTTCGACATGATCCCGCGGGCGACGTTCTGCCAGCCGCAGATCGCCTCCTTCGGCTACTCCGAGGCACAGGCCAAGGAGAAGGGCTACGACGTCAAGACCGCCTCGTTCCCGTTCTCGGCCAACGGCAAGGCGCGCGGCATGGCCGAGACCGCCGGCTTCGTCAAGATCGTCGCCGACGCCGAGCACAACGAGCTCCTCGGCGCCCACCTGATCGGCCCCGAGGTCACCGAGCTCCTCCCGGCGCTCACCCTGGCCAAGACCTGGGACCTCACCGCCGACGAGATCGCCCGCAACGTCTTCGCGCACCCGACTCTCTCGGAGGCGATGAAGGAAGCCATCGAGGGCATCGCGGGTCACATGATCAACCTCTGATCCACGTTTCGTACGCAGCCCCGGACCGACAGGTCCGGGGCTGTTTGCGATTTCGTCGACCCGGCGCGAACCTCCCACATTCAGGTCAGAAACTGACCTGATGGGCCCATAGCGTTGGTCATGTCAGCGGAAGACACGACCAAGGAGCCAATGCCATGACCACGACCGCCACCCTGACCCGCGAGCGCACCGATCTGCTGGAGACCCTGGCCGCGCACCGTGGGTTCCTCCGCAAGACCGCCGAGGGTCTGACCGACGAGCAGGGTCGCCTCACCCCGACCGCGAGCGTCCTGCAGGTCGGTGGGCTGATCAAGCACGTCACCGCGCAAGAGGCCGGCTGGGCAAGGTTCATCGTCGAAGGGCCCAAGGCGCTGGACTTCAGTCCTGAAGCCATTGCGGCGTACGAGAACGAGTTCCGCCTGCTCGAGTCGGAGACCCTGGCGGAGCTCCTGGCTGCGTACGAGAAGGTTGCTGCCGCCACCGACGAGCTGGTCCGCACCGTGGATCTCGACGAGGACCACGCCCTGCCCGAGGCGCCGTGGTTCCAGGCGGGCGCTCGCTGGTCGCACCGCCGGACGATCACTCACATCATCGCCGAAACAGCCCAGCACGCCGGCCACGCCGACATCATCCGAGAGACCATCGACGGCCAGAAGACGATGGGCTGAGCCTCGTGGGGGGGGCGGGGGGGGGGCCCGGCCCCCCCGGGGGGCACACCGCGGGGGGGGGTTTGGGGGTGGGGGGGGGGGGGGGGGGGGGGGGGGGGGGGGGGGGGGG
>NZ_JBOHDN010000209.1:0-19117 GCF_050699375.1 Nocardioides sp. | reverse complement strand
CTCACTTCTCCTCGAGCTCGGCGAGGTCGAAGACCTCGTCCGCGGGGGGCTCCTCCACGTGGAACTCCTTGTCGAAGTCGGAGAACCGGAGCTCGCCGGAGCTGCCCTGGGTCCACTTGAGGATCCGGTGGGGCTCCGAGGCGAGGACGTACGTCCGGCTCTCGGTCTCACCGTGGGTGACGTCGAGGCGCACGGTCGGGCTGCCGTCGGCCATCGCCGGGCCGATCGCCTGGGCCTCCGCCTCGGGCGGGACCATCTGGGCGGTGAGGCTGTCGATGCTGCAGAAGGCGCGCAGGCTGGCCAGCTCGCCGTCGAGCGCGACCCACTTCTCGCCGACGCGCTTGGCGATGCGCTCGCCCTCGCCCTTGGCCGGAGCGATGGACTTCCAGAACGCCTCGTCGCCCTGATACCAGGCCGAGCCGCCGATGGAGCGCAGCGAGATCTCGCCGTCACCGATGCCGACGGTGCCCACGCAGGTGTCCTTGGCCGAGACGTCGAGATCGATGAGGATCTTGGTGCCCTTCGGGTCGAGCACTTCCCCCTCGACATGGACCGTGTCGATGTCGTGCATCGCGGACCGCGCCTGCTCGGCGATGTGGTTGCCGGGCTCCCTCGCGTACTCCCGCGCCTGGGACAGAGTCCCGTCGTCGTCGCCACAGCCGGCGAGAGCGCTGGTCAGCGCGATGATGAGGGCGGTCGCGGGAAGCGCATGGCGAAACACGCGGCCTATCGTGGCAGAAGTCGTCATGGGATCAACGCAAGGTGCCCTGTACGTCGGCGACCCACGCCGGCACCAGCTTGCCGGCCGGCCCCTGGCGGGCGTCGTCGAAGAGGTAGGTGGTCTCGGACGGGTCGAGGTTGAGCTCGAGCGTCTTGGCACCGGCGAGAGCGGCCATGCGTACGAAGCCGGCGGCCGGATACACAGCGCCGCTGGTGCCGATGGCGACGAAGAGATCGGCCTCGGAGAGCGCCCGCTCGATCAGGTCGAGGGCGTAGGGCATCTCGCCGAACCACACCACGTCCGGCCGCAGGGTGTCGTTGCCGCAGGCCGGGCAGGTCGGGGCGTCGCCGAGGTCGTCGTCCCAGGCGAACCGGCCCTGGCACGAGTCGCAGAGCGCCGAGAGCAGCTCGCCGTGCATGTGCACGACCCGACTCGACCCGGCACGTTCGTGCAGGTCATCGACGTTCTGGGTGACCACCAGCAGCCCGTCGCCAAGGAGCTGCTCGAGACGGGCCAGCGCGATGTGGGCGGCGTTGGGTTTCACCGTACGCAGCTCCCGCCGGCGGTCGTCGTAGAACTTGTGGACCACCTCCGGGTCGCGGCGGAACGCCTCGGGGGTGGCCACGTCGTTCACGTGATGCCCCTGCCAGAGACCGTCGGCGTCGCGGAAGGTCGCGAGGCCGCTCTCGGCCGAGATTCCGGCCCCGGTGAGCACGACAACTTTCACAAGGATTCAGGCTAGCGACGTTGACGAGACATTCGCTGCCCCAAAGCGTCATCTTGGTCACTCGATCGGCATTTGTAACACAATCAGGAGAGCGTGATCGGTGAACGACCGATCGTGAACAGCTCCTCGTTCGGCGCGGCGGCTCCGCAGCAACCGCCTTCCTCGGCACCTTCGGGGTCGTCGAAGCGATGTATCGAGCTTGTCGAGATGACCCCGGCGCCGCCACAGACCCCGGTGTCGGGGAGCTCGAGCTCGACTCGCGCCGCCGCGTCGTGGTCACCGGCGAGCGCGGCCACCACGCTGCGTACCTGCTCGTAGCCGGTCATCGCCAGGAAGGTCGGCGCCCGTCCGTAGGACTTCATCCCGACCAGGTAGAGGTCGGGCTCGGGCTGGGCGAGGTCCTTGGCACCGGTCGCGCTGACCGAGCCGCAGGAGTGCAGGTTGGGGTCGATCTGGACCGCGATGTTGCGCGGCGCCTCCAGCGTCGGGTCGAGATCGAGGCGCATCTCGCTCAGGAAGCTCGTGTCCGGGCGGTATCCGGTCAGCACGACCACCTGGTCGGCCTCGATCACGCGGCCGTCCTCGGCTTCGACTCTCGCTCCGTCGATCTTGGCCGTACGGAAGCCCGTCACCAGCTCGACCGTGCCGTCCTGGACAGCCCTCTTGGCGCGTACGCCGAGGGCACCCCGCTCCGGGAGCTCGTCGCCCTCGCCGCCACCGAAGGTGTTCGTCGACACCGCGCGACGGATCGCCCAGGTGATCCTCGATCCCGGGTGCGCCTTGGCGATGGCGGTGAGCTCGTGAACGGCGTTGAACGCGGAGTCACCGGCGCCGATCACGACCGTGTGCCGGGCTGCGTACGCATCGGGGACGGCACGGTCCGGGACTGCGTAGCCGACCTTGCCGACGGCGTGCGCGGCACGCTCGCCGAGTGCCGGAAGGCCGTCGGCGCCGGCCGGGCTGGGCGAGCGCCAGGTGCCGGAGGCATCGATGACCGCTCGCGCCTCGAGGCGCTCATCTCGACAAGCTCGATACATCGCCTCGGTGCCGTCTGCGCCGCTCACGTGCAGGACGAACGGCTGCTCGGCGCGGTCGGCGTCGACGAGGCGGTCACGGCCCTTGCGGGAGACGCCGGTGACGGTCGCGCCGTAGCGGACATGGTCGCCGAGAGCCTCGGCGAGCGGGACGAGGTAGCGCTCGCGCCACTGTGCGCCGGTGGGGTATCCCTTCTCGGGCGCCTCCCAGCCGGTCGGCTCGAGAAGCCGGACGGCGGCCTTGTCGACGAGCTCGGGCCAGGCCGAGAAGAGGCGTACGTGGCCCCACTCCGCGACGGCCGCGGCAGGCTCGCTCCCCTGCTCGAGAACCAGAGGCGTGAGACCGCGCTCGAGAAGGTGGGCCGCGGCGGCGAGCCCCTGGGGCCCGGCGCCGATGACGGCTACTGGAAGGTCGGTCATGATGCTCCTCGGATTCGACCAGGACAGATTCAAGAACGTCGATATGACAGCGACCCTAGGCGACATATCGACGTTCGTCAATATCATTCGCTAGACTTGCCGCCATGACCACTCTTCCCGTGCTTCCGTCCGCCGCCGTCGCGTGCTGCTCGCCGGTGACCGCGGGAGTTCTCGATGCCGATCAGGCCGAAGCGCTGGCGCGGATATTCAAGGCGCTCGGTGACCCCACCCGGGTCAAGCTGCTCTCGATCATCGCGGCCTCGGAGGGCCAGGAGGCGTGCGTCTGCGACCTCACCGAGCCGGTGAACCTCTCCCAGCCGACCGTCTCCCACCACATGAAGCTGCTGACGGAGGCCGGACTGGTCGCCCGCGAGCAGCGCGGCAGGTGGGCGTACTTCTCCATCGTCCCCGGCGTCCTCGACTCACTCGCCGGCGCCCTCACCTCGCCCGCATAGCATCTGCGAACGCCCTTCCGAAGGGTATGGACTTTTACTGTAAAGGCCCCTTACTGTAATTCGGGTTCCTACAGTCCCCCACTCGGGAGGTCCCATGCTGACCAGACGATCTGTACTCGCCGCCACCTCTGCCGCCTTCGCCGTGCCCCTTCTCGGCGGCACCCAATGGCAGGCCCAAGCCATGCGCCCGCCGCGACTCGGCGCTCAGGCCACGATCCAGCTCCGCTTCGTCAACCAGACCGGGGCGTACGACAACTCCTCGATCAACTTCTACATCGTCGGCACCAACCTCGCGACGGGCGAGCAGTCCCGGGTCACGCCGGAGGGGACGCTCGTGCCCGTCGCCCTCTCCGACAACGGTCCCGACGGCTATGCCGACTACTCGATCCCGTTCTCGGGGAGCGGCGACACGGCCTCCCAGATCCCCGCCGACATGTCGGGCCGGATCTACTTCTCGCTCGGCGAGAAGCTGAAGTTCAAGGTCAACGAGGGCAACGCGCTCGCCTACCCGGCTGCCTGGGTGGAGGCGGACCCGAGCTACGGCGTGCTGCACGACTGCGTCGAGTTCACGTACAAGAGCGGCCGCATCTACTGCAACACCACGAACGTCGACATGTTCAGCGTCCCGCTCTCGATCGCGTTGACCGGCGAGGAGTCGCCCACCACCGGCACCCTCGTGGAGGGCGGCCGCGCGAAGATCTTCGACGCGATCTCCGCTTCCCCCGACTTCGGCTCGCTGGTGGTCGACGACCGCCGGATCATCGCACCGGGCCATGGCCTGGACACGGGGCGGTTCTCCGGATCGTTCTTCGACTCCTACATCGATCAGGTGTGGTCGAAGTACGCCGGCGAGGACATGGTCGTCAACGCCAACAACACCACCTTCACCGGCCGGGTCAGCGGCGACCAGTTCGTCTTCGACGGCGGCGTCAAGGCGTTCAGCCGGCCCTCGACCCGCGACGTGCTCTTCTGCGACGGCGCGCTGGCCGCACCCAACGACGGCATCACCGGTCCGGTCGCCGCCGTGCTCGGCGCCGGCTTCAACCGGACGACGCTGCTCGCCTCGGCCAACCAGCCCACCGACGACCCGGGCGGTTTCTACCAGGGCACGCCGTTCCATGCGTACTCCAAGGCGATGCACGACAACACGGTCGACGGGAAGGCCTACGGCTTCGCCTTCGACGACGTCGGCGGCTTCGCGTCGTACGTCGAGGACAACGCCTCCGAGATGGCGGTGACGCTGACTCCCTTCTGACGAGCACTCCACCGGGCCGGCCTCCCCTCATTCGGGGACTGTCGGTCCGGCTCGTCCACCACGCCACGAGGACTCGTACGGTCGCACCATGACGTACTTCGTCCTCGTGGCGTGGCTCGTCCAGGCGACCGTGGGGGTCCTCCTGCTGACGGGCTGGTTCCGTCACGGCCGCTCTCGCTCGCGCGTGGTGATCACCCACGTCGCCCTGTCCGTCATCGGGCTCGCGCTGTGGGTGACGTACGTCCTCGGCGACCAGGTTCTCTACGCCTGGGGCGCCCTCGTGATGATCACGATCGGCAACGGCTTCGGCGACAACCTGCTCCTGCGGCGTGCCCGAGCCATGGGCGGACGCCATCTCTCGGTCGTCGATGCGTACGGCGTCGCTCTCCGCGCCATCTTCAGAGGCCGGCTACCCGCGTTCGTCGCCTTCCATGCCGTGTTCGCCGGGGTCGTCTACTTCACCGCTCTGGCCGCCTGCATCCTGGAGACCGTCGGGTAGCCGATCCGCCGGGGGCGCTACGGGAACCGTCGCGGTCCAGCCGGACTTCTCCGATCACAGGCGGGTCCGCGGCGAGGTGCTCGCGACGCCGTAATGACTCCAGGGGGTGGGATCTCCTCTGTCGGGTCAGCCCGTCCTGTTGACGACGACGAACGGGCAGGCGAAGGGGTCGCGGTCGCCGAGACCCACGCGGTTGAGGTGGCGGACGACGATGGCGTACGACTCCAGGATCCCGGCCTCGGTATAGGGGACGCCCTGCTCGGCGCAGTAGGCGCGGACCAGGGGCTGGGCGCGGCGCAGGCTGCTGCTCGGCATGCTGGGGAAGAGGTGGTGCTCGATCTGCAGGTTCAGGCCGCCCATGAGCCAGTCGACCCAGCGTCCGCCGCGGATGTTGCGGGAGGTCAGGACCTGGCGGGAGAGGAAGTCGATCCTGGTGTCGCGCGGGACCAGTGGCATGCCCTTGTGGTTGGGCGCGAAGCTGGCGCCCATGTAGACGCCGAAGACGGCCAGCTGCAGGCCGAGGAACGCAGCGCCGAGGCCGGCTCCGAGAACCGAGAAGACCAGCACCGGCCAGCCGATCAGCCGCAGCGCCAGGAACGCTGCCTCCGTACTTCGGTGCTTGAGGTCGCGGTCGCCGATCACGGTGCGTACGGCGCCGACGTGGAGGTTGATGCCCTCGAGGGTCAGCAGCGGGAAGAAGAGCCATCCCTGGCGAGCGGTGAGCCACCGCTTCAGGCCGGTGCGCCGCTCGACGTCCTCGGGTGTGAACAGCAGGACCGAGGGGCGGATGTCCTCGTCCGCGTCGACCTTGTTCGGGTTGGCGTGGTGGCGGGTGTGCTTGCGCATCCACCAGCCGTAGCTGAGCCCGACGACCAGGTTGCCGAGGATGCGGGAGGCCCACTCGTTCTTCGGGCCCGAGGCGAAGATCTGACGGTGGGCGCCGTCGTGGGAGAGGAACGCGGTCTGGGTGAACAGGACCCCGAAGCCCGCCGCGACCAGCAGCTGCCACCAGGTCTGTCCGAGGGTGAGGATGGCGACCAGGGCGAGCGCGAAGCCGGTGCCGAGGACGATCACCCGCATGACGTACGCCCTCGGCGACCGCGCCAGCAGACCCTCCTGACGGACGCGACTCATCAGCTCGGTGTAGGCGTTGACCTGGCTCTGGGCCTGGCTCGGTGTCGTGGTCATCGAGCTCACCGGCCCAGGCGGCGCAGCCGCACCATCGCGAGCGGCAGGCAGACCGCGATGATGGCGACCGGCCAGAGGACGGCCGTGGTCATCGCGTGCTCGCCGATCCAGGTGGTCGCCGGGGCGGCCGTGTTACCGAAGAGGTCGCGGGTGGCGATGACGGTCGAGGTGAGCGGGTTCCAGGCGGCCACGCCGCCCAGCCAGCCCGGCATCAGGTCGGTGGGCACGATGGTGTCGGCGATCATGGCGAGCGGGAAGACGAGTGCGAAGTACTTCATCGCCGCCTCGGGGCCGCTGACCAGCAGTCCCAGCAGGATGCCGACCCAGGAGAAGGCCAGGCGCAGCACCACCAGCAGCCCGAGCGCGGCGAGGATCGCTCCGCCGTCGTGCGCCTGCCAGCCGAACAGCGTCCCGAGTCCCATCAGGATCCCCAGCTCGACCACGGCCAGGATCACGTCGGCGAGCGACCGCCCCGCCAGCACCGCGACCGGCGACATCGGCAGGGAGCGCATCCGGTCCAGCACCCCGCCGCGTACGTCCTCGGCGACCGAGATGGTCGTGTTGCCGATGCCGAAGGCCATGGTGAGTGCGAACAGCCCGGGCAGCAGGAACTCGCGATACTGCTCCCCCGGCACGTTCATCGCGACCCCGAAGGCGTCGCCGAAGACGAAGCCGAACATGGCCACGGCCATCACCGGGATCATCAGGGTCCCGAGCAGCTCGTCGGGGCGGCGTACGAGGTGGAGAAGGTGTCGCCGGGCCACGACCCAGGTGTCGACAGCCGCCCACGTGATGCGTGATCCGTGGACGTTCGCGACATCCGTCAGGCGTGTGGAGACATCCATCGGCCGGGTGGGGACATCCATCGGCACAGTCATCTCAGGCCCCCTCGGTCAGGAGCAGGAAGGCCTCGTCGAGGTCGCGGCCGCCGACGCTGGACTTGAGCTCGGCCGGCGACCCCTCGGCGACGACCTTCCCCTGGTCGACCATGGTGATCCGGGAGCAGAGGCGGTCGGCCTCCTCGAGGTACTGGGTGGTCAGCAGCACCGTCGTGCCCGAGTCGGCCAGCTCGCGGACCGCGTCCCAGACCTCGAGCCGGCTGCGCGGGTCGAGGCCGGTGGTCGGCTCGTCGAGGAAGAGCACCTGGGGGCTGCGGATGAGGCTGACGGCCAGGTCGAGCCGCCTCCGCATGCCCCCGGAGTAGCCCCGCACCGGGCGGTCGGCCGCGGCGACGAGGTCGAAGCGCTCCAGCAGCTCGCCCGAGCGCTGCCGCGCCTCCTTGGCTCGCATGCGGTAGAGGCGGGCGAACATCTCCAGGTTCTGGCGGCCGCTCAGCACCTCGTCGACGGCGGCATACTGCCCCGCGATGCCGATGCGCGCTCGCACGCCGGCCCGGTCGCGGGCGACGTTGCGGCCCGCGACCCAGGCCTGACCGGAGTCGAGGCGGGCAAGGGTGGCCAGGATGCGCACGGTGGTGGTCTTGCCCGCGCCGTTCGGGCCGAGCAGGCCGTGGACGGTACCGGCGGCGATGGCGAGGTCGATGCCGTCCAGGGCGGCGCCGCGACCGGGGTAGCTCTTGCGGAGCCCCTGGGTCCAGATGGCGGGTTCGTCGGTGATCATGCTGCTGTCTCCACTTCTTTGACGGGCAGAGTTCGGACGGGCTGGGCGGCCCTGGCGGCGCGGGCCGCTCGGGCGGGGACGCGATTGGCGGTGACGCCGGCCGGAGTCACCTCGTCGTAGCGGCCCAGGGCGATCCGGGCGACGTTGAGCAGCGACTGGCTGCCCTCGGTGTAGTAGCCGCAGTGGCCGGGGATGCCGCCGGTGCCGAAGCTGGTCGCGCCGAGCTCCGGGTGCAGCGGGTTGCGGCCCAGGCCGAGCCGGCCGAGGCGTACCTGCGGGATCAGGCGGATCCGGTCGGTCTCGCCATAACCGGCCCACAGCCGTGTGCCGGTGCCGAGCTCGGTGCGGTGCACAACGCCCATGCCCGGGCTGCCGAGCGCCACGCAGTCCTCGGCGCGAGCACTGGCGAGAGCGAGGCCGGCGACCGTGGACCCGTAGCTGTGGCCGATCAGAGTGATGTGGGCGTCCCGCGGCAGATAGTGGGTGAGGGCTGCCAGGTCGCTCGCGCCGGCATAGGCGGCGTCGTTGGTGATCGCGTTGTACCACTCCGGCGGTGCGTGGTAGCCGACCCAGACCACGACCGCGGACCGGGTCTCGGGTGCCAGGTCCCGCATCGTACGCAGCAGCAGCTGCCCGCGGGAGCGCGGACTTTGGGCTTCCTGGCTGGTGAAGTAGTTGCCGAGGTGGTGGCCGTTGCCGGGCACGACGACCGCGATGTGGTCGGCGGTCGCGGCGTCTCCGAAGACCTCCACGACGCGTGCTCCCCCGGGAGGGTCGCAGGCGAGCAGGCGGGGTCCGATGGTTCCGTCGGCCTCGTGGAGGCCGTATCTGAGCGGCGTCACTGTCATGGCCGTGACGTTAGGAACGCGGTTTACTTCCGCGCGTCACTCCCGGGAGCCATTCGACCCCCTACCGGGGTAGTCGGGGATGCCCCTTGGAACCAGACCCGATGCGACTCGTCGCTGGGATGGGCCGCACTGAAGTAAAGGTTTCGCTCTCGCCAAATCCATCTCGCCCTGGACGCCGAAACACGCCGTGGCGCGACTATGTGATCCAGATCACCACCATCAGACCGGGCCGCAGCTGGCCGTTCGGTGGCAGCGCCTGTCGAGTGGAAGGAACTGTCATGAGTGAACAGTCACGTCGCGGTTTCCTGGTGATCGCCGGGGCCGGGACAGCGGCAGCGGTCGGTGCGGTTGCCGTACCCAAGATCTTCGGTCCGGCGTCCGCCGATGCGGCGGCCGGCCTGGAGTCGGTCGACCTGGCGAACGCGGAGTCGTTCGTGGTGCACGTGAAGAACGTCAAGCAGGGCCAGCTGGCGATCATGGTCGGCGACCGCGAGGTCCTGGTGACCGATCGGGAGCTCGCCGCCCGCCTGGCCGGATCCGCGCGGACCGCCTGACCTGACCACGGGCCGGTGTACCGCGGCTCCCTTCGTACCTCATCTCATCGATCAGCACCTCTAGTGGAGGAACTTCATGTCGTCCCATCGCGAAGCACCGGAGATCTCGAAGGATCCGGTCGCCGACAACACCGATGTCTACGCGTTCGTCAGCCCGGACAAGCCGGACACGGTCACCCTCATCGCAAACTTCATCCCGTTCCAGAACCCGTACGGCGGGCCGAACTTCTACGAGTTCGGCGACGACGTGCTCTACCAGATCCACATCTCCAACGGCGGAGACGGTAAGACCGACATCAGCTACCAGTTCCGGTTCCGCGCCGAGATCCGGAACAAGAAGACCTTCCTCTACAACACCGGACCGATCACCTCGATCGAGGACGAGACCTGGAACCGTCCGCAGTACTACACGGTCACCCGAGTGGAGAAAGGCAGGTCCCGGACCCTGGCCCGCGACCTCACCGCACCGCCGGTCAACGTAGGCATCCGGAGCACGCCGGACTACGCCAAGCTCGCGAAAGAGGCGATCCACACCCTCGATGGCGGAGGCACGGTGTTCGCCGGGCAGCGCGCGGACGGCTTCTTCGCTGACCTGGGCAGCATCTTCGACCTCGGTACGCTGCGGCCGTTCCAGATGGCGCACCTGATCCCGTCGGCAGAAGCGGCCGGGGTCAACGGTCTGCAGGGCTCGAACGTGCACACGATCGCACTCCAGGTCCCGATCAGCGACCTGACCCGCAACGGCCGGGCCCCCAAGGACGTGATGGACCCGAAGGCGACCATCGGTGTCTGGGCGTCGGCCAGCCGGCAGCAGTCCAGGATCTTCGACGAGCTCCTCGGCATCTCCGTGTGGCACGGCCCGCACAAGCAGGTCTCGCGGCTGGGCAATCCCCTGTTCAACGAGGTCATCGTGCCGATGGCGGAAAAGGACAAGTGGAACAGCCGGCCGCCGTCGGAGGACAGCAAGTACGCCAAGTACGTGACCACGCCGGAGCTCGCCGGCCTGCTGCCCGTGCTCTACCCGGACGTGTTCCCGAACCTGGCGGCGTACAAGAAGCCGCGGGCGGACCTCGCAGCGATCCTGCTGACCGGGATCCCGGAGGGCGTAGTGCCGGGGTTCCAAAACTACACCGGGCCGGTCGAGTCCGACCTGCTCCGACTCAACGTCGCCGTTCCGCCGGCCAAGACACCGAATCCGCTCGGCCTCGTCGCCGGCGATGCCGCCGGGTTCCCCAACGGACGCCGGGTCTTCGACGACGTGGTCACTGTCGAGCTGCGAGCGGTCGCCGGGCTCACCATCCCGCTCGTCGACCCGAAGTTCACCCCCGACGACGCGACGAGCGCGATCAAGGACGGTACGTCGAACACGAACTCCGACTACCTGAAGGTGTTCCCGTACCTCGGTACGCCTGCCGGCGGATACCAGTCCAAGCCGGGCGTGCCGGCCGCGTCATGAACAAGGACGCGAACCTCCTCGAGAACCCCCATGCCGGGCAGGGGTCATCGGTGCTGCTGGACATCGGTGGCGACATCGGTGCCCTGGTCATCGAGATGCCGGCCGAGCTCGAAGGGCTGGAGATCGAGCTGCGCCCGACCGGCGGAGCCGTCCCGCCTGGGCCGGAGGATGCGAAGGGCCACAGCAACGATGAGCTCGATCACGGTCATCACCACGGGCTGCCGCACGTCGCTGTGGTGCCGCGACCGACGCCCGAGGGCGACACGGTCTACTCGGCTGTCTTCTACGAGGTCCCCGAGGGGCGCTACGAGCTGTACGTCCGACCGGACGGTCCGGTCCAGCTGACCGTGGACGTCAGCGGAGGGAAGGTCACCGACGCAACCTGGCCACGCTGACATGCATGACCCGGCCCGCACCATTGCGGGCCGGGTCGTCAGACGTGGGGCGCGACCAGGCCGCTCTCGTAGGCGAACACGACGGCCTGGGCCCGGTCACGCAGACCGAGCTTGCCCAGGATGCGGCTGACGTGGGTCTTCACGGTCTGCTCGGCCAGGAAGAGCTCGGCGGCGATCTCGCTGTTGGAGCTGCCGCGGGCGATGTTCTCCAGCACCTCACGCTCGCGCTCGGTGAGCTGCTTGAGCCGCGGGTCGGCGCGCCTCCTTCGCGGAGCGCGGGCGAACTGCGCGATCACCTGCCGGGTCACCGACGGCGAGAGCAGGGCCTCACCGGCATGGACCACGCGGATCGCGGAGGCGAGCTCGTCCGGGGAGGCGTCCTTGAGGAGGAACCCGCTGGCGCCCAGGCGCAGCGACTCGTGGACGTACTCATCGGCGTCGAACGTGGTCAGCATGATCACCTTGACGCCCGCGGTGGAGGGGTTGCCGGAGAGCTGGCGCAGTGTCTCGATCCCGTCCATCACCGGCATCCGGACGTCCATCAGAACCACGTCAGGGCTCGTACGCCGCACCACCTGCAACGCCTCGGAGCCGTCGGGCGCGGTGCCGACCACCTCGAGGTCGGGTTGGGTGTTGAGCAGCGCCACGAAGCCGGAACGCACCATCTCCTGGTCGTCCACGACCACGATCTTCACCGTCACAAGGTCTTCCTACCGCGTTTGCCGGGAGTGCGCACGGCAGTTTGGACCGGCAGCCGCGCCTCGACGACGAACTCGTCCCGGTCGGTCTCGTCCTGGTCGAGAGCGGCGATGGTGAGCACGCCACCGACGGCGCTGGCCCGTTCCCGCATGCCCATCACCCCGTGGCCGTCGGATGCTTCGGGGTCGGTCTCCTCGGCGCGCTGGAGCGCGTTGGCCACCCGCACCTCGAGCTCCTTCTTGCCCAGCGCCAGGTCGACCCGCACCGGCGCATCGGCCGCGTGACGGCGGGCGTTGCTGAGCGCCTCCTGGACGATCCGGTAGGTCGCGGCGCCCACCTCCGGAGCGACGTCCTTCGTCTCCGGGAGGTCTCCGTGGACCTCGACCCGCTGCCCGGTCGCGCGTGCCGACTCGAAGAGCTCGCTCAGCCCGTCGATGCCCGGGACCGGGACCCGGCCCGACTGTCCCGGCTCCGTACGCAGCACGTCGAGCACCCCGCGCATCTGCCGCAGCGCGGAGGCTGCCAGGTCGGCGATCTCGGCGAACTCCGCCTCGGCCGCCTCGCTGACCTCACCGACCCGGTGCGGAGCCGACCTGGCCTGCACGGTGATCAGCGACATGTTGTGGGCGATCACGTCGTGCAGCTCCCGGGCGATGCGGGCCTTCTCCTCCACGACCGAGCGGCGCTGGTGCTCCTCGGCACTGATCCGCTTCTCCTCGCGCAGCGCCTCGCGGCTCTCGGCCAGGCGTCCGACGGCGAGGCCGAGGGAGCCGACGAGCACGGAGAGCGCAGCGAAGAGGGCGACCGCGCCGATCGAGTCACCGAAGGTGTTCTTCCAGGCCAGCCCGACCACCGAGAGCACGACCCCGATCGCCAGCTGGACGACGAAGGTGCTCGCCGCGACGCGCCAACCGGCGACCAGCGTCAGCACCAGCAACACCACCAGCTGGGTGATGATCTGCGGCGGCACCGACAGCGGCCAGCCGGCGGCTCCCTGCGGCATGATCACCACCGCCTGCACAGTGAACGCGACCACCGACAGCCCGGCCGCCGGCATCGGCCGCCACATCGCCAGCGGCGCACTGGCCGCGTGGGCACCGGCCATCAGCAGCGCGAAACCCACCAGCACGTCGTGGTTGGTGACCAGCAACGGCGCCTGCACTGCCATCAGGACCGCAGCGACGAAGAACACCGCGGTCCGGCGCCGCCTGGGCCACGTGGAGAGCATGGCTTCGAGTCTTCCACAGGTGCCCTGAGGAGGCCCCGGTCTTATCCCGCCGCCATCAAGCCCGCTCGTTCGCCGCCGATCCGAGCGAGAAGAGCCAGGTGCGGTATTCGCGATAGCTGGCGCGAAGCTCGGCGGCGGGCCAGTCCTCCGGGCGCAGCTGGTCCGGCAGGGTCGGGTCGGTCATGAGGTGGCGTACTGATGCCACACATGCCGCGAACCGGGCCGTGGGATCGCCGGCCGACGCGATCGCACGGAGCAGCGAGTGGCCTCGGGCGCTCCAGCGGTCGAGGTCCCACAGCGAGCGAGCCAGGTCGGCAGCGTCCTCGATCGGCTCGGCGCGAAGTCGACGCACCTCCTCGGCCACCGCGGGGGGCCACGGCATCTCGAGGTTCGCGGGGCGCATCCAGACGCCCTCGCGAAGCTCGCCGAGGCGGAGCAGGGTGAGCTGCTCGCGGAGCGCAGCCCGTTGGGTCGCGGAGCGCCCGGTCCTCGTGACGACAGCGAGCTCCCACTCGCCGTTCCAGCTGGTGACCACCGGGTCGATCCGCTGCCGCTGAAGGCGACGCCGTTCCTGCAGCCGGTCGCTGAGCGAGTAAGGGCCACCTCCCTCCCGGGACACGTCGCCGGCGGCCGCCATCCGGGAGAGAGCGACCCGTGCGGTGGGCTCCGAGACGCCGACTGCGCGCGTCACCGCCAAGATGTCTCGATCGGGAAAGACCGACTCGTCGCTGGCGAGCATGAGCGTCAGGATCGCCGAGCGCGCGGAGACGGCGCTGGGCACACCAGAGGCGTGCTCCGAAGGCTCCATGACTCCTCCAGCGTGTGATCGACGACACTGATTGCACTATTTCTGCAGTTGTCTGAGAACTGTAGCGTGTTGGTGCATGGAACCAGGAGTGAACATGCCCGACCAGACTCTCGCAGGCCGCACCATGATCATGTCCGGCGGCAGCCGCGGCATCGGCCTGGCCATCGCGACCGCAGCCGCGCGCCAGGGCGCGAACGTGGTCCTCCTGGCCAAGACCGACAAGCCCGACCCCCGACTTCCCGGCACCGTCCACACCGCCGCGGCCGAGATCGAGGAAGCGGGCGGCCAAGCCCTCGCGGTCGTCGGCGACGTACGCGACGAGGCGTCGGTGGACGACGCGGTCGCCCGGGCCGTGGAGCGGTTCGGCGGGATCGACATCGTGGTCAACAACGCCTCGGCGATCGCGCTGGACCCGACGGCGACCCTGCCGATGAAGCGGTTCGACCTGATGACCCAGATCCAGTTGCGCGGGACCTACCTGCTGACCAGCAAGGCGCTGCCCCACCTGGTCAAGGGCACCAACCCGCACATCCTCTCACTCTCCCCGCCGCTCAACCTCGATCCGAAGTGGCTCGGCGCCCACCCGGCGTACACGCTGGCGAAGTACGGCATGAGCCTGCTCACCCTCGGCTGGGCTGAGGAGTACGCCGAGCACGGCGTCGCCGCGAACTGCCTGTGGCCCGAGACCATGATCGCCACCGCCGCGGTGCAGAACCTGCTCGGAGGCGACGATGTCATGGCCGTCTCCCGTACGCCCGAGATCGTCGCCGACGCCGCCGTCGAGATCCTCACCCGACCGGCGCGAGAGAGCACCGGCAACACCTTCCTCGACGTCGAGGTCCTTCGCGAGGCGGGCGTCACCGACCTGTCGCAGTACGGCGGGACCGGGGAGCTCGAGCTCGACATCTTCATCGACGGACCCGTCGGCCGGGCCTGACAGCAGCTACGAACCCGGGCGGTTGCCTCCGAAGGCGCCGTGCTCAGCCGCAGGCGGGTCGGCCCCATCGGCCCGTCACCGTCGGGCTCGAACCGGTTGACGTCGCCGCCCGCGACCGCCTTGAGATCGGCACCGGAGCAGAAGGTCCCGCCCTCGCCGTGGAGCACCGCCACAGCCACCTCCGGGTCGGCCTCGAAGCCACGGAACGCGTCGGCGAGCGCCTCCGCGGTCGCCCGGTTCACCGCGTTGCGTATGTCGGGACGGTTGATCCCGATCAGCCTGACCGGCCCGTCGGTGCGGACGGTGACCAGCTCCTCGTCCGGTGTCATTCGGGGAGGGCCCTCTCGATGATCGGAGCGAGGTCGAGGCCGGTGGGCAGCGTGCCGAAGGCTCCGCCCCAGTCGCGGCCCAGACGGGTGGCGCAGAACGCGTTGGCGACGGCGGCCGGTGCATGCCGCAGCAGCTGGGAGCCCTGGAAGACCAGCGCCATCTGCTCGACGATGCGGCGGGCGCGCAGCTGGATGTCGTCGAAGGAGGTGAGCTCCTTGCGCAACCGGTCGACGGCGTCGTCGTAGCGCTGGTCGGCGCCGGTGGCCAGATCGGCCTCGGCGAGGAACGCGTCGAGCGTGTCGGGCTCCTTGGCCATGGCCCGCAGCGCGTCGAGTGCGGCGACGTTGCCCGAGCCCTCCCAGATCGACATCAGGGGCATCTCCCGATAGACGCGGGCGATGTCGAAGTCCTCGATGTAGCCGTTCCCGCCGAGGCACTCCAACGCCTCGCCGACCGCCATCGGGGCGCGCTTGCACACGTAGTACTTCGTCACCGCGAGCGCGATCCGGCGCAACGCGGCCTCGCCCCCGTCGCCGCGGATCGCGCGGTCGTTGGCACCGGCCAGGCGCATCATCGCGGTGGTGGCGGCCTCGGACTCGATCTGCAGATCGGCCAGCACGTTGCGCATCGCCGGCTGGTCGATCAGCTGGTCGCCGAACGCGGAGCGGTGGCGAGCGTGGTGCGCTGCCGTCGTCAGCGCCGTCCGCATGCCAGCGGAGGAGCCGATCACACAGTCCAGGCGGGTCATGTTGACCATCTCCACGATGGTCTTGACGCCCTTGCCCTCCTCGCCGACGAGCCAGCCGACCGCGGCGTCGTACTCGATCTCGGAGGAGGCGTTGGACCTGTTGCCGAGCTTGTCCTTGAGCCGCATGAACCGCATCGCGTTGCGCTCGCCGCCGGACAGCACCCTCGGGACCAGGAAGCAGGTCACCCCGGCCGGGGTCTGCGCCAGCGTGAGGAACATGTCGCTCATCGGGGCGCTGGTGAACCACTTGTGGCCACGCAGGACATAGGTGCCGTCGGACTGCGCCGTCGCGGTGGTCGTGTTGGCGCGTACGTCGGAGCCGCCCTGCTTCTCGGTCATCGACATGCCGGCGATCAAGCCCCGTTTGGTCTCCGGGTCGCGTAGACCGACGTCGTACTCCCGGTTGGTCAGCAGCGGCTCGAACCGTGCCGCCAGCTCGGGGTTCGCGCGCAGGGCCGGGACGACGGCGTACGTCATCGAGATCGGGCAGCCGTGGCCGGCGTCGACGTTCCATGCGTAGAACTTGGCGGCGCGCGCGACGTGGGCGCCGGGCCGGTCGTCGGCCCAAGGGGCGGCGTGCAGGCCGTTCTCCACCGCGGTCTGCATGAGCTGGTGGTACGCCGGGACGTACTCGACCTCGTCGACCCGACGTCCGTTGCGGTCGTGGGTGTGCAGGCGCGGCGGCACCCGCTCAGCGAGCCTGCCCCACTCCTGCGCCTGCTCGGAGCCGGCCAGCCGCCCGAGCGCCTCGATCTCGGGAAGCGCCCAGCCGGCCCCCTCGCGCTCGATGCCCTCGAGCAGGGCCGGGTCGGCAGCGGTGTTGTGGCCCACCAGCGGCGGGACCTGGTTGAAGACCTCGTGCGTGTCGGACATGTCGCTATCCCCTTCTGGCCGACTCTGTCATGGCTACAGATATTACGTTCCACGTGTCACGTGTGTCTACAGTTGTAAGGTGTCCGACGGGGACCGCTTCGACGCGGCGGGTGTGGAAGGGTTGTTCCGTGGTGAGTACGTCGTCAGAGGTCGGGAGGCCGACTCTCTCGGTGCGTTCGGCCATTCTCAGCGTGCTTCTCGGCTGCTACCCCGACGCGATCGCCCCGGGCCGCCTGGTGGCCGCGGCCGGACACTTCGAGATGCGCGAGTCCGCCGTGCGGGCCGCGCTCACCCGCGGAGTCGCCTCCGGCGACCTGGAACGCACCGAGCACGGCTACCGCATCGGGACGAGGCTGCGCGCACGGCACGCCCGCCAGGCCGAGGCAGTCGCCCCGGATCCGCAACCGTGGGACGGCAGCTGGGAGACCGCATTCGTCGTGGCCGCCGCCCGAACGGCATCTGACCGCGCTGCACTGCGCGGCCTGCTGACGGAACACCGGCTGGCGGAGCTGCGCGAAGGCGTGTGGCTGCGGCCCGCCAACCTGAGCCGCACCCCGGCCTACCAGTCACACCCTGACCTGACCACCTGCGAATCACGCCACCCCGACCCGGCCCTGCTCGCCGGCCAGCTGTGGGACCTCGATGGATGGAGCGCCACCGCGCGGCGGCTGGTGAGCGAGCTCGAGAAGACCAAGAATCCGGTATCCCGCCTCACGGTCGCGGCGGCCCTGGTCCGCCATCTGCGCACCGACCCGATCCTCCCGCCGTCCTTGCTGCCCTCCGACTGGGCCGGCGACGAGCTGAGGACGGTCTATGCCGCCTACCAAGCAGAGCTGCGCAGCCTGGCGGAGCTGGGCTGAGCGACGCTCACCGACCGGAGGCGGAGCTGCGTCGGCTTGCGGCGTCGCGTCGACCAGCAACGATCGGCGAACGCGTGAGGTCTCAGCGATCGCTGCCACCCCGCACCGGTCAGGACGCGCCGGCGCCATCCCCCGCGATCGAACCGGCCACGGAGATCAGCGCCTCGACCTCACCCGCCAGAGCCGCCTCGGAGCCGACCTCGGAGCCGACCTCGGGCGGCATCGTCACCAGCGAGACGACCAGACGAGTGGTCCAGGCGATCGCCGGCCGAGCCGGGATCGCCGGCCAGCGACCCTCTCGCGCTCCCGCCTCGAGGATCGGCGCCAGCCGCGGCTCCGCGATGTCGAGCACGATCGGGAGAACGCGCGGCAGATAGCTCGCCATGATCTCCGGGTGCCGGGCGAGCACGGCCTGCAGCGCGGGGTGCTCGCGCGCGGTCCGGACCAGGTCGACGACCACGTCGACGTAGTCCTGCCGCGGCGAGGTCGTCGTACGTGCACGGACGGCGACGCCGTCGATGACGCGCTCCAGCTCGACGCGCATCAGGGAATCGTAGATGTCGTTGCGCTCCGGGAAGTGCCGGTAGAGCGTCGGCCGGGAGACCTGTGCCCGCTCGGCGATATTGGTGATCAGGCGCGGCCGCGGACCGCCTTCACTGAGCACCTGAGCAGCGGCGTCGAGAATCCGCTGCCGCAGGTCACGCGTGGCCATGCATCGCCCTTCATCCGGTCCGGCGGTTCATTATCCCTCATCTCGAGGGCCATCCGGAACGTTACATTTTCACGATTTTGTAGTTACACTATTCAATGTTTGTAACGATCAGGCTGGAGGAACCACGATTATCCACTCGACCATCGACCCCTTCGACATCCTCCGCGCCCGACTCACCGGCACCGACCGATTCCCCGACGCCAAGCTCGCCCTGGTCATCGAGGGCGGCGGCATGCGAGGGGTGATCTCCGCGGCGATGGCAGGCGTGCTCGAGGAGCTCGGTGCCCATCGGCACATCGACCTGTTCGTCGGGACCTCCGCCGGAGCGACCAACGCCGTAGCCGCGGCAGGCGGCAGCGTGCGACGGATGGCCGATGCGTACGTGGAGATCTTCTGCGACCGTCGCTTCGCCGACGGGCGACGCCTCCTTCGCGGCGCACCCGCCGTCGACACGCGGCTGATCACCGAGACGTCCGAAGAGCTCCTGGGCCTCTACGACGGGCTCCCGTCCGGCCCGACCGTCGGCATCGTCGCGACGGCGCTGGCCAGCGCTGCCGCCGAGGTCATCACCTCGTTCCCGAGCCGCCGGCACCTCGTGGACGCCCTGACCGCCTCCGGCGCCCTCCCGCTTGTCGGTGGACCTCCGACGTCCTATGACGACCGGCTCTGGACCGACGGTGGAGTGACAGAGGCCATCCCGGTCGCGAGCGCCGCCTCGCTGGGCGCGACCCACGCGATCGTGCTCGCCAC
>NZ_JBOHDN010000208.1:0-5860 GCF_050699375.1 Nocardioides sp. | reverse complement strand
GTTAGGATCTGGGCGTCCGTTGTCTCGGAGAGGGGACTTGAAGGTGCATCCTGGGGCTCGTCGTCGAGCGGCGCTCGTTTCTCTTGCCAGCCTGGCGCTCGTCGCAACCGCATGCTCGGGTGATCTCCCGGCGTCGGTGGAGGAGGGCACCGAGGTCACTGTTGCCTGGGCGGGGTCTCTGACGAGCACGAACCCGGCCAGTGCCGCGAACGTGACCGACGGGAATCTCGACATCGCCTCGCTGACGAGGGCGGGGTTCGGCAGGACGGTCAACGACACCGTGGAGCTGGACGAGACCTTCGGCAAGGTCACGATGGAGGGCGACGACAAGCAGGCCCGGGTGCGCTATGACCTGGCCAAGCCCAGCTGGTCCGACGGGGTGCCGATCGACACTGCGGACCTCATGCTCGCCTGGGCGGCCTCCTCCGGCTACTTCCGCACCCCGAAGGAGGGGAGCCCCGACGGCAAGGTCGACTTCGGCGGGGTGACGACCGGCTTGGCCAAGAGTGCCTACATCCCCGAGATCGACGAGGGCGCCCGCGCGATCGAGGTGCCGCTCGTGGTGCCGGTGGTCGACTGGCGTACGGCGCTGGACGTCGCCGTCCCCGCTCACGTGGTCGGGCAGAAGGCCCTGAAGATCGAGGACCCGATCGAGGCCAAGGAGGTCGTCGAGACCGCGATCGAGGAGTCCGACACCGCGAAGCTGACGAAGATCGCGGAGGCGTGGACCTCCGCGTTCGCGGTCGCCGAGGACGGCAAGGCCTCCGAGGAGGCCCTGCTCTCCAGCGGTCCCTACCGGGTCGCGAAGATCACGACCGACGAGGTCGGCCAGGAGGTCGACCTGGAGCCCAACCCGGAGTACGCCGGCGAGGCCAAGCCGACCTACGAGCAGGTCCGGCTCACCCCGAGCTCGGCCGACGCGCTCGAGAACATCGGCGACAAGGTCGACGTCGTCCAGGTCACCCCGACCAAGGGCAACCGGAAACAGGTGCGGGACCTCGAGCGCCGCGACTACGGCGTCGCGAACGCGAACGACGGCACCATGTGGGCGCTGATCCTGCGGACCGACCGTGGGGTGTTCAAGCGCAAGGACGCGCGTACGGCCTACCTGCGGGCCGTCCCCAGGGGCGACGTCTCCGAGGGCGGCGCCGGCGAGTGGGCCGAGGCGTACGAAGCCACCGACATCGTGCTGTTCCCGCCGGGTGGGGAGGGCTACCAGATCGCAACCGAGGACTCCGGGTTCTCCACCAAGTTCGGGGCCTCCGAGGACGCGAAGGCCCCGCGTGGTGCCTCGGTCTGCGTGTCCTATGACAAGTCGAGCGCCTACGCAAAGGGGGCCGTCGACGCCCTCGCGAACGCCGCCGACGACGAGGGTTGGACCACCACCGACTGTGGCGCGCCCTCGGCCGACAAGGTGCTCGCTGGGAACCGCTGGAATGCCGTGCTCGCACGGATCCCGATCCCGCAGACCCCAGACGAGATCGCCGAGCAGTGGGGCAGCAAGGGCGGAGAGAACGCGACCGGTCTCGGCAACCGAGAGCGGGACCGGCTCATCGACGAGCTGGCGCGAACCGCGGACCCCTACGCGGCCCGCGACGTACGCGTCAAGATCGAGAAGACGCTCGTCAAGGACTCCATCATCGTGCCTATCGCGATGAACCCGACCGTCACCGTGGCCGACAAGAGCGTCGACAACGTACGTCCTCGGTCCGGCCCGGTCGCGCCCCTGGTCTCGACCGTGGTGGAGTGGTCTCCGACGAAGAAGTGACCTGATCTGTCGGGTCAGGCCATGACTGTCCGGGTGATGAACGCGCGCGGTCAGGACTCGTGCGATTTGGGTGGTTGGTTCCTGAGTCGCGCACATAAGGTTCGGGCATGACGACGCTTCATCCCGGGACTGTGTTCGGCCACTATCGACTGGATCGCATTCTCGGCGAAGGCGGTATGGGCGTCGTCTACGACGCGTTCGACACCAAGCTGGAACGCCAGGTCGCCCTGAAGATGGTGCACGCTCACCTCGCCGACCGGCAGTTCGTCGACATGTTCATCCGCGAGGGGCAGACGCTGGCGCGGATCAGGTCGCCGCACATCATCGCGATCTACGACATCGGCGAGCAGCAGGGCAGCCCGTTCATCGTCACCCAGTTCATCAAGGGCGGGGACGTGACCGGCCTCGTACGTTCGAAGGGGCCGTTGGCGCCACACCTGGCGTGCCTGGTGAACGCGCAGGTGGCGGAGGCGCTCCACGACGCCCACCAGGCGGGGATCATCCACCAGGACGTGAAGCCGTCCAACGTACTGATCCGCAACCCGAACAGCCCGATCGACCTCGGCGGATTCCTCTGCGACTTCGGGATCGCGACCTCGTCATCGGACTCGCCCGCCGGAGGAGTCACCGGCACCTGGAACTACCTGGCGCCGGAATACATCCGCGATGACCGCGACGCGCAGGGCCGGCCGATCGCACCGGCGCCCTCGCGGGACATCTACGCCGCCGGCTGCATGCTCTGGTTCACGCTGACCGGCAAGGTTCCCTACTCGGGTGCGGCAGTGCAGGTCGCGATGGCCCACCAGAACGCGCCGATCCCGCAGTTCGTCGGCGACGACGAGTGGACCCGGGCCGCCAACCGGATCCTGCAGCTCTCGATGGCGAAGGACTCGCGGAGCCGCTACCAGAGCGCGACGGCCTTCAAGGACGACCTGCTGAAGCTGCGGGAGATCACCGCACCCGCGCAGCTTCTGCCGGCGCCGTCCATGACGGACCCCAACCCGGCGCCGATCCCGGTCGCCGCCGTACGGCCACCGTCCGAGAGCGAAGCCATCCTGATCGAGGAGGCGGAGCGCCCGTCCAAGATCACGCCCCTGCGGGTAGGGGCGGCGATGGTCGGTGTGGCGGCTCTCGGGGTCGGTGGGGCACTGGCGATCACTCAGCCATGGGTCGAGCACGGCCCCGAGCCGATCGTGCCGACCGTCAAGGGCGCTGCGTACGCGGATGTGAACGGTGACAAGTTCGGGGATGTGGTCACGAACGTCGCCAACCCCGACGGGAACGGGGTCGACGTGGTGACGTGGAAGTCGGACGGCCGCACCTTGGTCCCGTCGAAGCCGGTCACCGTCGACGATCCCGCGCTCCCGACCGATGACACCGGAGGCGAGGTGTTCCCGTTGTGCGCCGACTTCAAGGGCGACGGAGAGAACTCGCTGGTGACCTTCGTCCGGGGCAAGAAGGGGCTCAGCTTCGACGGCGCGCTCGAAGGCGAGATCAAGGCGCCGGCCGGGGTGGTCGAGCAGGGCAAGAAGATGACGGGCTCGACGTTCTACTACGACCTGGGGGCTACCGACTTCGACGGGGACGGTGTCGCCGACCTCTTCATGTCGACGCGCTACGGAAACCCCGACCCCAACCTCGACAGGCAGGGACGGACGGTCGGTGACGGCACCGTGTGGGTCTACCGCGGCACCGGGACGGGCTTTGCCGAGCCGAAGCTCTTCGCGACCTACCCTGCCACCCCGGCGGAGCACGCGGCGGTAGGTGACTTCACCGGCGACGACAAGGCAGACGTGGTGGTGCTCAACCGCGCCGACGGGGCGCCGGAGGACATGACGCTGACGAACGGGACCTCGACGCTCGACCTCTACCAGGGAGATGGCGCGACCGTCGCGCCGGCGAAGCCGTTCTCGTTCAAGCACCAAGGGATCAGCTCCTTCCTCGCCGGTGATGTCAACGGCGACGGCCGCGACGAGGTGATCGCCGAGGAGAACGGCCGCGGGTCGAGCCAGTCGATCACGGTCGGGACCTTCAGCGACGACATGGCGGAGCTCAAGGTGGCCATCCGGGGGAGCCTGCCCAAGCCCCGTGACATGGCCGAGAACAACTCGAGATACCCAGCCACCGTGGCCGACGTGAACGGCGACGGGTTGACCGATGTCGTCGCGACCTATCGGGACACCACCAGCAGCCCGTACGAGTTCTATGTCGCCCTGGCCTCGAAGAGAGGGCCGTTCGAAGGTCACGCGATGGCGACCTGGAAGAAGTCCCCAGACGACCTACACCTCTACAACCTCATGGGAGGCACTCTCGGATGAGCGATTCCAACAACGCCGCCGACGACCCCGACAAGACGGTCATACGTCCCCGCGTCCGTCGGCCGGACGGCCCTTCCTCCTCGCCCCCACCGCCGCCCCCGTTCGTTCCGTCGGCGGCCCCGCCGGCTCCACCCCCGGCTCCGCCCACGACGCCACCCCCGGCTCCGCCCACGACGCCGCCGACGCCTGCGCCCACGCCGCCGCCTCCGCCAGTCACCGGGCCCGCGGCGGTCCAGACCCCGCCGGCTCATGGTGCTGCTCCGGAGTCGACTGCCGGCACCACTGCGGGCACGATCGGGCCGTACCGTCTCGACCAGAGGGTCGCCGGCAATGACACGGCGGTCGTATACCGGGCCACCGACACCCGCCTCGACAGGCACGTAGCGGTCAAGGTTCTCCTGGGTGGCAGCGCCAGGGACCCGGAGTTCGTCTCCCGCTTCGAGAAGCAGGCCACGCTCATGGCCAGGCTCGACTCGCCGCACATCATGAGCGTCTACACCAACGGACGCACCGAGGACGGCGCCCCCTACCTCGTCTCCCAGTACGCCGAGGGCGGCGATCTCGGCACCCACCTGACGGCACATGGTGCTTTCCCGGGGCCGGTGGCTGCCGACATCTGTGCCCAGATCGCCGATGGTCTCGCCGCGATCCACTCCCCGGAGGTCGGGGTCGTGCACAGCGACGTGAAGCCGTCGAACATCCTGCTGCGCGACCTGAAGAGCCCGCCGTACGCCTACCTGTCCGACTTCGCGGCGGCGCGCGCGGACGACTCCACCAACGCCAGACCTGGTGCGCACTCCGGTGCCTGGGACTACCTCGCACCCGAGCGCGCGATGGGCGCCGCGGCCACGCCGGCGAGCGACCTCTACTCGCTGGGCTGCCTGTTCTACGAGCTGGTCACCGGGTCGGTCCCCTACCCCGGCGCCAACGACGTCGAGACGGCGATGGCGCACGCCTCCCAGCCGATCCCCACCCTGCCGGGCCGTGACGACTTCACGCTCCAGGCCAACGACCTTCTATCCGGCCAGGGTGGTCTGCTCACCAAGGACCCCGCCCAGCGGACCGATGACGCGGTGAGGGTGCGTGACCGGCTCGCCGCCATGGCGGGTCGCCAGATGGGGTTCGCCTCCGGCGCGTCCGTCACGCTCAAGCGCGCCAGGACCAAGTGGTGGATCGCGGCAGGAGCGGCCCTCGCCGTCATCGTCGCCGGCGGAGTCGCGCTCGGGGTCACCCTCACCACCACGGAGAACACCCCCGTGAAGCCCAAGCCCGCGGTTCGGGGAGACGTCACGGGGGACCGAAAGGGCGACCTGGTGCTCGGCGCGCCCTTCGGTGACGTCAGCTTCAACTGGGAGTCCAACGCCGCCACCTCGTTCGCGTCCACCGGCAAGGGCTTCGAGGCCGGCAGCACCAAGAACCTCAAGTACGGCAACCTGCTCGGTGACCTGGATGCCGACGGCCGCGTCGACGTCGTCCAGATCTCCGGGGCGGGATCGTCGTTCAAGGTCGACTCCAACGCCAAGGACCAACCCGACGGCGCCATCCAGGTGCCGGTGTCGGGGAAGCGCCTCGCGATGTTCTGCACCGACTTCAACGGCGACGGTCGTGACGACATCGGCATGATCTCCGTCGGCAACGGGACCAAGCTGCCCTCCGACGACGCGGCACTCGGAAAGCTCAAGGACCTCAAGCTCCATGTCACGGTGATGCTCAGCAAGGCGGACAACACCTGGGCCAAGAGCACCGACTGGTACGAAGGTACGTGGCAGGGGAC
>NZ_JBOHDN010000207.1:0-1607 GCF_050699375.1 Nocardioides sp. | reverse complement strand
ATCGCAGCCACCCTCAACCAGCGACCCCGACCCACCCTCGACCTAGAGACCCCAGCACAACGCATGGCCCACTTGCTAGCCTCAGCAGCCTGAGTCCACGTTGCTTAGACCGATTGACCTTCCCGACTTCTCGGCCTGCAGAACTGACGCCTCGGCCGGCGGGGACTACTCGACGTGGTGGAGGCGGCGGGCAACCTCGGCGGTGGAGCCGGAGATCGAGGGGTAGACGGTGAAGGTGTTGGCGATCTGGTCCACGGTCAGGCCGGTGGATACGGCGAGGGCGATGGGGTGGATCAGCTCGGAGGCGCGCGGGCCGACGACGACGCCGCCGATGACGACGCCGGTGCCGGGGCGCGAGATGAGCTTGACGAAGCCGTCGGAGATGCCCTGCATCTTCGCCCGCGGGTTGCCCTTGAGGTCGAGCCGGAGCGTGTCGGCGACGACCTCACCCGAGTCGACCTGCGCCTGCGAGTAGCCGACCGTCGCGATCTCGGGCGAGGTGAAGACGTTGGCCGCGACCTGCTTGAGGTCCATCGGGATGACCGTGTCGCCCAGGAAGTGGCGCATCGCGATCCGGCCGGCCATGGCGGCCGTCGAGGCGAGCATGAAGCCACCGGTGCAGTCGCCGGCTGCGTACACGCCGTGGGCGGAGGTACGCGACACCTTGTCGGTGCGGATGAAACCGCCCTCGTCGAGCTCGATGCCGGCCTCCTCCAGGCCGAGGTCCTCGGAGTTCGGGATCGAGCCGAGCGCGAGGACGCAGTGGCTGCCGGTGACCTCGCGGCCATCGGTGAGCTTCACGGTCACAACATCGCCGGACCGGCTCACCGACTCCATCCGGGACTTGCCGAGGATGTTCATCCCCTGACGCTCGAGTACGTCCTGGAGGACCGTGGCCGCGTCCGCGTCCTCACCCGGAAGCACGCGATCACGCGAGGAGACCAGAGTGACCTGGGCACCGAGGTTGAGGTAGGCGCCGGCGAACTCGACACCCGTGACACCCGAGCCCACCACGATCATGTGCTCGGGCAGCTCGGTGAGGTCGTAGACCTGCTCCCAGGTCAGGATCCGCTCGCCGTCGGGCTGCGCGGTCGGCAGCACCCGCGGCCGGGCACCGGTGGCGATCAGCACGGCGTCGTTGTCGATCGCCTCCTCGCCACCCTCGGTCAGGGTCGCGACCACCTGGCGCTTGTCGGCGTCGATGCGTCCGGTGCCCTTGACGACCCGGATCCCGCGGCGGGTCAGCCGACCCTCGATGTCGCCCGACTGAGCCAGCGCGAGGGCCTTGACCCGCTCGTTGACCAACCCGAGGTCCGCGGTGAGCTCGGTCGCCGGGTCGCCCTGGTGGTCACGGAAGTTGATCCCGAGATCGCGGGCCAAGGTCATGTCCGACATCAGCTCGGACGTCGCGATCAGGGTCTTGCTGGGCACGCAGTCGGTGAGCACCGCACTGCCACCAAGCCCGTCCCGATCGACCACAGTGACCTCCGCCCCCAGCTGCTGAGCGACCAACGCCGCCTCATACCCCCCAGGACCCCCACCAACAACAGTCACCCGCGCCATAGAGACATGATCCCACGCGGTGTGCTGCCAGGGGTGCGCTGGGG
>NZ_JBOHDN010000206.1:0-24398 GCF_050699375.1 Nocardioides sp. | reverse complement strand
GCGCCCGGTAGACCTCGCCCGCGAAGGGCCCGAAGCCGTGCTTGTAGGGCATGTTCTTCGCCGTCATCGCCATCGTGAGGTTCGTACGCCCGTGGTAGGCGTGGTCGAAGACCACGACCGCGTCCTTCCCTGTGAAGGAGCGGGCGATCTTGACCGCGTTCTCGACGGCCTCGGAGCCGGAGTTGAACAGTGCGGTGCGCTTCTCGTGGTCGCCGGGGGTGAGCCGGGCGAGCTGCTCGGCAACGGCGACGTAGCCCTCGTAGGGCGTGACCATGAAGCACGTGTGCGTGAAGGCCGCGACCTGGTCGGTGACCGCGTCGACCACCCGGCCGGCGCTGGAGCCGACGGTGGTCACCGCGATCCCGGAGCCGAGGTCGATGAAGCGGTTGCCGTCGACGTCCTCGACGATCCCGCCGGCGGCTCGGGCGGCGAAGACGGGCATGGTGGTGGCGACGCCCTGGCTCACGGCCGCGACCTTGCGGCGCATGAGCTCCTGGGAGCGCGGGCCGGGAAGGGGCGTACGCAGGAGACGGGACTGTTCGAGAGTGGTCGTGAGCTCGGTCATGGGTTCAGCATGTGCCGCGACCACACATGCCGTCCAAGACCCTTTGGCTACTACACTCATGTCCCATGAGCATGGATCTGCGCCTGCTGCGCTACTTCGTCGCCACCGCGGACGCAGGATCCGCGACCCGCGCCGCCGAGGTGCTGCACGTGACCCAGCCGGTGCTGTCGCGCCAGCTGCGTCAGCTGGAGGCGAGCCTGGGCGTGCCTCTCTTCGCCCGGGAGGGACGGGGGCTGCGGCTCACCCGGACGGCCGAGGCGCTCCTCCCCCGGGCTCGCGACCTGCTCGCCCACGCGGCCGACCTCGAGCGGGCGGTGGGACTGCTCGCCTCGGGCCGGCTCGAGGAGCTGCACCTCGCGGTGCCGGCGACGACGCTCACCGACGTGCTCGCCCCGTTCCTGGCGACGCTCGGTCCCGAGGATCCGGTCGCGAAGGTGCGCGAGCTCGACCCGCGCGGGGCGGTCGCCGCGGTCCGGGCCGGCGCGGATCTGGCGATCGTCACCAGGCCACCGAGCCGGGCCCTGGCCTCGCGCGCCCTCGCCGTGCTGCCCGTGTGGGCCTATGTGCGCGCCGACGACCCGTGGGCGGGGCGTGGGTCCGTGGACGTACGCGATCTCGTCGCTCGGCCGCTCGTCCTGCTCACCGACGACCTGCGGCCGCGGCCGCTCCTGGACGCAGCGGTCGAGGACGCCGCCGTGGGCTACGGCGACGTCCTCGAGGTCTCCAACGCCCAGGTCGCGCAGGCGCTCGCGGCCTCGGGCCGCGGGATCGCGGTGGTCTCCGACGACCCCCGCTTCGACCTGGTGCCTCTGCACATCGAGGCGCCGTCGGGGCGGGTGCGGATCAGGCTGTACGCAGCATGGGACCCGCACCACCATGCCGCCGAGACCATCGCGACCCTGGCCGATCGGCTCTCGGGGTTCTGCGTCGAGCGCTACGGCACCGGGGTCGCCGTCGGCTGACGGGCGTCGATGATGCGCCCAGCGATCTCCTCGCCCACACGTACGCCGCCGTCGACGTGCTGGAAGCCGTGCCCGGCGACGTCGCTGCTGCCGAACTCGATCGGACCGAGCGGATCGCGCAGCACCGCGCCCCAGCGAGTCAGCCCGCCGAGGTCGAAGCTCGTCCCGTACGCCCCACCGGTGAGCTCCTGGTGCTGCCAGTCGCTCTCGACGTAGGTGAGCGGCGAGAGCGCCGCCTCCCCGAAGTACGCGCCCAGCGACTCGAGCACGTGGCGCCGGCGTTCCTCCTCGGAGAGCCGGCCGACGGCGTCGGCCCGGAGATCGGAGACGAAGCCGACCAGCGTCCCGCGCGGCTCGCAGTCCGGGGTGTTGTCGTAGACCTCGTGGACCGGCTGCCACGGTGCGAAGCCGGTGCCGCTGAGGCCGTCCGCGCGCCAGAACGGCGTCGCGTACTGCGCCTGCACCTTGATGACCAGCCCGAACGACTGGTGCTCGCGGGCGATCCGATGTTCAGCAGGGAGCTCAGGGCTGAACCGGATCCGCTTCACCAGGGTCGGCGGGACCGCGAGGACCAGCCGGCGGGCGGCATGGATCTCCGCACCCACGTGGACGACGGCCCCGTCCTCGTCCCACTCCACCAGCGTGACGTCCTGCCCGAGCCGGACCCGGTCCCCCAGCCGCTCGGCCAGGACCAGCGGCACCCGCTGGAGCCCACCGACGACACGACGGTCCAGGATCACGTCCGCGTCGACGAGGTTGCTGAACGACCCCGCGCTGGCGGCCATGTGCACCGCCTGGAGCGCGGAGAACGAGTGCGCGGCCTTCGTCAGCATCGCCGGGCCGACGTAGAGGGCGACGTTGTCGACGGCGACCGGGTCGTCGCACTGACCCTCGAGCCAGGCCCGGAACGAGACGCTGTCGAGATGGTCGGCGTCGTCGAGCTCCCACGGCCGGGCCGGGTCCATCGCCGCAGCCAGCGCGTCGAGAGTCTTGGTCAGCTGCGTGATCGCAGCCGAGGTCGACTCCTCGACGGGGATGTCGTCGTAGAAACGGTGCCGGACGCCGGCCCTGTCGACGTAGAGCGACTCACCATCACGAAAGCGCGGGTAGGTCGGCAGGTCGAGCTCGTCGAGGATCCCGAGCAGGGCGTCCTGGTCCGGCGAGACCCACTGGCCGCCGATCTCGAAGTCGGCCTCCTCCCCCGGCGCGCCGTGCGCCTCGGTGCGCAGGCGGCCGCCGACCCGGTCGCGCGCCTCGAGGACGAGCACGTCCTGTCCGGCCTGGGCGAGCCGCCAGGCCGTGGTCAGGCCGGTCACCCCGGCGCCGACCACGATCACGTCATGGGTTGTCATGTCAGTTCTCCTGTTTGTCGGTGTCGCGCCGGCCGGGGCGCTGGTCTGGACGCCGGTCAGGACGCTGGGCCAGCAGCGGGAGGCTCGGGTCCCAGCGGGTCCCGTCGACCTCGTCGCGCCTACGGCGGGCGATGCCCGAGAGCGCCTCGAGGACGACCCGGTTGGCGAGGAACGAGGTGATGTCGGCGTGGTCGTACGGCGGGGAGACCTCGACCACGTCGATGCCGACGACCGGCAGCTCGTAGGCGATCCGGCGGACCGAGTCGAGCAGCTGGCGGGAGGTCAGGCCGCCGGGCTCCGGGGTCCCGGTCCCGGGGGCATGCCCGGGGTCGCAGACGTCGATGTCGACCGAGAGGAAGACCCCGTCGCACTCGTCGGTGGCGATGGTGAAGGCCTCGCTCAGGCACTCCTCCAGGCCACGGTGCACGATCTCGGTCATCTCGTAGGACCGCATGCCCTGCTCGGCCATCCAGTCCAGCGTCTCGGGCTCGGGCCAGTAGCCGCGCAGCCCCATCTGCAGGAACCGGTCGCCGCGCAGCGCACCGGACTCGATGAGCCGGCGCATCGGCTGGCCGTGCCCGATCAGTGAGCCGAACTCGATGTCCCCGGTGTCGGCATGGGCGTCGAAGTGGATCATCGAGACGCGTCCCTGACCGAGGTGCTGGGCGACGCCGGCGGCGTCGGGCCACGCGATCGTGTGGTCGCCGCCCAGCACCAACGGGATGGCGCCGTTGCTCGTCACGGCGTGGACCGCCTCCTGGAGGTCGCGCACCGAACGCTCGGCGTCGCCGGAGTACATCTCGACGTCACCGGCGTCGAAGACCGTCAGGTCCCGCAGCGCGTCGACCCGCATCGCGAGCGAGGGCCGGGAGCCGTCGTGGGGCAGGTAGCAGGTCTGCCGGATGAACTGTGGGCCGAACCGGGTGCCGGACCGGTGGGAGGTGCCTCCGTCGAACGGGGCGCCGAGGATGACGACGTCTGCCCCCTCGTACGTGGCGGGGTCGGCCCAGTCACACCGGTCGACACCCAGGAAGGTGATGTCGGGGCCGAACTGGGTTCCGTAGCGAGCCATGGTTCTTCTCTCTCTTGTTGGGTGTGCTCAGTCGAGGGCCGAGACGGCCTCGGGATGCTGTGCTTGCTCGAGATGGTCAGGCTGCTTGTCGGTCGGGTCGACGACGAGGAACCGCTCGCCGGGACACCGGGCGAGGTAGACGTAGTAGTAGGCGAGCGCCGCGACCACGACACCGGCCGCGATCAGGATGTCCGTCCGCGCCGAGCCGGCCAGGGCGTACCCGATCGCACCGATGACGACCAACGGCGGCAGCGGCCAGAGCGGCATCCGCCAGGCCTGCGTCACCGGAGCCTGGCGACGGGCACGGAGGGCGGCGATCGCCACGACGACGTACATCGTGGAGATGACCACCGAGGTCACGCCGAGCAGGGCCTCGACCTCCACGGCGCCGGCGAGGATCGCGCCGGGGATGCCGATCACGAGCGTGGCGAGCCACGGGGTGGAGTAGCGGGGGTGCAGCTTGGTGAGCACCCGGTTGACCGGCGCGGGCCACGAGCGGTCGCGCGCGGAGGCGTAGACGACCCGGGAGTTCTGCAGCACCATCACGATGACCGCGTTGAGGATCGCGATGGCGATGGCGACGTTCACGGCGACCGCGACGCGCTCGCCACCCCAGGCGGCCACCCACTGCGAGAAGCTGCCGGACGCGAGATCGCTGAGGTCGTCGACCGCGAGCACCGTGGTCACGGTGGGGACGAGGATGACGAGGCCGCCCAGGCCAAGAGTCCAGAAGACGACGCGGGCCACGTTGCGGCGCGGGTCGACGAGCTCCTCGGCGAGGTAGACGGTGGTGCCGAACCCGCTGACCAGGAACGTGCTCACGGCCAGGCCGGAGATGAGGATCGCCAGCGTGAAGGGCTCCAGGCCGTTCTCAGTGATGACGTGCGGCGAGACCAGCTCACCTGGACCACGTTGGACGTGCCCGAGGCCGAGGAAGGTGACCACGACGGCCGCGATCATCTCGAGCGCGAGGAAGGTGCCGGTGACGACGGCGTTGGCCTTGATGTTGAGGACCGCCGTGGCCGTCGACAGGAGCATCACGATCGCACCGGTCGCGGCGCGCGGCAGCTCCACCAGGTCGGCCAGGTAGTCGGCGGTGCCGAGCGCGAAGATCGGCGGGATGAGCCAGAGCAGCACCCCCGCCAGCGAGAACGTCAGCCAGCCCATCGCCTTGCCGAGGGTCTGGGTGACCATCGCGTACTCGCCACCGGAGCTGGCGGTGCGGGTGCCGAGCTCCGCATAGCAGGCGGCGATCGCGACCGAGACCACGAAGCCGGCCACGATGGCCAGGACCGCGCCGCTCCCCTGCGTTGCGAACAGCTCCGGGACGATGATGAAGAGGCTCGAGGCCGGCGTGATGCACGAGAGCACCAGGAGGACCGCGGCGCCGGGTCCTAGGACCCGCGCGAGCCGGCGCCGCTCGTGCGGCGGCTTCACCTCGGCCGGGCTCACCGGTATGGATTCGATCATCGCGGGTCTCCTCTGAATAAGGTACAGCGAGAGTTTTGAACGCCGTACAAAACTTTGAACGGTATTCAAAGTGACCCAGATCACCGCTAGAGTCAAGGGGCGGGACCGAAGATTTTGCGAAGCGAGCACGAGGGGACACTGGTGAAGTGACGCGCACACGCTCCAACCGACGCATGGAACGACCGCGCGAGCAGGTGCTCGCGGCGACCTTGGAGATGGTGGCCGAGGAAGGGCTCGCCAAGGTCACGATGGCGTCTCTCGCCGCCCGGCTCGGCACCAGCGGCGGACACCTCCTCTACTACTTCGGCACCCGCAACGGCCTGTTGCTCGAGACCCTGCGCTGGAGCGAGAACGAGTACGCCGCACAGCGAGCACCCATCCTGGCGAAGGCCGAGGACGCCGCGACCCCCGAGACCGACGACGTCGACACTCTCCTGGCCTTCACCGACGTCTATCTCGCCGTCGACGAGCGCGACCCGCGCTGGCTGCTCTGGCTCGAGCTGTGGGCACGTGCGCCGTACGACGCCGAGCTCGCCGCCGCCCAGCGCGCGATGGACGACGAGTGGCACGCCGATCTGGTCCGGCTGCTCGCGGCCGCTCTCCCGTCGCTGGCGGGCCGCGAGGCCGTCTCCGAGCGCCTGCGGGCGATGTGGGACGGGTTCAGCATCGGCATCGTCACCAGCGGAGGCACCACGCTGCGCGAGCGCGCGCTCGAGCACACCCGTGCGGCGGTGTCGGTCACCGGCTGATGCCAGCGACCTGTCGCACCCACCGACAGAACGTCCTGGAGAACGGCCCGCAGAACAGAGCGAAGGTCGTGCCTGGTCCCACCGTTGTGGGACCGGGCACGACCTTCGCGGCGGCCAGGCTCAGACCAGCTCCTTCTCGAACTGGGCGAGGATCTGCTGAGCGGCCTGGATGCCGATCCCGCTGAGCAGGTCGTCGTTGATGTCGTGGACGTCACCGGACTCGACCGCCGGGATCCGCTGCCACAGCGGCCCGCCGAGGACCTTGGCCTTGTCGGTGTCGCCCTCCGGGCCGTAGGTGCTGACGTAGAGGTGATCTGCCTGCGCTGTGGTGACCTGCTCGGGTGAGATCTCGAGGTGGGTGTCCTCCCCCAACGCCTTCTCCGGGACGGTCAGGCCCATGTCACCGAGGATGACGCCGGTGAACGACTTGTCGGAGTAGAGCCGGATCTGGCCGGGGAGGAACCGGACGATCGAGAGGGTCTTGCCGCTGCCGACGGTCTTGCCGAGCGCGGCGGCGTCGCTCTCGAAGTCGGCGATCATCTTCTTCGCCTCGTCGGTCTTGTTGAGCGCGTCGGCGTACAGCAGGAAGTTGTCCTTCCAGGTGTCGCCGAGGTCGGGGGCGAGCACGGTCGGGGCGATCGCGTTCAGCTGCTCGTAGATCGCCTCGTGACGTACGGTGCTGGACAGGATGAGATCTGGGTCCAGCGCCGCGATCTTCTCGAGGTTGGGCTCGGAGATGGTGCCGACCTCCTCGATCCCCTCGGTCTGGTCACCGAGGTAGCTGAGGAAGTCGGTGGCCACGTCGACACGTACGGCGCCGACGGGCTTCACACCGAGAGCGAGGGCGTCGTCGAGCTCGCCGGTGTCCAGGACGACGACCCGCTTCGGCGCCTCGGGGACCTCGGCCACTCCCATCGCGTGCTTGACCTCGCGCGTCTCGGACGCGCCGGCCTCGTCCCCGGACGGGGAGCCGCCACAGGCGGCGAGCAGGGTGGCAGCGGTGAGCAGGGCGCCCAGTCCGGTCAGATGCTTGCGCACGTTGATTCCTCTCCTAGTGGTGTTCCCCGCCGTGCGGGGACGTTCAGTGCTGGACCGTGGGTGCGGAGCGTCGTACGCCGATCGGGACGATCATCGGCCGGCCGGAGACGGGGTCGACGAGCACCTGGCTGTCGAGCCCGAAGACGTCGCGGAGGAGCTCGGTGGTGATGAGCTCCTCGGGCGGGCCGGCGGTGACGATGCTGCCCTCACACATGACGATCAGATGGTCGCTGTAGCGGACGGCCAGATTGAGGTCGTGGAGCACCATGACGACGGTGCGCTCCAGGTCGACGTGCAGCTTGTCCACGAGGTCGAGCACCTCGACCTGATGAGCCAGATCGAGGTACGTCGTGGGCTCATCGAGCAGCAGGATGTCCGTCTCCTGGGCCAGCGCCATGGAGATCCACGCCCGCTGCCGCTGACCACCGGAGAGCTCGTCGACCGGGCGCGCGGCGAGCTCGTGCATACCGGTCAGCCGGAGCGCCGCGTCGACCTCTGTCTCGTCGTCGCTGGACCACTGACGCAGCCATGACTGGTGCGGGTGGCGCCCCTTGGCGACCAGGTCGGCGACGGTGAGGCCCTCGGGAGCGGTGGGCGACTGAGGCAGCAGTCCGAGCACCTTCGCGACGTCGCGGGTGCGCATCGAGGTGATCGCCTTGCCATCGAGCATCACGTGGCCCGACCTCGGCTTCAGCAGGCGCGCGACGGCCCGCAGGAAGGTGGACTTGCCACAGCCGTTGGGACCGATGATGGTGGTGACCTTGCCTGCCGGGATCTCGGTGGTCAGCCCGTCGGCGACGATGCGGTCGCCGTAGGCGAGCACCAGGTCGTCAGCGGTGATCTGGTGCTCGCTCATCGCGACAGCCTCCGGTTGGTGCGGATGATCAGATACATCAGGAAGGGCCCTCCGATGGCGGTGGTGACGATCCCGACGGGGAGCTCGACAGGCAGGAGCACCCGTGCGATGTAGTCGCTGCCGACGACGAGAGCGGCTCCCGTCAGCGCCGAGGCGAGCAGCGGCGGTCCGGCGGTGCGGGCGATCCGCATCGTGACCTGTGGGGCGACGAAGGCGACGAACCCGATCGGGCCGGCGGCCGTGACGCACATGGCCGCCAGGAGAACCGAGGCGACCAGCAGGACGGACTGGCTGAGCTGCACCCGGACACCGAGCGCACGGGCGGTGTCGTCGCCCAGCTTGAGGGCGGAGAGCTGGAAGGTCGAGGCCAGCGCGACAGCGCCGATGGCTCCGAGGATGACCGCGGCGGGCAGGGCATCACCCCAGCCCCGGCCGTTGAGGGACCCGTTGAGCCAGACGGTCGCCTCCTGGGCGTCCGTGATCTCCCCGATGACGAGCATCCAGTTGGTCAGGGCGAGGAGGATCCCGTTGACGGCCACACCGATCAGCACCAGCCGAAATCCTTCGATGCCCCGGCGCCAGGCGAGCAGGTAGATCACGACCCCGGTCAGCAGCGCACCCACCATCGCGGCCCCTGGCACGCTTGTCGCGGCGCCGAGGACGGTCGTACCGCCGAAGATGATCACTGCCACCGCGCCGGCGCTGGCCCCCATGGTGATGCCGAGCAGGTCGGGGCTGGCCAGCGGATTGCGGGTGATCGACTGCCAGATCGCGCCCGACATGCCGAAGCCCGCGCCGACCACGACGCCGACCACGGAGCGCGGCAGGCGCAGATCCCAGACGATGAAGTGCTCGGCGTCGGTTCCTCCGCCGAAGATCGCCTTGGCCACGTCGGGGAGGCTGATCGGATAGTCGCCCTGACCGACGTTGAGGCACAGCAGCAGGAAGACCAGGACGAGCAGGCCGATGTTGACGGCGACCAGTCTCGGCCGCCAGACCATCGTGAGAGGGCCCCGGCCGATCCGTGGGCGACCGGGAACGAGCGTCGTCGTCACAGGGTCACCAGCTTCCGGCGGCGCACGAGGGCTATGAAGAACGGCGCCCCCACAAGGGCGAGGACGATGCCGACCTGAAGCTCCCCGGGGCGGGCCGCGACCCTGCCGAGGATGTCGCAGGTGATGAGCATGATCGCGCCGATCAGTCCGGAGCAGGGCAGCAACCAGCGATAGTCCGGTCCGGTGAACGCGCGCGCGACATGGGGCACGGCAAGGCCGATGAAGGCGATCGGGCCACAGGCAGCGGTCGCCGCACCGGCGAGCAGGGTGATCGCGCTGATCCCCAGGACCCGGTTCAGTGCGATGCTCGTGCCGAGCGACCGGGCGACGTCCTCACCGAGGCTGAGGACGTTCAGGCCGGGCGCGTTGACCAGAGCAAGGATGATCCCCATCGCGAAGAAGGGCAGCAGCGGCGCCAGGATGTCTAGTCCTCGTCCGGCGACCGAGCCGACCACCCAGAACCGGTAGGCGTCCAGGGTGCTCTGGTCGAGCAGCACCACGGCGGAGGTGATCGCCGACAGGAACGCCGCGACGGCGGCACCACCGAGAACGAGGGAGACCGGTGAGGGGCTGCTGGTCCCGACGGACGCGAGCCCGAAGACCGCGATGCTGGTGATCAGCGCGCCGACGAGAGCGAACCAGATGTAGCCGCCCGCCGACGTCACGCCGAGGAAGGTGATCGCCAGCACCACGGCGCAGGCGGCGCCGGCGCTGACGCCCAGGATGCCGGGGTCGGCGAGCGGGTTGCGGGTGTGGCCTTGGATGAGCCCGCCGGCGAGACCGAGCGCGATGCCGGCGACGAGGCCGAGAAGCGTCCGGGGCAGGCGAAGGTCGCGGACGATCAGGTCGGCCTCGGTCGGAGTCACGTGATAGGGCGGGGTGAGGCCGTGCCAGATCTCCCCGAAGGCCAGCGGCCGGGAGCCGACCGCCACGCTCGCCAGGAGCAGAAAGGCCAGGATTACGAGCAGCGCGAGCAGGCCGGTGACCCGGCGCAGACGCAGCTGGGGTGGGGTGAGGTCGGTCTCGATCTGATCGAAGCCCTCGTCGACCGCGGTGATCCGCCGCACGACCTGGCGAGGTGTGAGCACGACGAGGCTGGCGCGTACGCCGAGCGGCCGGCCGTCGTGTCCGCGGGCAACCAGACCGAACCAGGCCTTCCCGGTCGAGGCTCCGCGCCGACCCTGGACGAAGCCCAGGTTCCACACCAGAACAGCTGCCGCGACGGCGAGGGTGAAGCCGCCGAAGACCACCCGATCCACGGTGCCGCCGCCGTTCGCGTCGCGCAGCGAGTGCACGATCAGGGCGCCGAGGGCCAGCGGGAGGAGCACGAGAGCGAGGTCCACCGCCGCCGCGGCCAGCCGGAGCGTGAGGGGCGCGGACCCACGCGGGACCTGCACCCTCGTGTGGTCGGCACGCGCGATGACGGCCTCCCGCGAGGCGAGGTCACTGAGACGCACGTCCAGCCCGTCAGCTCTTCTCGAGGACCTGGGCGGCCTCGAGCTGGTCGGCGTACCCGCTGAAGACCTTCGCGTAGGCCTGGTAGCTGTAGGGCGCGGCCGGATACCAGAGGTCCTGCTGGCCGCCGGCCACCGCGGGCAGCCGCTTGAAGAGGTCCTTCTTCTCGAGCTCCTCGAGGCCGCCGGTGTCGCGCGCGTCGACCAGGAGCACGTCGGCGGGATACTTGCCGATGTTCTCCAGGCTGACCGGCTCGAAGATGCCCTGCTCGTCGGGGGTGACCTCGGGGAACTTCACGCCGAGCTCGGCGAGGTAGGCGAGGTCGGGATGCTCGGGAGAGTTGGCGAAGTAGATCTCCTCGCCGTACGTCGACACGGCGAGCACGGTGAGGTCGGGGTTCTTCTTCACGACGGCCCTGATCCGTGCGACGGCGTCCTCGAACTCCGCCTTGGCGTCCTCGATCTCAGGTTCGGCGCCGAGGTCCTTGGCCAGGTCGTTGAACGCCTCGATCTGCTCGGTCACCGAGAGACCGGTCAGCTGCATGGCCAGAGTGGGCGCGAGCTTCTCGACCTGCTTCTCGACCTCTCCGGCGTACCAGAGGGTCTTTCCGTCGAAGGTCATGTCGATGAGGAGGTCGGGGTTCATCGCCGCGTACTCCTCGACGTTGAAGTCGCCCCAAGCCTTGCCCAGCACCTTGGTCTCGGAGACGTCGAGGTTGCCGATCAGGTAGTTCGGCGAATCGGGCAGGTCGCCATAGACGCCGTCGACCTTGAACCCGTTGTCCCACAGCGCCGCGGCGGCACTCGCCTGGGCGACGACCGTCTCAGGGGCGGCATCCGTCTTCACCGTCTTGCCGCGGGCGTCCTCATGTACGAACCCCGAGCCCCCACCATCTGCGCCCTCGGAGGCGCCACAGGCGGTGAGGGCGAGCGCGGCGGCCACCACGGCAGCCGAAAGTCGGCCGGTACGAGAACGACGGTTCACGGGAGTTCCTCAGGTCTACGCTCGGGTCGGTGGTCGACGCCGAGCCGCCAACCATAGGTTAGGGTAACCTAACCCGATTTGGCGTTCGAGAGCCATCCCCTCCGCCGAGACTTAACCCGTCCCGGGATCGATCGGCGGCCGCTTCGCACCGGTCGGATCGAGGCGCTCGAGCACGACTCCGGCGATCTCGGAGAGCCGGTCCACCTGTTCGGGAGTCAGCGCGTCGAAGACGTACTCACGCACGGCGTCGACGTGGCCGGGAGCGGAGGCGACCATCTTCTCCCGGCCGGCGGCGGTGAGACGTACGTCGGTCGCTCGTCGGTCTGTCGGGCAGGGGATGCGCTCGGCGAGGCCACGGTCGACCAGGCGCTTGACGACGTTGGAGAGCCGCGGGAGCGTCGAGCTGGTGTGCGTCGCCAGCTCCGTCATCCGCACGGTCCGCTCGGGCGCCGCGGAGAGGATGGCCAGCACGCTGTAGTCGAAGTGGGTCAGCCCCGCGTCCCGACGCAGCTGGGAGTCGAGGGCGCCCGGGAGCAGCTCGAGCACCGCGATGAGGCGAACCCACGCCGCCCGCTCCGGCGGCGACAGCCAACTCCCCTTCACGCCAGGGAGTCTGCCGCAGAAAGTTGCTCGGAACAAACAACGATCACCTCCGAGAACAAGCCGGCCGGATGGTCCTCCGACTTCGACGCCTGGGCGGCCGACGCCCTGGACCGAGGCGACGTCGCCGAGCTCGCCCGCTTCCGCAGCGCCGCGCCCGGTATGCCGTACGCCCACCCGACCGTCGAGCACTTCACCCCGCTCTTCGTCACCCTCGGAGCGGCCACCGACCCGACGGCTCCGGTCACCACGACCTTGGACGGCTACGGCCTCGGGCTCTCGCGGCGCTCCTTCCAGGCGGCCTGACCTATCCGAGCTGCACCGAGAGCACCGGGGCGAGCGGCATCCGGGCCAGCAGCAGCGCCTGGTAGGCGTGGTAGACGTCGGGCTTGCCGTGCCAGATCACATGGGAGGGGCGGTTGTGCTCGTCCAGCTCGTGATGCCAGCTGCCGAGGTCGGGGTCGATGAGGTACGTCTCGACGTACGCCTCGAAACGAAGCCGCCACTCGTCATAGACCGCCTCGCCGGTGCGGGTGTGCAGCGCCCCGGCGGCGGCCAGCGCCTCCGCGACGACCCAGTGCAACCGCAGCCGGGTGACCGGGGTGCCGTCCCACGAGGTCGTGTAGACGAAGCCGGTCTCGCCGTCGGCGGACCAGCCGACCTCGACCGCGCGGTCGAAGAGCGCCCGGGCGTCCTCGACCAGCCATGACGGCGGTTCGGGCACCGAGGCGTCCAGGTGCAGCAGCAGCCGCGACCACTCCAGCAGATGACCAGGGGTGCACCCGTAGGGACGGAACGGGTCACCGGGCCGGTCGGCGTTGTAGTCGAGCCGCGGCGACCAGTCGGTGCCGAAGTGCTCGGGGAGGTCATAGCCGTGCGAGCGCGCGACACCGTGGATCAGGTGCTCGGCGATCGCGAGCGCCCGCTGGTGCCAGACAGCATCTCCGGTGACATCGCCCGCGGCCAGGAACGCCTCGACCGTGTGCATGCTGGAGTTGGCCCCGCGGTAGCCCTCCCCCGAGCGAAGGTCGCGCTCGAGGCTGTCGACCACCCGCCCGGAGTCGTCCAGGAAGTGCTCCAGCATCACGGCCAGCGCCTCGTCCAGCAGCCCATCCGCATCAGGCACACCGGCGGCGACACCACTGCTCGCGGCCAGCACGACGAAGGCGTGGGCGTACGCCTCCTTGAGGGTGTTGACGGGCTCGCCCTCGCCCGAGACCGAGGCGAACCAACCACCGAGCTCGTCGTCGCGCAGCGCACCTCGCAACGCACGGATCCCGTGCGCGGCGAGCGACGCCGCCTCTTCGCCCTCGAGGTCCCCGCGCAGATGCGCGAGCGCGAACACGTGCGTCATCCGGGCGGTGATCCAGGTGTGCACCGGCTCGGCCGGATCCGGCCGACCGAACTCGTCCAGCCACCAGAAGCCGGCCGAGGAGGCCGCCGAGGGCCGGGCGAACCCGGCCAGCCGGCGGCACTCGGCGTCTGGGTCGATCATCCCTTGACCGAGCCGGCCATCAGCCCACCGACGAAGTAACGGCCCAGCAGGATGTAGATGATCAGGGTGGGGACGGACGCGATCAGCGCGCCCGCCATGCTGGCGGAGTAGTTCTGCAGCTGTCCGCTCGCCAGGAAGTTGAGCGCGATCGTGACCGGCCCGTTCTGCGAGGTCGAGAAGAAGAGCGCGAACAGGTAGTCGTTCCACGCCGAGGTGAACTGCCACATCAGCACGACCACGAACGCCGGCGCCGAGATCGGCAGGATGATCGAGGCGTACGTCCGGAGCATGCCCGCGCCGTCGACGCGAGCGGCCTCGACGAGCTCGACCGGGACCCCCGCGTAGTAGTTGCGGAAGATCAGGGTCGTGATCGGCAGGCCGTAGACCACGTGCAGCACGATCAGGCTCGGGACGCCCGAGGGGACGCCGAGGTTGCCCATCAGCTGGACCAGCGGCACCATCACCGACTGGTAGGGGATGAACATGCCGAACAGGATCAGCGTGAACACCACGTCGGCTCCCGGGAACCGCCACTTCGAGAGCACGAACCCGTTCATCGAACCGAGCACCGAGGAGATGATCGATGCCGGGATGACCATGGCGAAGGTACGTCCCAGCGCCGGGCCGAGCTGCTCCCACGCCCGTGCCCAGCCGGCCGTCTCCCACGACTCGGGAAGCCGCCAGGCATTGCCGGGTGTGGCGTCGCCCACGCCCTTGAAGCTGGTGACGAACAGGACGTACGCCGGCAGCAGGATGACCAGGGCGAACCCGATCAGCAGGACGTACTTGATGGTGCGGGTGATGGCGCGCGAGCGCTCCCCGGGGATCCGGCCCGTGACGGCTGCCGGGATGGCGTCTGTGGTCATTCCGTCACCTCCGTAGAGGAGGAGCAAGGATACGGACGCGTCGGCATGATGGCCTGAATTGTCGCTCGCTTGCGCTCGTTCATCGGCGACGCTCCTGACGGTAGGTGGAGACGAGATAGGGGACGATCAGGATGGCCACGATCAGGAGCAGGATCGTCCCGATCGCGGCTGACTTCGCGTAGTCACCGCGGGTGAACTCGACCCACATCTGGATGGCCGGCACCTGGGTCGTGTAGTTCGTCTGGCCCGCGATCGCCATGATCAGGTCGAAGACCTTCAGCGACATGTGGCCGATGATGATGATCGCCGAGAGCGCCACCGGGCTCAGCTGCGGGAAGATGACGTGACGGTAGAGCTGCCACTCCGAGGCACCATCCATCCTGGCCGCCTCGCGCAGCTCCTCGGGGATGCCGCGGAAGCCGGCCAGGAACAGCGCCATCACGTAGCCGCTGAGCTGCCAGATCGCGGGCACGGCGATCGCGAGGATCCCCCATCGTTCGTCGGTCCACCACGGGTTCTGCAGGAAGTCGAGGTGAAGGGTCCCGAAGAGCCGGTTCAGGCCGGAGGCACGGTCCCCCTCGGCGTTGTTGAGCAGCCAGCGCCAGACCACACCGGAGGCGACGAAGGAGACCGCCATCGGGAACAGGTAGATGGCGCGGAACAGCGACTCGCCGCGGGCCTTGCGCTCGAGCAGCCAGGCCCACAGGAACCCGAGACACAGGGTGCCGATCAGGAACGTCGCGGTGTAGAGCAGCAGGTTGCGCAGCGAGTAGATGAAGTCGTCGTCGGTGAACAGGTCCCGATAGTTGTCCAGGCCGGCGAACCCCTGGGACGGCCCGATGTTGTGGCGGTCCTGCAGGGAGGTGTTGATGTTGGACCCGATGAGGCCGTAGACGAAGACACCGATGACGATGACCGTCGGCAGGATCAGGAGTACGGGAGCGACCCACCCGTGGCCGCCGATGCGGCCCTTGCGCCTGGGCTGCCTGGGTTGCTTGGGTCGCTTGACGGCGCTGGGCACCGTGGAGGACATGTGTCCGTCCTTTCGCATGGCGGTCGAGGGGCTGCGGCGATGATGCCGCCGCAGCCCCTCGGACCAGATCGATCTGGTCAGGCTGGGTGTTACTCGGGCTTGTTGTCCTCAGCGGCCTCGGCGAGGCCGTCCTGGAGCTCGGCGACATCGTTGTTGCTGCCGAACTTGGCGACGGCGGAGGTGATGTCGGTCAGCCAGTTGACCGACGTCGCGGCGCCGTGGGCGAGCGAGGAGACGATCTCGTCCTCGCCCCACGACTTGACCGCGGTCTGCTGGTATTCACCGAAGGAGGAGGTGTCGGCCGTGGTGCTGGCCGGGATCGAGCCCTTCGCCTTGTTGAAGGCCACCTGACCCTCGTCGCTGGCGATGCTGTCGAGCCAGGCCTCGGTGCCCTCGGGGTTGGGGCCGTCGACCGGCTTGGTGAACGAGTCGGCCAGGAAGTCGAAGACCCCGTCGGTGCCCGGGACCGGAACCGCGGTGTAGTCCTTGTTGAAGGTCTTCTTCTGCTCCTGGAACGCCGCCTCGGCCCAGTCGCCCATGACGTTGAACGCGGCGTCGCCATCGATGACCAGCTGGGTCGCGTCCGGCCAGTCGAGGCCCTGGCGGTCGGTGTTGGTCAGCGAGAGGAGCGTGCTGTAGTCCTCCAGCGCGGCCTTCACCTCGCTGCCGGCCCAGTCGGTGGTCCCGTCCCAGAGACCGTTGTACGCCTCGGCGCCCAGATCGGCGAGGAGCACGGTCTCGAGCAGGTTGACCTGCGTCCAGTCGGTAGCGACCGAGAGCGGGATGATGCCCTTGGCCTTGATCTTCTTGAGGTCGACGATCCACGCATCGATGGAGTCGTAGGTCTTGTTCGCCTCGATGCCGGCCTTCTTCAGGACGGCCGGGTTCGCCCACAGCATGTTGGCGCGGTGGATGTTCGAGGGGACGGAGTAGATGCCGCCGTCCTGCTTGAGCCGGTCGAGCAGGCCCTCGGGGAACTGCTCGTTCCAGCCCTTCTCCTCGTAGAGATCGGTGAGGTCCTCGATCTGGCCGGCGTTGATGTAGTCGGTCAGCTCGGCGCCCGCGTGCGCCTGGAAGGTGGCCGGGGGCTCACCGTTCTGCAGGCGGGACTGGAGCACGTTCTTCGCGTCGCTGCCGGCGCCACCGGCGACGGCTCCGTTGACGAACTTCAGGTCGGGGTTCTGCTCGTCGAACACCTTGACCAGGGCGTCGAGCCCGGCCTTCTCACTACCCTCGGCCCACCAGGTGAAGACCTCCACCTCGTCGGTGCTGCCGCTCTCGCTGTCGCTCCCACAGGCGGAGACCGCCAGCAGGCTCAGGGCGGCCAGGCCGGCGGCCAGGGCCTTACGCGTTGCGTTCATCTTTCTTCCTCCGGTTGTCGCGACCGCTACGTCGGTGTGTGATCTGGGTTACTCGCGGCCACGTGCCGAGACAACGTACGCCGGTCCTTTCTGTCAAGTCAACGCATAACGAGTCACAATTCGGCCCCAACATCTGTCGCAATTGCACATAATCACCTACAGTCGCCGTCATGCCCCAGCACGACGACGGACGCGATCCGGCCGCAGAGCCCTCCGCCACCCCGGAGTCGCGGCTGCGCGTGGCCAACCGCTCCCAGGTGCTGGACCTCCTGGGACGCTCCGCCCCGGTCAGCCGAGCCGACCTCGCCCAGCGCACCGGGCTCTCGCGCAGCACGGTCTCGAGCATCGTCCAGGAGCTGCTCGGGACCGGCCAGATCATCGAGACGACCACGGAGTCGCTGCCCCGCGGCGGCGGGCGGCCGCCCTCGCTCCTCACCGTCAGCGGGTCACCCGGCACGCTGGTCGGCGTCGACATCGGCCACCGGCACGTCCGGGTCGCGGTCGCCGACCTCGCCGCGAACCCGCTGGCCGAGCGTGAGATCCGGCTCGACGCCGACAACTCCCCGGTCGAGACCATCGACCGAGCCGCGGCCCTGGTGCACGAGGGGCTGGCCGAGGCGGGCATCGACCCGCGGAAGGACCGGCTCCTCGGCGTCGGCATGGGGATCCCCGGGCCGGTCGACCCGCACAGCGGCATCGTCGTCTCCCCCATCCTCGCGAACTGGATGGATCTCGCCCCGGGCGAGGAGCTCGCCCGCCGCCTCGGTGTGCCCGTGCATGTCGAGAACGACGCCAACCTCGGCGCGCTCGCCGAGGTCGCGTACGGCGCGGCCCGCGACGTCGACGACGTCATCTACGTCAAGGCCTCCAGCGGCATCGGCGCCGGACTGGTCCTCGCGGGCAAGCTCTACCGAGGTGTCACCGGGATCGCCGGCGAGATCGGTCACGTACGTTTCGAGGACAACGGCCCGATCTGCCGGTGCGGCAACCGCGGTTGTCTCGAGAAGGCCTTCGGCGGCGCCAGGCTCGTCGAGCTGCTCCAGCCGGCCTACGACGAGACCCTGAGCGTCGAGAGGATGCTCGAGCTCGCCCAGCAGGGCGACATCCGTGTCAACCGGATCCTCGACGACGCCGGCCGCGCCGTCGGCCGGGTCCTGGCCGACCTCTGCAACCACCTCAACCCCGCGCTGATCGTGGTGGGCGACACGATGCGCCACTCGGAGTCCTTCGTCCTCGGCATCAAGGACTCCATCGACCGCTTCACCCAGCCCGACACCGCCGCCGCGCTCGACGTCGTGCCGAGCGAGCTCGGCGACAACGCGGGCGTCGTGGGGGCGCTGGTCATCGCGAACGCGGCCGCTCCCGCGCACCAGGGAACAATATGAGCGCCCGCTCAGTTTAGAGGCACGTGACTTCACTCTTCTCGCAGCTGAGCCTGGGCTCCACGACCCTCCCCAACCGCGTCCTGATGGCGCCACTGACCCGGATGCGCGCCAGCCGGCCCGGCGACGTACCCAATGCCTTGATGGCCGACTACTACCGGCAGCGTGCCTCGGCGGGACTGATCGTCTCCGAGGGCACCCAGATCTCGCCGCAGGGCAAGGGCTACATGGACACCCCGGGCATCTACTCGCCCGAGCAGGTCCAGGGATGGCGACAGGTCACCGAGACCGTTCACGAGGCCGGCGGCCTGATCGCCGCGCAGCTGTGGCACGTCGGCCGGGTCTCGCACGACTCCTTCCACGACGGCGACCTCCCGGTCAGCGCCTCGGCACTCCCCTACCGCAACCGCACGACCGTACGCGGCGAGGACGGCACCCCGACGCGGGTCAGCTGCCCCACGCCCCGTGCCCTCGAAACCTCCGAGATCGCGGGTCTGATCGAGGACTACCGGCGCGCCACCCGCAACGCACGCGAGGCGGGCTTCGACCTGGTCGAGATCCACGCCGCCCACGGCTACCTGCTCCACCAGTTCTCCAGCGCGAGCAGCAACGAGCGCACCGACTCCTACGGCGGCTCCTTGGAGAACCGCGCGCGTCTCACCCTGGAGGTGCTCGACGCGGTCATCGCCGAATGGGACGCCGAGCACGTCGCCATCCGGATCTCCCCGATCGGCTCCTTCAACGGGCTCGAGGACCCCGAGGGCGTCGAGATGGGTCTCCATCTGGCCGCCGAGATCGGCAACCGCGGCATCGCCTTCCTGCACCTCTCCGAGCCCGACTGGGCCGGCGGACCGGAGCTGACCGACGACTACCGCAAGCAGCTGCGAGCCGCCCACCCCGGCCCGATCGTGGCCGCCGGCGCCTACACCTCCGAGAAGGCGTCCCGTCTCCTCGAGGCCGACCTGATCGACGCGGCCGCCTTCGGGCGTACGTTCATCGCCAACCCGGACCTGCCCCGTCGCCTGGAGCAGAACCTGCCGCTCAACGAGCAGAACCCGGCGACCTTCTACGGCGGCGCCGAGGCCGGCTACACCGACTACCCCGCGTGGACTGCCTGAGCCCGAATCCGCCGATGGCCGCCGTCGCGAGCGTCACCAGACAGGTGTGCTGGCAAAGGCCACTTCGTTCAGACCTCGTCCGCGAAGGCATACCGGGCGTCTGTCGAGCGGCGGCAACGCCGCCAGCGCGCCCGTATGGTGGCGCGCAGCAGGCGGACAGCGGCGGATTTGGGCTCCGTTCACCCTGGTCTCACCTGAACCCGCACGGCGGAGGCCATTCTTCTGGAATGGTTCTCCGCCATGCGGGTTCTCGCGGCTTGTGCCCTGTCCCTCGCGCTGCTGGGCGGCGCGTTCACCCCGCTGTCGGCGGCACGGGCCGCTGCGCCGCCACCCACGGTTGATCCCGTAGCGCTCGTCGACCCGCTGATCGGCTCCGCCAACGGCGGCAACACCTATCCCGGGGCCGTACGCCCCTTCGGGATGCTCTCCTTCAGCCCGACCTCCACGGCGGGCGACCAGACCAACACCGCCGCGTCGAACGGCTACTCCTACGACACCACGCGGCTGCGCGGCTTCTCGCTGACCCATGTCAACGGCGCGGGCTGCCACCCCGGTGCCGCCGGGGACGTGCCGATCTTCCCGCACACCGGCGAGATGACCGGCTCGCCCACCGCGGACGTGACCGATGCGACGTACGCCTCGGACTTCAGCCACGCCGACGAGCTGGCCGAGCCGGGGCGCTACCGGCTGGGCCTGGCCAACGGCGCCGAGGTCGACACCGCGGTGACCACGCGGGCCTCGGTCAGCGACCTGACCTTCCCGGCCGACAAGCCGGCCAACCTGCTCTTCCGCACCTCCAACTCGCTCAACGGCAGCGAGACCGCGGTGACGCGGATCGACGAGGCGAAGCGGACCGTCAGCGGCTCGGTGCTCACCGGCGCCTTCTGCGGCCGGCGCGGCAATGGCGGCGGGAGCAACAAGCGCTCCTACTACCGGCTCTACTTCACCGCGCAGTTCGACCGCGGCTTCTCCGGCCACGGCACCTGGGTCAACGGCGAGCTCCAGCCGGGCAGCACTCAGGCGCGCGGCGGCGAGGGCTACGAGACCGGCGCCGCCCGTCAGGGGCAGGGTTCGGGCGGGTATGTCTCCTTCGACCCCAGCCGAGACCAGTCCGTGCGGATGCGGATCGGGATCTCCTACACCAGCCTGGACGCCGCCGAGGAGAACCTGGCAGCCGAGATCGGCCGCCGGGACACGGTCGGCTCCGTCGCCGCCGACGCGAAACGCGACTGGCGCGACGCGCTCTCCTCGATCGAGGTCGCCGGCGGGACCGATGAGGAGCAGACCGCGTTCTACACCGGCCTCTACCACTCCTATCTCCAGCCCAACGTGATCTCCGACGTGGCCGGCACCTACTGGGGCAGCGACCAGGAGGTCCACCGGATCGAGCGCGGCCAGCGGGCGCAGTACGGCAACTTCTCCGGCTGGGACCAATACCGTGCCCACACCCAGCTGCTCGCGCTCCTGGAGCCGCGGGTGGCCGGTGACTTCGCCCGCTCCCTGCACGCCTACTCCCGCCAGCACGGCGGCGTCTGGGACCGCTGGGTCCACCTGAGCGGCTGGACGCATGTGATGACCGGCGACCCGAGCGCGCCCACGCTGGCCGGCTTCTACTCGCTCGGCGTACGCAACTTCGATGCTCAGGGCGCCTACGACTCCCTGGTCCGCCAGGCCACGGTGCCGCACCCCGACGGGCTGTCCAGCTACGGCTGCCCCGGGCAGTGCATCGGCCAACGGCCGAACCTGCCGGACTATCTCAGCAAGGGCTACGCACCCCAGGACACCTGCCGCTGCTGGGGCGGCGCCGCGGAGACCCTGGAGGACGCCGTCGCCGACTACTCCCTCGCCGACTGGGGCCGGCGCCTCGAGGCCGACCGGGCCGAGACCGACTCGCTGATGGAGCGCGCCGGCTGGTGGCAGCACACCTTCAACCCGGCTGCGACGGCCACGGACGGCTACCAGCAGGCCCGCAACGGCGACGGGAGCTGGGTCTCCGGCTTCACCCCGTCGACCCAGACCGGCTTCGCGCAAGGGAGCAGCGCGACGTACACCTGGATGGTGCCGCACGACGTCGCCCGGCTGGCCGAGGCCGTCGGTGGGCGGGAGCGGGCGATCCAGCGGCTGGACGCGTTCTTCCACAAGGCCGACGGCTCCTGGCAGTATCACGGCGGCGACCCCCTGCGCTACGACCCGACCAACGAGCCCGGCATCCACGTCCCGTGGATGTACAACGCGCTCGGCGCGCCCTGGAAGACCCAGGAGACGGTGCGGGCGATGGCCTCGCTCGCCTATGGCACCGGACCGCGCGGCCTGCCCGGCAACGACGACCTCGGCACCATGTCGGCGTGGTACGTCTTCTCCGCGATGGGCATCTACCCGCAGGACCCCGCCCGCGCCGAGATGCTGCTCTCCAGCCCGGTCTTCGAGCGGGTGGTCATCCACCGCGGCAACGGCGTCGACATCACCATCGAGTCCCCCGGCGCCGGCGCCGAGAACATCTACGTCCAGTCCGTCACCCTCGACGGCGCGCCGCACACCCGGTCGTGGCTCCCCGAGCCGGTGATGAACCGCGGCGGCACCGTCCGGATCGACGTCGGCACCGAGCCCAACCGGGAGTGGGGCACCGCCGAGGCAGACCTGCCGATCTACCACACCGATTGATCACTTGATATGAATGTTTCATGCACTCATAATGAGTGCATGGCCTACCTGCAGATCCGCGACGTCCCCGATGACGTACGCGACACCCTCGCCCAGCGCGCGAAGGACCGCGGGCAGTCGCTGAACTCCTACTTGCGTGACGTCGTCCTCCGGGAGGCATCCTTCGCCAACAACCAGGCGCTGATCGAGCGCGTGGTCGCCAGCCGCGGCGATTCGAAGTTCACCACCGAGGATATCCTCGCCGCACGCGACACTGCCCGCGGCGAGCGCACTGAGGGCGCTGCGTGATCGTCCCCGACGCATCTGCAGTGGCGCTTCTCTTCGCGGACCCCGACACCGACCCACGGGTGGACGCGGCGACCAGGGTACTCGCCGACGACCCCGAATGGGTCGTCCCGGAGGTCTGGCGCACCGAGGTCCTCAGCGTCTTCCGGGGACTCCTCCTCGGAGGCAAGCTCACCGACCAGGACGCGGACGGGGCACTGCACTGGCTCCAGGCAATCACGGTGATCACCGCACCGACCGGTCCATGCCTGCCCCGGATGTGGGAGCTGCGCAACAATCTGTCGACCTACGACGCCAGCTACGTCGCAGCCGCCGAGTCACATGACCTCACCCTCGTCACCGCCGACGTACGCATCGCGAAAGCCGGCGTCGCGCGCTGTCCGGTGAGAACGATCAATTGACTCGTGGCCCCCGCCACAGCGGCACGAGACACACTGATGGCGACCGCACGACGAGCCGCCGCCATCTGCAAAGATGCGGCCGTGAGCATCTCGCCCCCGGCATCCACCAACGCTCTTGACCGGTTCTTCCAGATCAGCGCCCGCGGCTCAACGGTCGGGCGCGAGGTCCGCGGCGGCGTGGTCACGTTCTTCACGATGGCCTACATCGTCGCGCTGAACCCGCTGATCCTCGGGTTCGCGGAGGACATGAACGGCGACCTCCTCGGCGGCTCGAGCGGCGACAACCTCGCGGCGATCGCGGCCGGAACCGCCCTGGTGGCGGGTGTGATGACGATCCTGATGGGGGTCGTCGCCAACTACCCGCTGGCGCTCGCGACCGGGCTCGGTCTCAACGCGTTCGTCGCGTTCTCGATCGCGGGACAGATGACCTGGGCCGACGCGATGGGGCTGGTGGTGATCGAGGGTCTGGTGATCCTCGTGCTGGTCCTGACCGGGTTCCGGGAGGCGGTCTTCCACGCCGTGCCGCGCGAGCTCAAGACCGCCATCTCGGTCGGGATCGGCCTCTTCATCGCGGTGATCGGGTTCGTCGACGCCGGCTTCGTACGCCGCATCCCCGACGCCGCGAACACCACCGTCCCGGTGCAGCTGGGTCCGACGGGGCAGCTCGCCGGTTGGCCGGTGCTGGTCTTCATCATCGGGCTCGCGCTGGTCGTCACCCTGTGGGTGCGCAAGGTGCGCGGCGCGATCCTGATCTCGATCGCCGCCACCACCGTGCTCGCGATCATCGTCGAGGCGATCGCCGGGCTCGGCGCGAGCAGCCCCAAGAACCCGACCGGCTGGTCGCTCAACGTCCCGGCCTGGCCGGACAAGATCATCGACTGGCCCTCGTTCGGCACCCTGGGCGAGTTCAACCTGCTCGGCTCCTTCGAGAGCGTCGGCATCGTGACCGCCGTGCTGCTCGTCTTCACCCTCATGCTCGCCGACTTCTTCGACACGATGGGCACGATGACCGCGATCGGCGCCGAGGCCAAGCTCCTGCAGGAGGACGGCACCCCGCCGCGTACGCGCTCGATCCTGGTCGTCGACTCCCTCGCTGCCGCGGCCGGTGGCGCCGGTGGTGTCTCGTCCAACACCTCCTACGTCGAGTCCGCCTCCGGCGTCGGCGAGGGCGCCCGCACCGGTCTGGCCGCGGTCGTGACCGGCGTGCTCTTCCTGCTCACCACGTTCCTCGCTCCGCTGGTCACCGTGATCCCGTCGGAGGCGGCCGTGCCCGCCCTGGTGCTGGTCGGCTTCTTGATGATGCAGCAGGTCAAGGACATCAACTGGGCCGATCCGGACATCGCCATCCCGGCGTTCCTCACGATCGCGCTCATGCCGTTCACCTATTCGATCTCGGTCGGCATCGGCGCCGGCTTCCTGGCGTACGTGCTCATCCAGGTCGTCCGCGGCAAGATCCGCAAGGTGCACCCGCTGATGTGGGTCGTGGCTGTGATGTTCGCCGTCTACTTCGCCATCCACCCGATCTCGACCTGGCTGGCCTGACGAGCGATCTCGGCCCGAAGGTAAAATATAAGGATCGGACGCAACCTTTCCTGCCGCCCCGACGTCATCATTGTCGCGGGCCCCGGAGACGGGGCC
>NZ_JBOHDN010000205.1:0-44526 GCF_050699375.1 Nocardioides sp. | reverse complement strand
GGGGGAGGCATCACTTGTCTGGAGCCTGTCAACAATCCGAAGTCGCACTGGGTCGCCGAGTGCCGCGTGCACTGTGGCCCGGCGTTCCAGCTCGGATTGTTGCTCAGCATCCATTGAGTCAATAATTACTGACCCATTCTCGGATAGTCAAGGGAGGACCTGCCTGCACCCCTCGGAGCCGTCACCGACGAGGCTGGCTCGGCCCGCCTGACCGCTCGAAGGGGTATCAGGGGGATCCTTCGCCGCGGCGGCAGCCTCAGACGCGAAGGAACCCCGCCTGACCCGGTGCGTTTCCGCAGGTCAGACGGGGTTCCGTTTGGTGGAGCTGAGGGGATTCGAACCCCTGGCCTTCTCTTGGTGCCTGGCGCCTTGCGCCGGCCTCCGGATCTCTCGAGATTTCTCGGCCCGCCCCGAGAAACCACCGCTTGACCTGGGCGAACATCCATCATCGACTTCGCTGACGAGTGCCACGTTACCTCATCGCCTCGGCCGATCTCGGAGTCTCTCGACAGGGTTTTCGCGGAGTATTCGCGGAGTGGATAGGGCTAGGGATTCGAGAACACGTCGTGGTCACCGACCCGGCGCCACCGCACGCGCAACTCTCGCTCGACCGTGACCAGCTCGAGGGTCGCTCGCCCGTCAGGGCTCGCGAACGACCAAGTCATCTCAAGGACGCCGGGCGCTGAGCGGACCGACTTGACTCGCAACGATGCGGGCCACGGCGTCGCCGGATCGGCTACGTACGCATCACATGCAGGAACAAACTTCTCCCGCACCACCTTCTTGAACTGCGCCGCATGCTCTGGCTTGAGTCGCCGGAAGTCAGCATCGAACGCCGGCGTCGTCTCGAACTTCACTCGGCCGGGCGGAGGTCATCAAGATGGGCCAGAAAGTCCTCACCGCTGTCATGTACAGCCACCTCACCGGCCGCGACATGGGCATCGACCTCTCGCTCACGCTCCTGCCAGGTCTGTGTCCAGAACCACTTCTGGTCGGCCGGGACCGGCAGAGCCGGACGAAGCTCGATGACACCGTCACTGCGCTCGGTCAGCTCGAGCTGCGCACCGGGCTCGTCGAGATGCAGGCGCTTGCGCAGCTCAGCGGGCAGGGAGATCACGCCGCGGCGCTGTACGCCGACGTAGCCGTGGTACTCGTGAGCCTCTGCAGTCATACCACAATGATGCCCCGAAACCGCCGTGCAGAAAAGCGGCAGAGCAGCAGAACGACAAGGATCCCGCGCGAAACTCGAGCACACCCCGCTGCATTCGGCCGTCAGCAGTCTCTCCCTCGTCAGCCGATTCATCGCGCGCTCGCGATGTCCAGTGCCAGTCGCATCAGGTCCACCACGGTTCACGCCGGATCGTAGATGCGTACGAACTCTCCCGGGGCCGCCTCCACCTGCGAGAGGCCGACCTCGAACGTCTCGGCATCGAACCGGAACACGCTGGTCGGCGGATAGACGATGCGCGGTGCACTACGCGCCGAGGAGACCGCGATCTGGACGGCTGGCTCCATCTCGTCGGTCAGCCCGTGTGCCACCGCAGCGCTCACGCAGCACACGATTGCTTCCGGAGCCCGCATCCCAACCGCCAAGAGCTCGGGGAGCGAGGGCTCGGGCGCATCCGCGTGACGGAAGACCCCGCGCGAGAGCTCGATGACTTCACCGTCGTCCCGCCAGTGATACAGGTCCCGCGGATGCACTCCTGCCTGCAGGGCCGCTCGTGTCGTGAACGTCGCTGGAAGTGACTTCATTCCCACCATGGATAAAACCCATACACTCTCGCGGCGAGAGTGAGTGGATTTTATCCACCCTTGCAGATTCGCGCAGGCTCCCATCGACGCCAGGCGGAGGAGCAGACGGTTCGGGTGGTCGCGGCGTGTGTGGCTGCGATCGCAGGGGTGATCCGCTCGACGTCCGCCGCGGTGAGCGGCGTACGGCGGCGAGGATAGGAGTCGATGAGCACTGGAGACGTCGAGTTCATCGCGCGGTCCACCCCAACGCGACCCGACACGACCCGCCTCAACTCGAGCGCGCTGACCCTCCGAGCGGGTGCAGGCGTGAAAGTGCGAGTATTCGCGGAGCGACGTCGAAGGCCTGGCCTCGGATGATGCTGGAGCGACCACGGCAGTGATCGACCCTCCGAATCGCACGTCTAGGTGATGTCGCGGCGCATCGAGACCAGAGAACCGACGGCCGCGAGGAGTAGTCCGTACCCGGCGAGTACCAGCCCACCCAGCCAGGGGTCGAGATAGTTCTGCGTGCTGAGGGAGACCTGGGTGAGGGCTGCGGAGGCGGATCCGGGAAGGTAGGCAGTCCACTCGGAGGTGGCAGGTACCGCGGTCAGGATGGGCTCGGCGACGAAGCGGTAGACGAGAAGGCCGACAACGGTGGCGACTTGATTGCGGAGCAAGGCGCCGAGGCCGATGCCGATGACTGCGAAGATGATCACGTCGGCGACGACCCCGGCGTAGGTGCCGGGAAGCCCGTTGCCGAACAGCATCAGGTCGATGTCCCTCGCGTGCAGCCACGGCCAGGCGATCGCGGCGACAGTCAGCAGGCAGGCGGTCGCGTATCCCCCGCCCACGACGGCGTAGGTCACCAGCTTCGCAGCCACTATCTTTCCGCGACGTGGCGTGGTGAGGAACGTCGCGGTTGCGGTGCGGTGGCGGAATTCGCCGGTGATGCCGATCGCGGCCAAGACGGCGGCGAGGGTGTTGGCGCCGCCCGAGGCTACAGAGAAAAGGGTCTGCTGGCCGGCTGCGGTATGCAGCGGTGCGGTCATGGTGTCGGGGTCGTTGCTGAATCCGATCAGCAGCGATGCGTAGAGGGCGGTCAGCGCCATCGAAGCCAGGAGCAGCCACAGCCATAGCCGGGTGGAGAGCAGTTTGGCGATCTCGGCGGCGAACAGGTGTCTCATGACAGGGGCTCCTGGCTGGCGGTGAGGTCGAAGAAGGCGGACTCGAGGTTGCCGTGGGTTTGGGTGAGGTCGGCGAGGGTGGCCTGCTGCACCACGTGGCCGCGATGGAGGATGACCACGCGGTCGACCAGTTGCTGCATCTCGGTCAGCACGTGGCTGGAGACGAGTACGCTGCGGCCGCCGGCGGCGTAGTCCCTGAGGAATCTGCGTAGCCAGACGATCCCTTCGGGATCGAGTCCGTTGGCCGGCTCGTCGAGGATCAGGACGGCGGGATCACCTAATAGGGCGGTGGCCAGGGCCAGGCGTTGCCGCATACCGAGGGAGTAGCCACCGACTTTGCGGTTGCTGGCGTGGCTGAGGTCGACCAGTTCCAAGACCTCGCTGGCGCGCGAGCGTGGTAGCGCTGCGGCTGCTGTGTAGATGCGGAGATGGTCGAGGCCAGTTCGCCCGGGGTGGAATCCGGTGGACTCGAGGGCCGCGCCGACGAGCTCGATGGGCGTGGCCAGGTCGGTGTACAGCGTTCCGCCGATGGTTGCTCGGCCCTGGTCGGGACGAACGAGACCGAGCACCATTCGCAGTGTCGTGGTCTTGCCTGCACCGTTGGGGCCGAGGAATCCGGTGACTGATCCAGGTTCGACGACAAAGCTCACGTCGTCGACGGCCGCGACGCCACCGAAGTGCTTAGTCAGCCCGCTTACCTCGATCCGGCCTATTGGTTCACGCACAGCTATCGCCTCCCAGCACAGCCACGCCGCTCGTGTGGAACGAGATAGGGGTGCTGGCCTGCGGCCACAGAAAGCTTTGCGTCGCCTTGATTCGGAATCCGGCGTCGGTGATGGCCCGCACCGGATCCCGGCCGACGTGGCAACCACCCGCCAGGTGCGGGTAGATCGTGGCATCCATGGCCCATTGCAAGCGCGCCATTCCTGACGAGGGCGCGACGCCATGTTCGAGGAAGCGCACCTCTCCGCCAGCACGGAGCACTCGCCGTGCTTCGGCCAGGCAGGCCTGAACGTCCCGCACTGAACAGAGAACGAGAGTGAAGACCACTGTGTCGGTGCTGGCGTCGGCCACAGGCAGGTGCTCGCCGGCTCCGTCTACGACATCGATCGAGGCTTCAGTTTGAGTCGCGACGCGGGTCGCCTCGCGTCGCAGATGAGGCTCGGGTTCGACAGCGGTGACGTGCCGAACGGCGCTGGGGTAGTAGCGAAAGTTTGCTCCGGAGCCGGCGCCCACCTCGACTACTTCGCCACGCAGGTCAGTCAGGAGCGACCTTCGGTGCGCCCGCATCCCGCCGTCGTCCATCGCCCGTGCCATCGCGGGGTAGAGCCTGGCGAACAGCGGATGCCGTCTAGACCCGACGGTCGCGGCTTCAGGGTAAATGTTTACTCGCATGTATACAACCGTAGATGTATACTTCGATATATACAAGAGGAGCTGGTGACATCCATGACAGAAGGCAAGACGCGACTTCCCCGTGCCGAACGACGGGCCCAGATCTTGGTGGCTGCCACGCGTGCGTTCGCTCGACACGGGTTTGCCGACACCGGCCTAGACGAAGTCGCCGACGAAGCGGGTGTCACTCGCGTCGTCCTCTATCGCCACTTTGACTCGAAGGCTGAGCTTTATCGGACGATTCTGGACCGGGCGTGTGAACGGCTTGCCGAGCGCGTGGGCACCGACAACTTCGAGGACGATGCGATCCCGGCGCTGCTCGATGCCGCCGCCGAGGATCCCGACGCCTTCCGGCTGCTGTTCCGCTTCGCCAACCGCGAACGCGAGTTCCGAGATCTGACCGACAGTCTCTCTGCCGCAGCCGTGGAGGTGGCGCGCAGCAACCTCGCCAAGCAGATCCCGTCAGGGCCCTGGCTGGATTGGGCGGCGCAATTGATCCCGACTTTGACGACGGACGCGGTCATCGCGTGGCTGGATAGCGGTCAGCCCGACCCGGAACTGGCGGCCGGCCGAATTCGTGCCGCGATCCACGGCATCAGCCAAGCGGCGATGTAGCTTGCCCGACGCGTCGCAACCGGTGCTCGCCGCCCTTAGAACGGTCGCCAGGGCGAGGCGGGGTCGGTGGGTGTGGGTGACGGGGTGACTCGGATCGCGTAGCGGGTACGCGCTGACGGGGGTTGAGTCACGGGGCCGAGGTAGGTGTGCCCGGTCCTGCGACACCAGGCGGGAAGGTCGATCGGAGTCGGGTGTCGTCACAGATTGCTCAAGCCGAGTAGTGGCTTGCCGTGGACTCCTTGGTGACGGGCATGTCGGCGAGTCGCCACTCGAGCATGCCGTCCTGGAGGCGGATTGCCCGACGTCCTCGGGTGGTGAGCATGCGGACCGCGTCGTAGGCGAGCACGCAATATTCGCCGCGACAGTAGACGACGACGTCGACGTCGTCTGGCAGGTCGTCGATGCGCTCCGGTAGCAGATCGATCGGGATGGAGAGCGCGCCCGGGATGTGCCCGGCGTGGTACTCCTCGGCCGGGCGTACGTCGAGGACGATCGCACGGCCGTCCTCGATCTGGTCGACGAGTTCTTGGCGGGCCACTTCTCCCGGATCCGCATCGGGGCCCAGGTAGGCGTCCCGTGCGGCGCCCACCTCGGTTCGATGGTTCTCGGCGACCTTGCGCAGCAACGCCAGCAGTTGGGCGACGTCCTCGCCGGCGAGGCGGTAGTGGATGCGTACTCCGTCTCGGCGGGTGCGGACAAACCCGGCCTTCTTGAGGGTCTGCAGATGCGCGGAGGCGGTGGTCAGGTTCAGGCCTGCGGTGGAGGCCAGCGCCTCGACCGTGCGCTCGCCCTGGGCCAAGAGGTCCAACAGCTCTAGGCGTTTGCCGCTGCCCAGTGCCTTTCCGCTGGTCGCGAAGGCCTCGTACAGGTCGGCCTTGGCTTCAGTGATTGCCATCGTCTCGCCTTCTTCCATGATTCCATGGAATAGTGTAGGACATCCTCCTGGGCGCTGCCAGCGCCCAGGCGTCGCGAGTCGTGGGGAGTGCGGAATGAGTTTCATCGATGAGCACCTGGTCCCGCTGGTCGACCAGGGACTGGGTAACTCGGCCTACCTGGTGGATCTGGGGGATGGGCGCGCGATGGCAGTGGATGCCGCGCGCGACTTACGGTCCGTGCGGGCGGCGGCCGAGCAACGCGGACTCACGGTCGCCTTCGCCGCCGACACCCACCTCCACGCTGACTTCCTGTCCGGTGCCGCCCAACTCGCGCATGACCAGGACGCGGTTGTGCTGGCCTCTGCGACGGGTGATCGAACGTTCCCGCACCGCGGCCTCGACGATGGCGACGAGATCGACCTGGGCGGCCTGACGCTCCGAGCGCTGGCCACACCGGGCCACACCGACGAACACGTCTCATTCGTCCTGCTCGACGGGACGATCGAGCTCGGCGTGTTCACCGGCGGGTCCTTGCTGGTCGACTCCGCGGCCCGTACCGACCTGCTGGGCGCAGATCGGACCGAGGAGCTGGCCCGGGCCCAGTATCGCTCGTTGCAGCGACTTCGTGAGCTGCCCGATGCGACGGCTGTGTGGCCCACGCACGGTCCGGGGTCGTTCTGCTCGGCGCCCGCGCGGGGGGAGCGTACGTCGAGCATCGCGGAGCAGAAGCTTTCCAACCCACTGCTCGGCGCGCCCGATGAGGACTGGTTCGTCAAGGAGCTCGTCGGCCGCCTCGGGCCCTACCCGACGTACTTCGACCGGCTCGCCCAGGTCAACCGCCGCGGCCCGGCGGTCCTCCCGGCGACTCCCGGTCTGCCTGCTCTCACGGCAGATCAGGTCACCGCCGTGACCGCCGGAGGTGGGTTCGTGATCGACGCACGCCCAGCCGCCGACTTCGCCGCCGGGCACGTCCCGGGAGCGGTGTCGATCCCGCTCCGGCCGGTGTTCGCGACCTGGCTGGGCTGGCTGGTGCCCGCCGAGGTGCCGTTGGTCTTCGTCCTCAACGACGACCAGGACGCTGACGAGATCACCTGGTCCGCGCTCAACATCGGGTACGAGCAACTCGCCGGCACCCTGCGCGGAGGCATGTCGGCCTGGCGCGAAGCGGGCCTGCCCGTGCGTCGCACGCCCTTCGTCACCGCCGACGCAGCGCCGGCCGGGCCCTACCTCGACGTGCGCAGCGGTGGGGAGTTCGCCAGTGGTCACCTCCCCGGGGCCATCAACATCGACCTCGGCGACCTCACCGCCTGTGCCACCGAGGCGCCCCAAGGAGCGGTGGTTGCGTGCGGCCACGGCGAGCGGGCCATGACGGCCGCCAGCCTGCTCGAGCGAGCAGGGCGCACCGACGTCACCGTCCTGGACGGGGGCCCTGCCGACTTCGCCGCCGCGCATGGGCAGCCTCTCGAAGAGGGACCGGAGCGGTGACGTCCAGCGAGACGTCGCATCAGCAAGCCCGTTCCGACCGGCCGGTGCGGCTCGGGCTGCGCGAGAACTGGCTGCAGTTCACGCTGCTTGTCATCGTCAACATCTGCGTCGGCGCGTTGGTCGGGCTGGAGCGCACCACGGTGCCGCTGATCGGCACCGACGTCTTCGGACTGACCAGCGACCTGGCGGTGTTCTCCTTCATAATCGCCTTCGGCATCACCAAGGCGCTGACCAACCTCGCCGCCGGTGCGCTGACCGCGCGGTTCCGGCGCAAGCAGCTGCTCGTGGCCGGGTGGATCATCGGGATCCCGGTCCCGTTCCTGCTCGCGTGGGCCGACAGCTGGACCTGGATCGTGGCCGCCAACGTGCTCCTCGGTGCCAATCAGGGCCTGACCTGGTCGATGACGGTCAACATGAAGATCGACCTCGTCGGGCCCGCACGCCGCGGCCTGGCCACAGGGCTGAACGAGGCCGCCGGGTACACCGCCGTCGGCGTGATGGCACTCCTGACCGGCTACCTCGCCTCGACCAACGGCCTGCGACCAGTACCCGAGCTGATCGGCGTGCCGTTCGTGGTCGCCGGCCTGCTTCTGGCCATCGTCGTGCGCGACACCGCAGCCCACGTCGCGCTCGAGCTCGCCCAACACACCGAGCCGCCGCCCTCGGCCGAAAGCACCCGGTTAGGGGCGACCTTCGCCCGCACCTCCTGGAAACATCGCTCGCTGCGGGGCGCGAGCCAGGCCGGGCTCGTCAACAACCTCAACGATGGCCTGACCTGGGGCGTGTTCCCGCTGCTGTTCACCGACCACGGTCTCGGCCTGGCAGCGGTCGGCCTCATCAAGGGCCTCTACCCCATCTTGTGGGGCCTCGGGCAGATCGGCACCGGCCACCTGGCCGACTCCGTCGGCCGCAAGCCCCTCATCGTCTACGGCATGCTCGTCCAAGCCGGAGGATTCGTCCTGGCCCTCGCACTGCTGGACTGGCCCCTGCTCGCCGGCATCCTGTCCGCAGTCGCCCTCGGCCTGGGGACCGCCATGGTCTACCCCGCGCTGATCGCCTCCATCTCCGATCACGCCCACCCCGCCTGGAGGGCCAACGCGCTGGGCACCTACCGCTTCTGGCGCGACATCGGCTACGCCGCCGGCGCCCTGGTCGCCGGCATCCTCGCCGACGCCCTCGGACTCGAAGCCACGGTCGTCGCCGCCGCCGTCCTCACCGCACTGTCCGGTCTCCTGGCCGCCCGCTGGATCACCGAGAAACGGCCGACGTGAGCACCGCCTGTGCCCACCCTCCGCTGATCAGGCACACGTTTGACACCCTCCCGCCCCACCACTCGTGAGAGGCGCATGAACCCCACAAACTCCAGTCTGATCGAGCAGACCGCCCTCGACGACTCCGCCCGTCACGCCCTGTACCGCCGCTCCCTGACCGTGGTGGTGATCTCCCAGGTGTTCGGCGGCGCCGGCCTCGCAGCAGGAGTCACCGTCGGCGCACTACTGGCTCAGGACATGCTCGGCGGCGAAGGGATCGCCGGCCTCCCAGCCGCACTCTTCACCCTCGGATCCGCCTTGGCGGCCTTCACTGTTGGCCGGTTCTCCCAGCGCTCGGGTCGCCGCGTCGGTCTCACCGCAGGCTTTCTCACCGGTGCCCTGGGAGCCGCAGGCATCGTGCTCGCCGCCGTCATGGACAACCCCGTCCTGCTGTTCATCGCCCTGTTCGTCTACGGATCCGGCACCGCCACCAACCTCCAAGCCCGCTACGCCGGAACCGACCTCGCACCGCCGCAGAGCAGGGCGACCGCGGTCTCGATCGCCATGGTCTCCACCACCTTCGGCGCTGTCGCCGGCCCGAACTCCATCGGCCTGCTCGGCGACCTGGCAGACACGATCGGGATCCCCCGGCTGGCCGGTCCGTTCCTTCTCGCCGCGGTCGCATACGGCCTCGCAGGCCTGGTGCTGTTCGCGTTCCTGCGCCCCGACCCGTTCCTGGTCGCACGAGCCATGGCCACCCAGGCGCCCGCCGAAGCGCCGGCAACCGAACTCACCGCCCCAAGCGACAGCCCGCCAGGCGACACCGAGCCCGCGATGTCATCGAGGTCGACCAGCTCATCGCGCGGTGTCGTCCTCGGTGCCACGATCATGGTGCTCACCCAGATCGCGATGATCGCGATCATGACCATGACTCCGGTCCACATGCGCCACCACCATCACAGCCTCGACCAGGTCGGCTTCGTCATCGGCATGCATATCGGCGCCATGTTCCTGCCATCGCTGATCACCGGGCGCCTCGTCGACCGGATCGGTCGCATCCCGATGGCACTGGCCTCAGCGGCCACACTGCTCGCCGCCGGCCTCACCTCCGCTCTTGCCCCAGGCGACTCCATGGCCATGCTCACCCTCGCCCTCGTGCTCCTCGGCCTCGGCTGGAACTTCGGACTCATCAGCGGCACAGCGCTCATCGTGGACTCCACCCCACTGGCAACCCGCGCAAAGACACAGGGCACCGTCGACGTCCTCATCGCGATCGCCGGCGCCTCCGGCGGCGCCGTCTCCGGTGTGGTGGTCGACGCCTCGAGCTACGCCACGCTCTCCCTGGCCGGCGGATTCCTCGCACTACTGCTCATTCCCGTCGCCCTCTGGCATCAGACCCCTAGACGCCGGTTCGCAACGACCCGGCCGAAGGCTGCCAATGATCTCTAGAGCCAGCGCGTGCAGGTACGAAGCAATGTCCTCGACCTGCGGCTCCCCGCGCCGCCACAACCAGCACCGCAAGCGATTCGACACCCGCCATGCGGACACGCGCAGACGGATCTCACGGCTTGCAACTTGTACCTAGGTCCAGGTTTACCGTTGTTGCCATGGAGCCCTTGCTGACCACAGATGCCTGCACGATGCCGACTGCTGAGCGCCCCTTGCGGCTGGCGGAGTTCGATGACCTGTTCGCCACCTCGGTCCGCAGCGTCCGACCCCGCGGCAGCGATGTACGCCTGCACCTCGCCGGCGAGGAAGGCCTCCTCGAGCGGGTCCGCGACCTGACTGCACGCGAGACCTCGTGCTGCGCGTTCTTCACCTTCACCATCGAGGGCACCGACAAGAGCCTCACGCTCGACATCTCCGTGCCGCCCGCCCACCAGGAGATCCTGGACGCCCTAGCAGGCCGAGCCCAGGAGCTCTCGGCGTGAGCTTGCGGATCAGCGACATCGCCCAGGCCGTCGGTGTGAACAAAGAGACGCTGCGGTACTACGAACGCCGTGGGCTGATCGAGCAGCCGGAGCGAAGTCCCGGCGGGCATCGGCTCTATGACGAGCGAACCGTGCACACGATCCGGATCATCAAGGCCGCCCAACGGCTCGGGTTCACCCTCGACGAGGTGGCCGACCTGATCGAGGTCGGCCACCGCCGAGGGCGCGACTCCGGGCTCCAGGAGCGCGCCCAGGCCAAGCTCGTCGAGGTCGAGGCCCGGATGAAGGACCTCGCGGCGATCCGCGACAACCTTCGGGCCGCACTCGACGCCGGCTGCGATGACCTGCACCAGTGCGTGAGCAGCGACTGCTGCCCGCTGCCGTTCGCAGAGATCACCACCAGGAAGACCGACGCATGACGGCAAAGATGAAGGACCGCCACCTGCTCGGCGCGGGAGTCGCTGACAGGATGGCAGCGTGGACGCATTGAGATCCATCGCACTGTTCGTGGCTGCGGCCGTCGCGGAGATCGGCGGCGCCTGGCTGGTCTGGCAGGGCGTACGTGAACAGAGGGGCTGGATGTGGATCGGGGCGGGCGTCATCGCGCTCGGCATCTACGGGTTCGTCGCGACGCTCCAGCCCGATGCCCACTTCGGACGCATCCTCGCCGCCTACGGCGGTGTCTTCGTCGCTGGATCCCTGGCCTGGGGCATGGCACTAGATGGATTCAAGCCCGACCGCTACGACGTCGTCGGTGCTCTCATCTGCCTCGTCGGTGTCGCTGTGATCATGTACTCCCCACGAACCAGCTGATCGACGACGCAGCTGACTCTCGGAAGCCGAATCTCGGCATCTTCGGCGAAGGCGACTGCGCGCCCTCGCCCGCTACCTGATCGATGCTGACGTCACGGGCGCGTTCGCCCAGCAGATGATTCCGCACCACCAGCAGGCTTCCGAGGCTTCCACGGCACCCTTAGTAGCGCCGAGTGGTAGGCCAGCACCTGCTTCCTTGGCGCGTTGGCCGCCCTCGTCCTCGGCATGCTCGCCGCCCTTGTTGGCTTGCTCCTCCTGGCCGCGATCGAGTTTCAGGTACGCACGGTCGAAGCACCGCATCTGCGACGCCAGCATGGCGAGACCTATCGACGTTGCACGGCTCGTGTGCGCCGCTTCGCTCCTCGCATCGGGCTCACATGAGATTCAGGTTGGCGTCTTCATCTCGGTCTGGCGGTCCAGGCGTCTCTGATCGGCGCACTCGGCTCTGATCCATTGCCAGATGAGAACTCCCGCCATAATGGCGAGGGGGTAGGCACCCAAAGCCCAGCCGAGGGAGGCGCCGAGGTCCTGGTCGCTGGCAAGGGAGTCTGCCCATGGTGGGTGCACCAGTTGGAACCAGTCCTTCGCCACGATCTCGCTGTCGGTCAGGGAGAGCGACAAGAACGTGTGGAAGCCGAAGACCGCCATGACTATCAGCACCCTGAAGGGACGGGTGAGGCGTATCAGGCCAGGGTCGATGCCAACCACCGCGCTGGCGAACAGATATCCGAAGATCAGGAAGTGGGCGATCATCGCCACGTGTGCCGTATGCGACCGCATGGACAGTTCGAGACCGCCGGCGTAGTAGAAGGCGACCAGGCTGATGATGAAGATCGCTGAGGCGACCACCGGATGGCTGGCCATCTGGGTGTAAGGGGACTGAAGGAGCCGCAGCGTCCACTCGCGCGCTCCGTAGGAACCGTCGGGTCGCGCTGAGCTGGTCCGCAGCAGGAGGGTCACCGGAGCGCCGAGCACCAAGAATGTCGGCACCGCTGTCGCGATGGTCATGTGCTGGACCGTGTGCATGCTGAACAGCACCTGTCCATTGACGCCGGGGGCTCCGCTGGTTGCCCAGAGGAGGAGGACCCAGCCGGTCGTCCAGGCGAGCGCACGTCGTGCCGGCCATCCGTCCCCGTTTGCTCGGACCTGACGTACACGCGTCCAGTACCAGGCCAAGGCGATGACCGCCAGCAGCGCCCACAGGCCGTCGATGCGCCATGCGGTGATCCACTCGGGCCAGCCGAGAAGCCCTGGCATCCGATAGCCGAGGATCGCCTCGGCCCCGACCAGAGCACTCTCGCCCTCTGCGGATGGTGGCGCAGACTTCCCGAGCGCGACACCGACTCCCATGGCCGCCGCCATGATCGCGATCTCACCGAGCGCGAGCGCGCCGAAACCGGATCGGCGGCCCGAGGCGATCTTGTTGCTCAGCCGGTGCCTCTGCAGCCGGCCCACGACACCCAACGCGATGAGGCCGACGACCTTGGCGCCGAGCATGAACCCGTAGGAACTGACCAGGTCGGACCAGGCGTTGAGCCGAAGCGTCGCGTTCACGACACCCGAGAGCAGCACCGCGAGGAAGGACCAGCCGGCAAGAGTCGAGTAGCGCTGCAGGGCATGGCTTTGGGCAGAGCGATCCAGACGACGCGAGACGAGCAGCAGTGCCACCAAGCCGCCCAGCCAGACGGTGGCTCCGGCAAGGTGGAGTGCTTGTGACTCCACGGCCAGCCCGTGGTTCAGCGACCCAGCAGCGTGTCCGGTGAGCGCGAGTGGCCACAGCGCGAGAACGGCGATCACGAGCAGGATGCCGCAGGCGGTGGTCGTGCGACCCACGGCGGCACCGACTGCAACCGCGGCTGCGAGCAGGGAGCTGAGGGCGAGGTACTGGCCGAGCTCGAAGCCGGTGGCGAAGCGGGTCGCTGAGACCCACAAGGCTGGGTCGGACAGCGGGAATCCTGATAGCTGGGCGTAGGTGAGAACGAGGGTCAGCAGGCTGGACCATGCCCAGAGACCGGCGCTCCAGGCGACGGCTCCGGACAGGTGTGACCAGGCGCCGGCACTCGGCGCCGCAAGGTCGTCCTGGCCGGTTCGCGCAGGCAAGCACCAGCACAGCACCGCCAGCGCCCCGATCGTCATAGCTGCAGAGAGGTCGCGTACGCCGGTGGCGAGCGGAAGTCCCCACCGGGTTGCTGCCTCGACGTCCGGGATACCTGGTTCACTCACTGATGCCAGGGTCCCGGTCGCCGCGAGGATCCCGACGCCGAGGATGGGCGCCAGGCTGGCGGCAAGAAGCAGCAGAGCGTACGGAAAGCGGCCTGCGTGGTTCCTGCTCACGAGCTCGTGGCCCGGCGTCGGCGACGGGCCACGGCCGCCGCGATGAGAACGGCTACCAGCGGGAGGGAGAGCACCGCCCCGGCGATCACCAGGCCCAGCTTGCCGTCCCCCTGCTCGTCACCTTGTTCTTCACCTTGAACTGTCGGCTCAGTCGGCGACTCGCGCTCGTCGTCTTGGTCCACCCCTGCGCTCTCGGAAGCGCGCTCCGATGGGGGTTGGGTCGGGATGGGCAGCGGAGCAGTGAATGTGATGGTGCCGTTGACCGGATGGCCGTCGGCCGAGACGACGCGATAGGCAAGGGACCACGTTGCTGGCGTGCGGCCCGTTGCCGAGGTCGACAACCCGCTGTCGGGGACCGGCGCGGACACCGTTCCCGCGTCGGTGGTCGGGTCGAGTCGCACGGGTTCGGTGCCGTTGATGACGAGGCTGAGATTGGAGAACTCAGCAGACATATCGTCGGTGAACGTGAGGGCGAGCCGGTCAGGCGCGGACTCGAGCGCGGCCCCGTCCGCCGGGTCGGAGGAGGTGAGATCCGTGTGCGCGTCTGCTCGATCGGTCGATGCGACCAGGAGCACGGCGACCAACGTGGCGAGCAGGACCGCCAAGCTCAGCGAAATGGCCAGTCGACCCCTAGGGCTTGCGCGCCTGCGATGCTTCGTGGCGGCCGAGGCGTACTCCTCCAGGTCCTCCGGCAAGTCCTCGAATGCAAATGGGGTTCGTTCGGGGTGCTGCTGGTCCGGGGGGTTGCTCATCGTGCTTCCTGCCGAGTGGTATCTACTATGGCCCATAGTACATACCACTCGGGATCCGATCACCAGCGGCTGATTGCCCGGAGCGCGCGCTGGGTATGTGCGTTCTGGGTGTGGCTCCGATGCTCCAGCCAGCGGGGCGACGCCGAGACTTTGGCGCCAGTCGTGTCCAGGCAGCAGCTGTGCTCGTCGCCGACTCCGCCGGGCACGAGTGCCAGGGTGGCGGGGGCCGAGGCGACCAGGACGATGGCCGAGGCCAGGAACGCGACGGCGGTCCGCCGGAGGGGCTGATGTGGCCCGACGAGCCGCTGGGCGCGCTGCACGACGTCAGCACCGGTCGCGGCAAGGGCGCCCGAAGCCTTCGGGAGTCGATTTGCCAACGCGAGCTCGTAGAGCGCCTCAGCCAGGGACCGCCGATCGTCCACGGCCACCGCATCGTCGGCGTGCATCTCCGCGAGGAGAGCGATCTGCTGGTGGGCGACGCGGAAGAACCCGACGTAGGGAAAGGCCCGGCTCAGTGCGTGCGCGCGAGCGACCAGCCGAGCGTGCCGCGAGCTCAGGTGGGCGTGTTCATGCCGCAGAACCAGTGCGATCTGGTCGGCGGTGAGGGCCCGCATTGCGCCTCGGGTGATGACCACAGTGTCCGATGTCCCGGCGCGCCGCTCGCCCTGCACGCAGTACGCGGCCGCGGCGTCCTGGTCGAGGACCACGACGCCGTCCGCGGCGCGTTCGGTCACCAGGTCAAGGCTCGCCAGGTGGGCTCGCTGGGTCTGCAGGTCTCTGCGTCGCTGACCCCACAGGGCAATCGCGAGCCGTCCTCCAACGGCAGCCAGGAGTACGCCGCTTGCCGTTGTCAGGATGGCGCCGGTCGTGGATGCGTACTGGTGTTGGATCTCGATGGCACATGCCCGCAAGACCTCCCCGATCGCGCCGGCAGCCGATAGTCCGGGCATGGTGAGTGCCACCATGCCGAGCAGCAGAGCCGCGATCGCGGCGGCACTGACCGTCTGCCACAGGGCGATGCCCAGCCGGGGCGCTCGCCGCAGCACTTCGAGGCGCGGGAGCAGATACTGCCCGACACCCAGCGAGGCCGCGGCGAAGGCGATCAGGGCGGCGGCGCCGGTCATTTCTCCTCGCCCTGGTGTGTCGATCGGTCCGAGCCGGTGACGACTCTGCGCAAGGTCGCCAGCTCGTCATCGTCAAGGTGCTCGACAAAGTGCAGCAGGACGTTCGCGCGGTCGCCGCCGTCGGCGAGCACCTCGCCGAGCAGCGAGGCGGTGTGCTCCTCACGCGTCGCCGCCGGCGAGTAGACATAGGCCCTCCCCTGTCGCTCGCGCCCCAAGAGCCCTTTGCGGTGCAGGTTGTCCATGACTGTCATCACCGTGGTGTAGGCGATCTTGCGGTCTTCTGCCAAGGAGTCGTGGATCGCACGCACCGATTGCGGATCGTCGCTGGACCACATTCGCTGCATGATCGTCGCCTCGAGAGGACCCATACCGCGCATCATCGCTCCTTCAAGTACGAGCCGCCATCGTAGCTGCGGTCCGAGGGGGTCAGACCAGTGTCGACCAGTAGTCCCAGAATCGGACGGTGATGAGAGCCAGGACCACCAGGAAGGCCGCGAGGAGGATCGGCGCGTGCCACTGGATCGCGATGCGAGTCGACGCGCTCCGGGTGGCCCGCTCCCCAAAGATCCCTCGGCGGAGATTGTGCAGGGTGACGTACCAGAAGATCGGAATCACCACGCTCCACACGACCATGCAGTACGGGCACAACGCGCCGATCCGATAGAGACTCTGGAAGATCAACCAGAGGATGAACGCGAGTCCCGCTGTGACGCCTGCCTGGAGCCCGAGCCAGAACCAGCGTCGGAATCGGGCCCCCGCGAGGATCGCGGCGCCAGTGGTGATGAGCACCGGAAACGTTGCCACACCGATCAGTGGGTTGGGGAAGCCCAGCACCGCGGCCTGCGCCGACTGCATCACCGACCCGCAGCTCAGGACGGGATTCAGGCTGCACACCGGCGTATACGAGGAGTCCTGTGCCAGCTTGAACCGCTCGACCAGGAGGACCGCCGCTGCGATGAGCCCGATGGAGCCGCTCAGGAGCAGGCCCCAGCCGATCCTGATATCGGCGGCCGGGGAGCCCTCGCGCGCACGGGTTGTGCCACTCACTCCGCGAGCGCCTCATCGAGGACGCGGCTGAAGTCCTCCACAGCCTGCGGCTCGAACGGCTCGCCGTTGACGAAGAACGTCGGCGTTCCCTGCACACCGAGCTCGATGCCGTCATCGACATCGCGCCGGACGCGGGATGCGACCTCCTCGGAGGCGTAGTCCGCGCCGTACTTCTTCATGTCCAGGCCAATCTCCTCGGCGAAACTGCGGAAGAGATCGTCGTGCGGCGTCTGAGCCTCTCCCCAGGTCGCCTGGGTCTCGTACATCTTGTTATACATCGCCTCCAACTCGCCCTGTCGGGCCGCGGACTCGACTGCCCGTGCTGCCCGCTCGGAGTTGAAATGCCCCGGAAGCGGGAAGTAGCGGACGACGAAAGTGACCTGGCCGGCGTACTTCTTCCTCACGTCCTCGACGATCGGGTACGCAGCGCCGCATGCCTCGCACTCGAAGTCGAGAAACTCGACGAAGGTCACATCGCTGGTGCCCTTCTCGCCGAGGACTCGAGCATCGGAGCGCATAAGTGCGCTCTCCTTGGCCGGGGTGTCCGCGGCAGGAGCGGGGCGCTCTGCCTCGCCTCTCGATGAGGCGACGATGAGGGCCACGATCCCGGCGATCACCAGGCCGCCGATGACGGCGGTGATCTTGGTCTGCTTGGACACGGCTGCACTCCTCCTGAGAACTTCTTTCTACTAACAGGCATAGTAGGCGATGCCTGTTCGCCACGTCAGGTCAGCCACCGAACAACGCGGAGAGGCTCCCGACCGCGCAGATGGCACCGGGGCACTGGCCAACAGCCCAGATGACGGCTCGTTCAGGTCGGCTGGTGCTTACGCGAGCAGCGTGGCTGGATATGGATCGGAGCGGGCGTCACAGGCGCAGCTGCCCCAGCCCCGGAACGAAGCGCCCGGTGCTTGCCGCGTACGAGGTGTAGTCCTCCCCGTGGGTGCGAACCAGGTAGGGCTCCTCGACGACGCGGACCTGAAGGTGCAGGGCAACGAGGAGCAGACCTGCCCCTGCGAGCGCGACGGCATTGGGGACCATCAGGACCAGTCCGATGCCGGTGATGGCCATCGCGGTGAAGATCGGGTTGCGGACGAGGGCGAACGGCCCGGTCGTCACCAGCTCGGTGCGTTCGGTGTCGTCGACGCCGATGCGCCAACTGGTGCCCATGGCGACCTGGGTGAGCACGGTGGCCGTGATGCCGATCAAGGCAAGCGCCATTCCGCCGGCCTGGATGGCCGGGTGGATGAGGACGGCGACCGCGTCAAGGCCCGCAAGGGCAGCGATGGGGCCGAGGAGTCCGGCGAGCAGCGCCACGACGAACAGGACACCGGCCCGCCATTCCGGGTCGCCAGGGTGTCCGGAGATGCCTCGGAAGCCGCTGTCGCCGGTATGCCGGAGCTGGACCCAGGTGCGGATGCCGAATCCCAGCAGCATGTAGACGCCGAAGAGGACGAGCGCCGCGATGATCATGGCTGACGCCTGTCGATGGTCAGGAGCTCGATCTCGGTCTCGGCCTCGCCGTCGGTCCCGCTGGGGGCACAGCAGGAGTCGGCGCAGGTGATGGCGGCGTCCGCCTCGTAGGCCGAGGCCACCGGACCGCACGAGCACGCGTCGCCCCGCCAGGCATCCCAGCCCTCCTTCACCGCGACGGCAGCGATGACCAGGCCGGCGACGGGGTCTGCCCACGACCAGCCGAGCGTGGCGTTGAGAACCAGCCCGACGAGCAGAACCGCCGAGAGGTAGGTGCACAACAGGGTCTGGGTCGAGTCAGCCACCACCGCGTTCGACCCGAGTGCTCGCCCGGTGCGCCGCTGCGCCCACGACAGGAACGGCATGATCATCAGCGAAGCGATCGCCAGGCCGATGCCGACGACCGAGGTGTCTGGATCGCGCCCGGTGACGAGGGCGCGCCCCGACTCGAAGGTGACGTATGCGGCGAGGGCGAAGAAGGAGATGGCCATCAGTCGCAGCGCCTGCCGTTCCCGCGACTCCGGGAGCCGGTGGCGGAACTGCCACAGGATGATGAGCCCGCTGGAGACCTCGACGATGGAGTCGAGTCCGAACCCGACCAGCGCGACGGATCCGGCCACGAGCCCGGCGGTGATGGCGATGACCGCCTCGAGGCCGTTGTAGGCGACCGACGCGGCGGCGAGGAGCTGGGCACGGCGTCCGAGTCGCTTGCGGTCAACTGGAGTCAGATCGGTGGATGCATGCACGTGCGCGGCCATCACGCCTCCTCGTGCGCGTCGGCGTGAACGGCGGCGATGCCGTGGTTGGGGCACAGCGTCACCGCGTCGCCGGTGAGCGCAAGGACCCGCTCAGCGGCGGCCAGCAGGTCCATCACGGCTTGGCTGTGGGCCAGCGCGAACATCGACGCCCGCCCGACGGGACGTGAGGTCACCAGTCCGCAGTCCTTCAGGCAGGCGAGGTGCTTCGAGACCGTGCTCTGGGCCAGGCCGAGATGGGCGGTCAGATCGACCACGCGGTGCTCGCCGAGGGCGAGGTGGCGCAGGATCGCCAGTCGCGAGGGATCGGAGAACCCATGGAACAGACACGCTGCGGCACTCAGGGCTGCCGCCTCGTCCAACGAGTCAGCAGCACCCGTCATCGCTTTCATCGTCATATGGCGATGTTGCCACCCAATGGCCTTCCCGCGCAAGTCATGGAATTGCGGATCGCCTAAGATCAAGGCCATGCAGGACCGCCGGCCGACGCAGACACGCGGAGCACGCCTTGCGCTCGCCGCGGTTGCCGTAGCCCTGTTCGGTCTCATGTCGATGCACGGCTGGGGCTCCCACGCCGGCGATCACCCGATGGGCGCCGTGCCCGAGGGCGCGGCCGTCATGACCATGGGCCACGGTGGCCCGCACGCACTCGCCGCGACGGCCGGAAACGAATCTGTTGCCGCCGAGTCCGACGTCTCCGCAGCGGGCCAGACCCAGGCACCTGACGGCGAGGGAGGCGGGAGCATCCTCGGTCTCTGTCTCGCGATCCTCACCGGGTTGATCTTGGGCTTCGCTCTGTTGATGGCGAGGCGGGGCACCCGCGTTCTGCGGAGTCTGCTCCCGACGTGGCACAGCCCCGTCTTCTACGGGCGGGACCATGACCCACCCGACTTGTTGCACCTCTGTGTGATCCGCTGCTGAGCGGCCGCAGCCACGAGGCACCCATCCGGGTGGCTCGGGCTTTCGCCTGCCCAGACCCAGATCACACAGACGGAGTATTTCTCATGCGCAAGACCCTGCCGGCTGCCATTGTCGCGGCCTCGCTGTTCATCCTCGCGGCCATCGTTCTCGTCCTCGCTGTCCGTGGGGGCGAGGACGACGGCCACACCTCTGCCGGGCACAACGATGCCGACGTCGCGTTCGCCCAGCAGATGATTCCGCACCACCAGCAGGCCATCGAGATGACAGAGCTCGCCGAGACCCGAGCCGAGAGCCAGGAGGTCAAGGACCTGGCCGCTGACATCGAGGCAGCACAAGGCCCAGAGATCGAGACCATGACCGGCTGGCTCGAGAGCTGGGGCGAGGACGTCCCCGACAAGGGCATGTCCGACATGGATCACGGCGACATGTCGTCGGACGAGATGAGCGGGATGATGTCGGAGGAGGACATGACCGACCTGGGGAGCGCCTCCGGCAGCCGGTTCGACCAGATGTTCCTCACCATGATGATCGAGCACCACGAGGGCGCGATCGAGATGGCCCAGACCGAGCAGGTCGACGGCCAGTTCCCTGACGCCACAGCGATGGCCGAGGACATCGAGACCGCTCAGACCGAGGAGATCCGGACGATGCAGGCACTGCTCCAGTCCTGACCATCGTCCAAGCCGGGCAGGCGACGCGCCTGCCCGGCAACTTCTCAAGACCGGAGCATCCTCTTGAACCGAAACCTCCACCTCGCGATCGCGCTCGCAGTGGCCACGGCCTTCCTTTCGACCGCCTGCGCCACGGACCCGGAACCCACCGCACGAGCCGCAAAGGACAGCCCATCCAGCGACAGCTCAATTGGCCATATCCATGGCCTCGGGATCGACCCCGCCGATGACAGCCTCTACGTCGCCACCCACTTCGGCCTCTTCCACGTCCCCGATACCGGCAAACCGAGCCGGGTCGCCGACCGGTGGCAAGACACCATGGCGTTCACCGTCATCGGTCCGGGCCACTTCCTCGGGAGCGGACACCCTGACCTGACCGAGGAGCACCTGCCCTCGCACCTGGGTCTGATCGAGTCCACCGACGCCGGCGAGACCTGGACACCGCTCGCACTGCAGGGCGAGGCCGACTTCCACATCCTCGAGCCGGCCGGCGACGTCCTCTACGCGTACGACTCCACCACCAGTCGTCTGCTCCGCACCGAAGATCGGGAGCGGTTCGAGGAGATCCTGTCCGGCGACCTCGTCAGCGTCGCTGCTTCCAAGGAGGCCGGTCGACTGTTCGCGACCACGAGCAAGGGACAGCTCATCAGTATCGATGCACCGACCGGGGCGACCCGTGAGCTCGGCGGTCCGGTCACCGCCTATCTCGACACCACGGCTGAGGGCGGCCTGGTGGGCATCGGCCCGGATGGTGTCGTCCGGGTCAGTGGCGATGCGGGAAAGACGTGGCAGGAGGCCGGGTCGATCGGCGGTCAGCCGGCGGCCTTCACGATCACCGAGCAGGGCTGGTACGCCGCGACGGCGGAGGAGGCCTTCCGCTCGACCGATCACGGCAGCACCTGGGAACAGGTCCTGTAGGAGGGCGAGACGATGAGCAAGCACAGAACTGCATCCCACCGACGTCGGCAACCGCATCGCGGCCAGCGCGTGGCAGAGGGTTCCGCCGGCCACGCCGGTCTCGCTGTCCTTCTCACCGGCCTGGCGATCACCCTCCCACTCATCGCCATGGCGCGCGACAGTCATCCCGCCACGAAGAGTGAGCGCGCCCCGATCTCGTCGGTAGCCGCCTCGCCTTCAGCTTCGCCGACCTCAGGGACAAAGTTCCCTGACGGCGAGGTCGCCGCAGCCGAGGGAAATGTCTCCCGACCAAGCACACCGGCCGCGACGCCCGTGGCGATACCCGAGCGCGGGTCCGGGAGATTTGAGGTCGCGGCCGCTCCATCCGGCGCACTGGATGAAGCGACGACATACCGAGTCGAGGTGGAAAAAGGACTGCCTTACACCACCAACCAGGTCGCTCGATTCATAGAGACGACTCTCGCCGACGACCGCGGCTGGGCGGCCGAGCACCAGCTCGCACGTGTCGACGGCCACGCCGACCTGCGGATCGTCCTCGCCACGCCCGAGACCGCCGACGAGCTGTGTGCTCCCCTTGACACCGACGGCAGGCTCTCGTGCCGCAACGGCAGCGATGTCGTCCTCAACGCCTGGCGATGGCACTTCGGCGCCGACAGCTACGCCGGCGACCTGACGGGCTACCGCCGCTACGTGGTCAACCACGAGACCGGCCACGCGCTCGGCTACCCGCATGCGCAGTGTCCAGGCGAGGGCGCGACTGCTCCGGTGATGCTGCAACAGACCAAGGGGCTGGACGGCTGCACCGCCAACCCGTGGCCCGCCCGGGTGGATCTGGGCGACCACGGCGCTTGACCCCTGGACTGACTGACTCGCCAAGCGGGCCGCACGGCATGGCTTAGTCGCGGCCGGGTACCTGTTCGGCATCGGGCCAAATCGGCTCGTGTACGACAGCCTCAATGACCAAGAGGGAGTGCCATGCACACCGTCGAGCAGGTGCTGAAGACCTACCCCAAGGACCTGGGCGGCATCGACACCGCCAAGCTTGCGAAGACGATCCAGACGTTGATCGAATGTGCCCAGGCGTGCACGGCGTGCGCTGATGCCTGCCTTAGCGAAGACAACGTCGCCGACCTGACCAAGTGCATCCGCAGCAACCTGGACTGCGCCGACGCATGCTCGGCGACCGCCAACATCCTGTCCCGCCACACCGGCTACGACGCCAACATCACGAGGACATTCCTCGAGGCGTGCGCGACGGCCTGCAAGGCCTGTGGTGACGAGTGCTCTCGCCACGCCGACATGCACGAGCACTGCCGCGCCTGCGCCGACGCATGTCGCGCCTGCGAGCAGGCATGCCGCGACCTGCTCGCGAACTTGGGCTGACCGAACCCGTCAGGGCGACGCGGACGTACGCGTCACCGCCCTACGGGCGCGTGTCACCTGCTCCTTGCGCCAGCCGTACTTCGTCAGGCCGCGGGGCTTGTAGATGTTCAGCACGAGGATGCCGATGAGCAGGACCAGGCCGATGACCGCGTGCGCGATGTCGCTGCCCATCGCGAGCAGCCCCTCCTCCCCCAGCCTCCGCGCCCGGTCCGCTTGGGCGGTGACGTCGGGCATGTGCATGATCAGGACGGCCGTCAGCACGACCGTGCCCATCAGCGAGACGAGCACCCAGTAGTGGCGCAGCAGCCCCCACTTCGTCACCACGCCCATCACCAGGCCGGTGGCGAGCGACCCGATGGCGAGCGGCACGATCGCGTACCAGCCGACGAGCTCCATCCCGATCCACGCGGCCAGGACAACTGCGGGGTCCCCCGTGGCCGGCACAGCGAAGGCCAGCGCCAAGTACGCGCAGACTGCGCCGATCCAGCCCACCGAGCAGCTCAGGTGCAGCGCGAGCAGGAGCCGACGCAGGCGCGGGCCGACGGTCACAGTCCCTTCCCCTGAGCGGGCGAATCCACTGCCAGGGCCGAGTACATGCCCGCACCGTGGCGTCCTGGCCCGTGGTCGCCACCGACGACGAACATCGCCAGCACCGCGAGGAGCACCACCACAAGCAGCGCCCCGAGAAGGTACTTCACCCACGACGGCATGCCCGGAGGTACGTCGGCGCTCGGAGCAGTGGGCTTCGGCTCGTCTCCGGTGGTCATCAGTCAGTCCTCGTTTGTAAGACAATGTGTCTATCTAAATATGCACGGTGTCTCTACATACGACAAGGCGTATCGTCGAACCATGCCGAAACTCTGGAAGGACACGGTCGAGGAGCACCGACGTGATGTCCGAGCGGCGATCCTCGAGACCGCCTGGGTGCTGGCGCGCGAGCAGGGTGTCCGTGGCGTCACGATGGGTCTCGTCGCCGAGCGGGCGGGCATCAGTCGGGCAACTCTGTACAAGTATTTCCACGGGGTCGACGAGATGCTCGTGGCCGGTCATGCCGAGCACGTCGCGCAACACCTTGCACACCTCGAGGGGCTCCGTGACGAGGGGCGCTCTGCCGGAGACGGGTTGCGCGCGATGCTCCAGGGCTATGCACGGATCTGTTTCCATCGAGGTACGTCAGCTGCGACCGACCTGCAGGGCCTGGTCCACCACGGCGACGAGCACCGGCGCAACAGCGCGGACCTGACCGCGCTGTTTGCCAAGGCCGTGCGAGGCGCCCAGGAATCCGGTCAGGTACGGACCGACGTCGCGCCCGAGGAGCTGGCCGCCTACAGCATCCACGCGCTCGAGGCCGCCGACCAGGCATCGGCGGCCAGCGCGGTCGACCGCCTCGTCGATCTCGTCTCGGAAGGTCTCCACCTCCAGGTGGAGACCGCCGGGCCCGGTCACGATTAGGACCCGACGGTCGACACCGTCCCGAACTGCCCGGACTCAGATCAGGCGTGCACCGGAAGGCGACTCAGTGGCCTCACACCGCGTGCACGCACGAGCACTGGCACGCAGCGAGCGTCCCTTCGGCGGTATCGGCTGCCGTACGGACGAGCACGTCGACTCCGCGGCCACGATCAGCGATACCGACCGTGGTTGCGGGGGTGGTTCCGGCCGTCTCGCCGGCCGGTACAGCGTCGGTTGCCTTCTCTTCGCGCGTCCACAGGGCCGGGGCGGCGGTGGCGCCGATCGCGGCGAGGATGGCGAGGATGGTCCAGGTGGTGGTGAAGCCGGCGTTGGTGGCGACCCATCCTGCGATCGGGTAGGTGATCAGCCAGGCGAGGTGGGACAGCGAGAACTGGGCGGCGAAGACCTGGGGGATGGCGGCGGGTTCGACCGAACCCCGGAGCACTTGGCCGGTTGGAGTGATGATGAGCGCCATCCCGGCACCGATCGTGAGCCAGATGGCCGCGGTGAGCGGTGGTATGGCAAGACTCGCTGCGGCTGTCGCGAGAGCGGCGAGGACTCCGACGACCAGAACGAGAGCTCCGGTGAGCATGACGACCCGTTCCGCGACGCGGTCCAAGATCCGGGGGAGGACAAGTGCCGCGAGCAGGGTGCCGGATCCTGAGGCGGCGAGCATCCAGGCCACGTCGGACTGGGTTCCGCCGAGCACGTCGCGGACGTAGTTGACGGTGTTGACCACGACGATGGATCCGGCGGCCGCGACCACGAGGTTCAGTGCCATCACGCCGCGCAGGCTGGGCGTGGCGGTGAAGGTCCGAAGTCCCGAGAGGACCCGGTCCAAGGGGTTGGTGTGCTGGCTGGGGCGGGCGTTGGGGATACGGGTGGAGAGCACGAGTATCGCGGAGACAGCGAAACCGAGCGTGGTGCCGAGGAACAGCAGGTTGAAGGACATGACCGCGAGCGCGACGGCTGCGAGCATCGGGCTCAGCAGGCTCTCCATGGTGTAGGCGACCTGCGAGGCCGAGAGCGCTCGCGTGTAGTCGGCCTCTTCAGTGACGATGTCGGGGATGACCGCCTGGAACGTAGGCGTGAACGCCGCAGACGCGGTCTGTAGAACACCTATCAGCACATAGATCTGCCAGATCTCGGCGACGAACGGCAGAGCAAGCACCACCAGGGCACGGATCACGTCGAGGACGGTGAGGAACAAGCGTCGAGGCAACCGATCGACGTACGCCGCTGCCAACGGTGCGACGATGACGTAGGCCACCATCTTGATGGTCAACGCGGTCGCGAGCACCGCACCGGCGCGACGGCCAGCCAGGTCGTAGGCGAGCAGACCCAGCGCGACCGTGGCCAGACCGGTTCCGAACAGTGCGATCACCTGCGCGCTGAACAGGCGCCGGTAGTCGCGGATCGCGAACAACCCCATGGCTCTAACCCTTCCTCAGGCCAGGCCGTTTCCATGGCCTGGCGTCGTTGTTCATTCGATGAGAAGCCTGTCCCGCGTCGCTGTCCCTGGTCTGTCCGGCCACCGTGGGCCGGGCGCTATCGGCGCCCAGCAGCGCTTCGAGCGCTGCGTCCCGCCTTGTGATGGTGGCGGCCACCGGTGCGGTGGATCCGATAATCCCGGCCGTTCGCCGCGCGAACGCTGACGACGCGGGTCGGGCCGGGGTACCGGAGCCTTGCGGTTTGTGCGGTCTCAGGCGGTAGCGAGCTTGTAGCCGGCCTTTTCGACGGCCTGCTTCACGGACGCATCGCTGATGTCGCTCTCGCTGGTGAGAGTGATCGCACCGGCGGCGAGGTCGACGTCGACGTCGAGGACGCCTGGGATCTGCTCGACCTGGTCGGTGACTTTGCCGGCGCAGCCGCCGCAGGTCATGCCGGAGACGGTGTAGGTGGCGTTGGTTGCCATGGTGAAACCTTTCTGGTGGGTTCCGTGCCCGGGTTGGGCCGGTTGTTGCGGGGGCCTGCCGGTGAGACAGGGCCTCTGGGACCCGATCCGTCTCGGGGAGCCCAGAAGTATGCGGTCAGGCGTTCACTGACTGGGGCCGGGATACCTCTGTGGCGGCGTCGGTGTCGGCTCGTAGGTCGCTGTTGGTTGCTCGGAAGCTGCGCAGCCGCAGGCTGTTGGAGACCACGAACACCGAGGAGAACGCCATGGCGGCTCCGGCGAGCATCGGGTTGAGCAGTCCGGCAGCTGCCAGCGGGAGTGCGGCGACGTTGTAGGCGAACGCCCAGAACAGGTTCCCCTTGATGGTGCCCAGGGTGCTCCGGGAGAGCCGGATCGCGTCCGCGGCTGCGCGGAGGTCTCCACGGACCAGGGTGAGGTCGGAGGCCTCGATCGCGACGTCGGTGCCGGTGCCCATGGCCAGACCGAGGTCGGCCTGGGCCAGTGCCGCGGCGTCGTTGACACCGTCGCCGACCATGGCAACGGTCTTGCCCTGCTCCTGCAGTCGCTTGATCACGTCGACCTTCTCCGACGGCATCACCTCGGCGATGACCGTGTCGGAGCCCGCCTCGATGCCCACCGCGGTCGCAACCGTGGCGGCGACGGTGGCGTTGTCGCCGGTGAGCAGCACCGGGGTCAGCCCAAGGGTGCGCAGCTGCCCGATGGCCTCGGCCGAGGTCGGCTTGATGGCGTCGGCGACGACCAGAACCCCGCGGGCTCGGCCGTCCCAGCCGACCGCGACCGCGGTCTGGCCCTTCTCGGCCGCCTCGGTCATCGCCGTTTCCAGGGTCGGCGTCAGGTGCTGGGACCACTCCGCAAGAAGCTGCGGTCGTCCGACAAGGACGGCGTGCGACGCCTCCCCGTCGAGGATGATCCCCTGCACGCCCAAGCCTTCGATGTTGGCGAAGTCCTCCACCGTCGGCAGGTCCCCGACTTGTGCAGCCGCACCCTTGGCGATGGCCTGGGCGATCGGGTGCTCGGAGGCGTCCTCCAGGGCACCTGCGAAGCGCAGCAGCTCATCGACATCCTCACCTTCGGCGACGACCGTACGTACGAGGGTCATCTGACCGGTGGTGACGGTGCCGGTCTTGTCCAGGACGATGGTGTCGACCTTGCGCGTGGACTCCAGCACCTCGGGCCCCTTGATCAGGATGCCGAGCTGGGCGCCTCGGCCGGTGCCCACCATGAGGGCGGTCGGCGTGGCCAACCCGAGCGCGCACGGGCAGGCGATGATCAGCACTGCCACGGCGGCGGTGAACGCGGCAGCGATGCCACCACCGGTGCCGGCCCAGAACCCGAAGGTCGCGACAGCCAGACCGATCACGATCGGGACGAAGATGCCCGAGACCCGGTCCGCCAGGCGCTGGGCCTGGGCCTTGCCGTTCTGGGCGTCTTCGACGAGCTTGGCCATCTGCGCCAACTGGGTGTCAGCGCCAACACGGGTTGCCTCGATCACGAGCCGCCCGCCCGCATTGACGGTCGCGCCGATCACGGTGTCGCCGGGGCCGACCTCGACCGGCACGGACTCGCCGGTCACCATCGAGGCATCGACTGCCGAGGAGCCTTCGAGGATCCGGCCGTCAGTGGCGATCTTCTCCCCGGGCCGGACCACGAACCGGTCACCGGCTGCCAGCTGGTCGACGCTGATCCGCTCCTCGGCGGGGCCGGCGGGGCCGTCGCGGAGGACCGAGACCTCCTTCGCACCGAGCTCGAGCAGTGCCCGCAGGGCCGCGCCGGCCTGGCGCTTGGAGCGCGCCTCGAAGTAGCGACCGGCCAAGATGAAGGTGGTCACCCCAGCCGCGGCTTCGAGGTAGATGTTGCCGGACCCGTCGGTGCGAGCGATGGTGAGCTCGAAGGGGTGGGTCATCCCCGGGGCACCGGCGGTGCCGAAGAACAGCGCGTACAAGGACCAGCCGAGCGCCGCCAGCGTACCCATGGAGATCAGCGTGTCCATGGTCGAAGTGGCGTGCTTGAGGTTGGTCCAGGCCGCCTTGTGGAACGGCAACGCACCCCAGACGACCACCGGCGCAGCGAGCGTCAACGAGAGCCACTGCCAGTAGTTGAACTGCAGCGCCGGAATCATCGCCATCGCAATCACCGGTACGCTCAGGACCGCCGAGACGATCACCCGGTTGCGCAGTGCGCGTACAGGATCATCCTCGGACGTCGTCGTCTGGGGCGACGGGCCCTTCGGCTCGGGAAGGCGCGCGGTGTAGCCGGCCTGCTCGACCGTATCGACCAGCGCGGTCGCGTCGATGCCGTCGGCGTAGATGACCTTGGCCTTCTCGGTGGCGTAGTTGACCGTCGCGGTCACACCCTCGAGCTTGTTCAGCTTGCGCTCGATGCGGTTCGCGCACGATGCGCACGTCATACCACCGATCGCAAGCTCGACCTGGTTGCCAGGGGCACTGCCCTCGGGTGTGACGTCATTGAGCGCGCTCATCGTCTCTTCCTTCCTTACCGACTGCTTCTCGTTCTGAATGCGTTGCGGTTGGTTCGGGTCAGTGGCTGTGCCCGCCGTGACCTGCCGAGCCGGAACCGCTGGGCTGTGCGGTGGGCTCACCTGATCCGGCTTCCCCGGACACGGGCGCGGACTTGCCTGCCTGGACGGTGAACTCGGCGGTGCGGACCACGCCGTCGTGCTTGAAGTCCAGGTACAGGCGATATGCACCGGCAGAGGGTGCCGAGGCGAAGAAGGTGATGTCCGGACCGGGCTCGGTGACGCCATCTCCCGGCTCGCCCTCTGGGTGAACGTGCAGGTAAGCCAGGTCTCCCGAGCGCAGCGCAACTAGATGCCCGTACGCGGCGAGGTAAGGCTCCAGGTCGGTCACCTCCTGCCCATCACGGCTCACCGACAGAGTCAGCTCTGAAGACTCATCGGGAACCAGCTGCCCCTTCAGCGTGACCGTGTACCCGTCGACCTCCGCAGTCTGGCTGACCGGCGGCAGCGGCGCCGGCTGGTAGGTGCCCGGGACCGAGAGGTCGCTGCCCAGCGTCATGGTCTCGCCGTGGGCAGTGGCCCGGAAGTCGGCGAAGACCCGCCACGCTCCGGACGTGAGGTCAAGGTCGGTCGTCCAGGTGCCCGCATCGTCGCCGGACCTGGCGAGAGTCGGGTGGACATGCTGGAACCCGCTCATGTCCCGCCGGACGGCGATGAAGTGGAGGTCCTTGTCGTGGGTGGGCTCGTAGTCGGTGACGGGCTCTCCGTCGGGCCCGGTCACCCGGAACTTCACCGACGTACGCCCGGCGGCCAGGATCGTCGAGTCCAGGTCCAGCGTGTATCCGTGCTCCGAGATCATCAGCCCGCCGGGCTGCTTGCTAGCACCCCCGCCGTGGCCGGCGCGCCCGCTGGCCTTGCTGTCGGTGTTGTCGTGGCCGGCCTGTCCGTGGCCTGCATTGTCTGTCATGTCATCTCCTGAGTGGCTGGTGGCTTGCGCGGTCTGGCCGATTGGCCCGGTGGCGTTGCCGACGCCGAAAGCGACGGCGAGGACGGCAGCAAGGGCGGCGATGAAGCCGCCGAGCTTGAAAGAGGTCTTCACGTGGAGGCTCCTTGGTCGGGACCTATGCGGTCGTGGGTGTCGGTGCTGGATGTCGGTGTAGGCGATGCCATGGGTCAGGAGCGGACCAAGCGGGCGATGGCGTCGGAGGCCTCTTTGACCTTCTCCTTGGCTTCCACGCCACCCGTGGCCGCTGCCTGCGTGAGGCAGTGGTTGAGGTGCTCATCAAGGAGCGCGAGGGACACCGACTGCAGTGCCTTCGTCACCGCAGACACCTGGGTGAGGATGTCGATGCAGTACTTCTCGTCCTCGACCATCCGCTGCAGCCCCCGAACTTGACCTTCGATACGCCGCAGCCGCTTGAGGTAGTCGTCCTGGCGGTGCATATAGCCACGCTCGCTGTGGTGCTCGTGACTTCCCATGGTCATTCCTCTGCTGGTCCAAACGACATCTGCTCGGTTGCCATCCGGAAACCATACCCCGGTACGGTATAATCCTGGCGACGCAAGGAACCATACCCCCCTAAGGTACGGATGTCCACCACGGCAGACCCACCCGACAACGCAGAAGGAGCACCTCATGACCGACAGCGCGGCACCCCAAGCCAGCAGCCAGACCAAGCCCGCAACCATCAAGACGGTCGACAACGGACCACTCCAGATCAAGGGAGCAGCACAGCTCGTCGACCACGACGGCAACAGCTACGACACCGGCAGAACGATCTTCTTGTGCCGCTGTGGCGAATCCAGGAACAAGCCGTTCTGCGACGGCTCCCACGTCAAGGTCGGCTTCGCCGCCAGCCAGCGTGCGGCCGCGGCAGAACAAGACCAAGACGCCTAGGTCGGTCCGCACCTCCGCCTCTGGCCCGACAGGTGGCCCCCGTCGGGCCAGAGGCGCGACACCAAGGCTCCAGGATTGCCCATCCAGGACTGTCCATCACCGGTTCACTCTGGAACGAGGATCGCGCGGCCGAGCGGCTGCGGGGTGAGTCGAGACAGCTGGGCCGTGGCTCCGACCTTCACTGCGGACCCGCGGTCCTGGCTGGCTCCTCTTGCGGTGCTGCGGCCTGCGAGGAGCTGCGTGCCGACCGCTTGGCCGGGCCTGCCAACGCTCCGGGACGAAGGGTATCGCCCGCGCCCGGGCTGCTTCGCCGCGAAATGCACGGGCCGTTGCGATAGCCGGCGCCAAGACGAGCAGAGCCGTCGAGGCCACACAGATCCCTGTGATCAGCACGCCGACGGACGGGGTGAGCAGCACCATCGCGCTTCCGGCCATGAGCGGGCCAAGGAACTGACCGCTGAGGAGGAAGCTGTTGGCGACGCCGAGATACCCGGCACGCTCGTGTTGGCCGGCCTTCTGCGAGGCGTACAACATCAGTGACTGTGCCAGCGCCGCGAAGCAGAAGCCCTGGATGAACCGCAGCGGCACCAGCGCGGGCAGCCAGCCCACAGCTGCCTGGAGGAGCACGGTCGCGGCGGTGATGCCGCTCGCGATGGCCAGCGTGCGCAGCGGGAGACCGGTCTTGTCGTTGACTTTGCCCCACCACAGGGAGCCGACCAAGGTGCCGGCCCACATCACAGCGTGGAGTCCCCCAACCCACGGCCCTGCCTGTTGGGGTTCGGCCACCAGCTCGGTGACGAAGTCGGCATAGATCGGGATCAGGCCGTAGACGCCGAAGAAGGCGAGAAAGCCCCCGGTCAACGGGATCCAGCCGATCCGGGAGCACACGGATGTGACAGCGGTCCGCGCCGGTTCTGCGCCCGCTATGGACGGTCGCCGTGCATCGTGGGGATTCCGCAGCCGGAGCGTGCAGACTGCCCCGAGCAGCAGTGCCGCGACGGCGATCCCGATCAGCAACGGCCGGAGATCGCCGGTGGCGACCAGCGTGCCGCCGGCAACCGGACCGGCAAGGGCGCCGGCTGCTGTGGCGCTGTAGGAGCGACCCAGTGCGCGGCCACGGCTGCCCTCGGATGCCGCTGATCCCACGTACGCTGCGGCTGCCTCGACCACGCCTCCGAGCGTGCCCTGCACGATCCGTGCAGCCAGCAGGGCCAGAGGACTGCCGGCGGCGGCCATCAGAGCCATCGCCAGACACAAGCCCACCAGGGCGCGGACCACCATCCACTTGGGACCGATGCGGTCGCCCAATCGACCCCACAGCGGTGTGGTGATCGCCAACGGGAGGGCGGGGGCCGCGATCGCGGCTCCCGCCCAGACCCCGACGGTGGCGTCGGAGGCGCCGAGCGATGCCATGTAGAGCGGCATGATCGGCACCAGCGCCATCAGCCCGGCGGTGTTGACGAACTGGGAGATCCACAGCAGCCCCATGTCCGTGCGCCGCAGGGTCAGGTGCTCATTCATGCTCGAGTTCATGTCCGGGCGGAGACATCCAGTCGCTGGTCGGACACGCCGCCAACCGTGGAGACCATCTCGAGCCACTGGTCGTCATAGACCAGGTCGAGGTACCGCTCCCCCCGGTCCGGGAGCACCGTCAGGATGCGACTGCCAGATGGCGTGGTCGGCAGGAACTGGGTGATGGCTGCGATCACCGCACCAGAGGAGCCGCCACCGAGGACACCCTCGGTGGCAACCAGGTGTCGACAGCCCAACGCGGCTCGAGCATCGTCGACGTGGACCACGTGGTCGATCTCCGCGCGGCTGAGCAGCTCAGGCACCCGGCTCGCTCCGTAACCGGGGATCTCACGCGGACCAGCAGGCGTTCCGAAGATGACCGATCCGACCGCATCCACGGCAACCACCTGCATCGCCGGGTACCGCTCCCGCAGCCGCCGGGCCAGTCCCAGGATCGAGCCCGTGGTGGACACGGCCGCCACCAGGTAATCCACCGGGGTCTGGACCGCGTCAAGGACCTCGCGACCCGTCGTCTCGTAGTAGGCGCGCCAGTTGAGTTCATTGGCGTACTGGTTGACCCACACGCTGTCGGAGCTGGCGGCGGCCAGCTCCTGAGCCCGGCGAACCCGGGTGTGCAGATAGCCGCCGCTCTCGTCACGCTCGGTCACCAGCTCCACCTCGGCGCCCACTGCCTGCAGGAGCCGAAGGTTCGTCGAGGTGGTCTTCGGGTCCACCACCGCGGTGAAGGCCAGTCCGTGGAGTCCGGCCATCGTTGCCAGGGCGACCCCGAGATTTCCCGAGGTGCTCTCCACCAGGCGCATCCCGGGTCGCAGGTCGCCTGATGCCAGTCCTGATTCGATGATGAAGCGTGCCGGCCGGTCCTTCATGCTGCCGGCAGGGTTGAGCATCTCGAGCTTGGCGATCACTTCCCGATCAGGGTCCGGGAAGCAGCGTCCCAGGCGCAGCAAGGGGGTTTCGCCGACGCACGTGATCAGGGAGTCGTGGATGTTTTCGGGCATGCCAAAGTTCCTTCGTTCATGAAGTCGAAAGGTGCGTAAAGGGGCTAGGAGGGTGTCGTCAGACGACGCCGGCTCCTAAACCCTCTGCACACCGAGTTCACGAACGAGATGCGGGGTCGACCGCGGCAGATCAACGGGACCCTGTGACCGGCTCAGCTCCGCGGGGCGAGGCACGACCCACAAGCACCCCACGGCAGGGGTCAACGCCGAGACAGCGACTCCGAGACGCGACTGACTGATCTCGCCGCACTCGTACTCGCCGTGAGGGTGCTCGACCTTGATTACGTCCACGTCGCTGGCAGCGCCGGCATCACCGATGGTGGAGTCACCGTGATCGTGATGACCCGACTCTTGATCACTGTCGTCGACATGGGCGGCTGACACAGCCGGCGACTCGGCCACGGGCTCAGCGATGGCGTGGTCGGCGCCTCCGTGGTGTCCGCTGTGCATGCTCAGCAGATGCACCGCAAACACCATCGCGGCGATCAGGGCCACCACGACGCGTGACCGGCGCCCTGAGAACGACACGCGACGAAAGCTGGAGGCGAACGGCGCGTCAAGCCCCGAGGTCATACGCCCCCTTGCGTCGTCATCATCTTGATCCGGCGCAGCCAAACTAACAGCCGACCCTGAGGAAACCCTGACACCACGACGTGACCTACGACACTGACCGTCGAGGACGTAGGCCTCTGGCCGGGGAGCGGGAGATTCAGCGCGTGCAGAGCATGAGGTTGTACGTGGATCCTTCATGGTCAATTTCGAGTCGGTCGACAGCCAGTCCCGCCTTTTGGAGCTCCCCGATGACGTCATCGACCGGGCGCACCGTGAAGTTGTGCTTGGCGAAGCGCTGAGAAGCCATCCAGTCCGGATCGGCCACGCCAAGCACGCCGCGACCGTTCGGGGCGAGAACGCGCGTCAGCTCGGCGAATGCAGGTTCAAGGTCGACGATGAAGTAGATCGTGTTGAGGCTGACCCAGCCATCGAGAGTATCGTCGGCAATCGGGAGCGAAGACATCGTTGCCTCGTGCAGCACGAGTTGTCCGGACTCGAGCGCCTCGCTGAACGTGCGACGTGCACGCGCGAGCATGTCAGTGGATGGTTCGATCCCGTGAACGTGACCGTTCGGGGCTGCCCCGAGAAGCAGCTCGAGCCCGACACCACCTCCGAAGCCGATGTCGGCCACCGTTTCGCTTCCCGCGAGTCGGAGGGCCTTTACGGCGGACTCGATTGCAGGTCGATTGCCCTTGTTGAGGATGCGTGCGACAACAGCGCCGAGTGGCCCTGCCGGGCCGCCGAGCTGGCGACTCAACATCCGTAGCGCAACGTCGGGGACGGGGATCTTCACCCAGCCACCATCGCATGCGCCGCAAAGCCAGTCGCCGAGCAACGGCACATGACCCCTGTCACCTTGCGCGAGCATCGGTTGCACTGGCCTCGCCAACCCGTCGCAACAGTCGGTTGAGACGACGGGCCAGCGAGGAGATCAGAAACTGCCGTCCTCCGTCGGGGCGTTGTTGGCTTCATAGTGAAACTCAGCAAGGAGTTCGGATGCGGCCGAGGCTGCGGTGGCGATGGTCTCCTTGGGTACGTCACATGCCCTTAGTGCCGCCGCCGCGATGCGGTCGGCGTGCTCGGGGGTGACCGTCCGGCCGGTGTTGCGGAGGGTGGTGACGACCTCGACCGAGTGCATCAGCATCTCGCCGAGCTCTCCGGCGTCGAGATCGGAGGCGACGCCAGGTGAAGCGATCTGCATCCCGAGCCGGCCGTAAGCGTCGATGAGTTCTTGGCGTGAATCGCGGAACTCAGCGTAGACCTCGCTGTTGGCCACATCGGCCTGCCCGTAGAGGATGCCCTCGTTATTGGGAGCCTCGGTCAGGGTTCGAACGTCGATGAGGGTGAGCAGGTAGAGCGCGGTCTCGTGAGTCTCGGGTGGGACCAGGGTCTCGATCTTGGTGACCTTGTCGACGGTGGGACGCACGGAGCGTTGCAGAAGTTCTGCGAGGAGCTCGTCCTTCCCGGCGAAGTGGTAGTAGAGCGACGCCTGCCGAATGCCGACCCTCTCCGCGATCTCTCGGGTCGAGGTAGCCGCAAACCCCCGAGTTACGAACAGCTCTGCGGCCGCGTTGAGCACCTGGTCGCGCGGCGATGCAGTGCTGGTGGTCGGGATATGTCGTGGACGCCCCGGGCTCGCCTGCCGGGCTCTCATGCGAACATCCGAGACCGGCGCCGGAATGGATGTTGGTCGATGCTTGCCACCACTACCCTGCCTCCGTCGTATAGAACTGCATAATTGAGTATGCAGTTTTATACGACGAATAGCAACGGCCAACTCCTACTCCTCAGTGGTCGAACTCGCCCTTGCGGGCACCGTCGAGGAAGCAAGCCCACTCGTGGGCATTGAAGATCAGCGCGGGTCCGGTCGGGTCAGTTGAGTCGCGTACGGCCTTCCAGCCTTGCCGGCCACTCGCAACCTCGACACAGCCCCCGTCATCTCCGCTCGTGTCCGCCTTGCGCCAGTTGGTGAAATCGTCCAAGGACGGTCGGTCAGAGCTCAGCATGATCAGTCTCCTTCTCGTTGAGGTGGTGCAACTTGGTCCTGCGCGAGCAGGCTAAGCCAGGTCTGAGACTCGTCGGGCGAAAGTGCGGCGAGGACCATCTGTCCCCAGACGGTGGCGTAGATCTTGAGGTCATCTGCTCCTGCGACGGTTACGCCAAGACTCGGTGTCTCGACTCGAACGTGCTGGTCCTGATCGCGGAACTTGACCCAGACGAAGCCGCTCAGGGGCGGCATGGACATCGGCGCGTCATCGGTGATCACCTGGATGGTCACGCGCGGGGATTGCGCAAACTCAGCAAGGTGCTCCCATTGGCGCTGGCGCACGTCGTGTTGCGCCATGGGCACCCAGCGGACGGCAGTTTCGGTCACGACCACGTGATAATTGGGGCCGTCGATCTCTGGGCTGCGCAGCCGCTCACCGCGTTCCAGGCGGGCTGCTACGGCTGCCTCGACGTCCGTGTTCGCGGTGAGGTGGGATGCTTCGATGACTGCATGGGCGTACTCGGCGGTCTGCAGCGGGCCGGGCACAAGGAACGGCTGGAAATGCCGTATCTCTGAGGCAACCTCGTCCAATGCCAGCAGTTGTCGCTGGCGCTCTTCGAGACTGCCTCGGTGGACGGCCTGCCAGCTGTGCACCTCCGTCAGCACGGACTCAGCCAAGCTCAGGACCTTGGTCCTCTCGTCCTCGTCGGCCTTGACCGCATCCAGCCATCGGTTGACCAGGTCGATGCTCGGCTTCACTGTCACGCTGGTCTCAACTCGGGAGATCCTCGCTTGCGAGGTTCCCAAACGCTCGCCCAGCTGCGTTCCGGACACACCGGCGGCGCTGCGAAGTCGACGCAGTTCGGCGCCGAGTGCTCGACGTCGCTGGATCGGGGACAGCTCCACCTGAAACCTCTTCCGCCGGGTTCGTACCCTGTCTCGCCTATGCAGTCTCATGCAGTCTAGGGGTGGAGGTGCAAGAACTTCTCGCCGTACCATCAACTTCCATGACTGCCGGACTGTTCAGCGTCGGGGACTACCGCCTCAGGATCGACACGACCGCGGACGGCGCAGACGCACCCGCCGTGGTCCTCGTCCCAGGCACCGAAGACACCAGCGCTGATGGCTTCGGTGAAGTGCTTCCCCATCTGCGTGACGTTCCGCTCGTCTGTTACTCAAGACCTGGCTTGGGCGACAGCGAGCCCGCCGCTGTTACGACGCCTCGCGGCGTTCGCGCGGCAGCGGGCGAGCTGCATACGCTGCTCGAGGCAGCGGAAATCCACCCGCCCTGGGTGCTCGTCGGCCACTCGTTCGGCGGGTTGATCTGCGAAGCGTTCGCGGCCGAGTGGCCGGACGAGACCGCAGGCCTGGTCCTAATCGACACAAGCGACGCCCAGCTGTACCTCGACGTCGGCCGACCAGTGGTCGGCGATGGGGAGGAGCCGGGGACGATTCCGTTCGATGTGGCCGCTTCTGTCCGCGATCTCGCACGGCACGGCGCTCATACTCCGGAGCGTCCGGTGGCAGTCGTGGCCAGCCGGCCTGGACGCTGGCTCGATTCCAAGACCCCAGAACTCTGGCGCCCATTCACACTCGCCGAACTCGACGACCGCTGGCAGGCAAACCAGGCTGCTCTGGCCGAACGTCTCGGCGGAGGCCTCATCAAAGCGCAGACCGGCGGCCACTACGTTCAGCGTGACGACCCGGAACTGGTCGCGAGCGCAATCCGTCACATCTGCCAACAGGTCAGCCTTCGCCGACAGCACGGCGCCCATGACCGAGACCAGACATCCCAGCCAACCAGCGGCCAAGCGAACTCGTCCCGGATGACCTCGTAGCAACCTAGGCCCAACAGACCTCTTTCATTCCCTCTCAGCTCGGCCACTCACAGTCCTCCGTTGTCCCTGGGGTGCGTGACCATGACGATCCACAAGCTGGCCGCGGGCTCGGGGTATGAGTACCTGACCCGGCAGGTGGCGGCGGGCGACTCCACCGAACTCGGCACCACTGCGCTGGCGGACTACTACGAGGCCAAGGGCGAAGCGCCTGGCCAGTGGATCGGATCGGGGCTCGACGCATTCGCTGGTCCGGACGGGATCGACGCGGGCGATGTGGTGACGGCCGAGCAGATGGGACACCTGTTCGGTGCCGGGGAGCATCCCGCCACTGGGCGTCCGTTGGGTCGGCGGACGCGGTCGGACGGGGTGGCCGGGTTCGATCTGACGTTCAGTCCGGTGAAGTCGGTCTCGGCATTGTGGGCGGTCGCGCCGCCTCTGATCGCGCGTGCGATCGAGCGGGCACACGATGCCGCGGTCAACGACGCGTTGGCGTATGTCGAGCGTGAGGTGCTGTTCACCAGGGAAGGGACCGATGGGGCGCGGCAGGTCGAGACTCGCGGCTTGATCGCGTCCGCGTTCCGTCACCGGGACTCCCGTGCCGGCGACCCGGATCTTCATACTCATGTCGCCGTCGCGAACAAGGTGCAGGCCAAACACTCGGGTAGGTGGCTCAGCATCTATGGCCGGGTGTTGTTTCAGCACACGGTGGCGATCTCGGAGACGTACAACACCGCGCTCGAGTATCGACTCGGGGAGGCGCTCGGTGTCACGTTCGCCGAACGTGCCAACCCTCGGGAGCGGCGCCCGGTCCGCGAGATAGTGGGTGTCTCGGCCGGGCTGTGTCGAATGTGGTCGCGACGGACGCGGGCCATCGACCGCCGTGAGAGTGACCTGGTCAACTCGTTCGTCCACGAGCACGGTCGGCTACCGACCGACCCGGAACGACTCGGCCTGGTGCAACGAGCCAATCTGGAGACGCGTGACCCCAAACACGAGCCGCGCGCCGAGGCCGATCAGCGACGGATCTGGCGCCGCCAGGGATCGGAGTTCCTAGGTAGCAATTCGACTCTCGATGCGATGGTCGGTACGACGCTGGATGCGGCTCCTACAGTGCGCCGCTCAGAATCTGCCGACCCGATAAACCCACATCTGATCCAGCAGGTAGCCGTGGCCGCGATCACCGAGCTCGAGACTCGTCGGGCGACCTGGCAAACCTGGCATCTACGGGCCGAGGCGGAACGCCAGGTACGAGCAACGGCATACGGTCGGTTCCCCGGAGACGGCGTACGCGCCGTGGTTGATGACGTCGTCGGCGCGGCCTTGGGGATGTCGGTGCATCTCAGTCCTGATAGCGACCCCGTCCAGATGAGGCCTGATCTTCGCGAGCCGAGTGGCCTTCGGCGCTCGGACGGAACCAGCGTCTATCGGCATACCGGTGCAGACCGCTACACCAGCCGGCGGATCCTTCAAGCCGAACAGCGTCTGGTCGACTCGGCCGGCTTGGGCAGCGACTTCGCATTCTCACCTGAGGAGATCGACATCGTCCTGGCTGCCAGCGCCGGTGGCGGCGTACGTCTCAATGACGGGCAATGCGCTATGGTGCATGCGCTGGCCGGTGGTGGTCACCGGGTCAGGCTCGCACTGGCGCCTGCCGGGTCGGGGAAGACCACGGCGGTCGAGGTCTTGGCTGCGGTCTGGACGACCAACGGCTATGACGCGATCGGGCTGGCGCCGTCGGCGGCTGCGGCGAAGGTGCTCCAGGATGCCACCGGCCTGCCGTGCGAGACCCTCGCGAAGGTCGACGACGAGATCCTCACCCAGTCCCCCGACACCGACCGGAACCATCGCGATGGGCTGAGCAACCGCGTAGGACCCGAGACCCTGGTGGTGGTCGACGAGGCGGGGATGGCCGACACATTGACCCTCGACCGGGTTGTCGCATTCTGCAACTCACGCGGTGCCACGATCCGGCTTCTGGGTGACGATCAGCAGCTCTCCGCCGTCGGGGCCGGTGGTGTGCTACGCGACATCGCCCACCGGCACGGGGCCGACCGACTCGAGGAGGTCGTACGCTTCGTCGATCCCGGCGAGGCCGCAGCCTCCCTCGACCTTCGCGACGGCGATCGAACCGCGATCGGGTTCTATCTCGACCACGACCGCGTCCACGCCGGCGACGAGGAGACCACGATGGCCGAGGTCCTGACCGCCTGGCTGCCCGACCGAGACCGTGGGCTGGACGCACTCATGCTGGCGCCGACGCGAGAGATGGTCGCCACACTCAACCATCGGGCACGATCAAACCGTCTCGCGGGCATCGAGCCGCGGAGCCAGGTCGAACTGGCCGATGGCAACCGTGCGTCAGTCGGCGACACGATCATCACGCGCCACAACCAGCGCCGCCTGGCGGTCTCCGGCACCGACTGGGTCAAGAACGGTGACCGCTGGACGATCACCCGCATCCGCCGCGGCGCATTGACCGTCCGTCACGCCACCACTGCCCTGAAGGCGGTGCTGCCGGCTGACTATGTGGCCGACCATGTCGAGCTCGGCTATGCCTCAACCGTCCACACCGCGCAGGGCCTCACCGCCGACGTCGTCCATGGGATCGTCGACGGCCGCGAGGACCGGCAGATGCTGTACACGATGCTGACCCGCGGTCGGCGTGAGAACCATGTCCACGTGGTGCTCGAACCAGGCGATTCCGCCGATGCCGATCGGGAGCAGTGCATGCTGCCCGGGTTGGAGGAGCAGATGACCGCGATCCAGATGTTCGACGAGGTGGTCGCTCGAGACGGTGCTGCGGTCTCGGCCACCACCACACTCCGCCGCGGCCGAAGCTGGCCCACCCAGCTCCACGACGCCTCCGTACGCTACGCCGACGCCGTCACCACCGGAGCGAAGGGGGTTCTCGATGGTGCCTGGGAGGAAGCGCTCGAGGAGGCGGGGGAGGGCCCACTCCCCTGGCTGCCCGCGATTCCTGCAGATCTCGCGTGCGACGAGTCGTGGGGTCCGTATCTCGCCGCCCGTGCCCAGCACGTCGAAGTGACCGCACAGGGTTTCCTCAACCACCTGGACGACACCCGCACGCCAACAGCAGCAACGGTGGGCAGGAAGCGGCCCGCCTGGACTGTCCGGTATGCCGATGTCCTCGGTGACCTCCACGACACCGTGTCGCTGTGGCGGGCTGCCCGCGGGGTGCCGGAGGATGATCCGCGTCCGACCGGGCCTGCCGTCACCGACCCAATCGCCGCCCGGTTCCAGCGGCACATTCTGCGCCAGCTGACTGGTCGCTACAGCGACTCGGTCCGGCGCTGGCACGAGATGATCATCCGCCGGGCAGGGATCCCGGTCCAGGACGATCACATCAGAGGCGAGGCCATCGACCTCGCCCGCATGCTCGATGCACTCCATCGCCGCGGCGACGACGCCCGGGAGGTACTCGACCGTGCCCTGGCCCGGGGTCCGTTGCCCGAGGGGCATCCCGTCGCCGCCCTGACCTACCGCGTTCGCAAGCTCACCCGGCTCGATGCGCTTCAGCCACGACGCGAGTCCGCCGGGCGTGCTGGCCCATCGGCGCTGGGCCTGTGACCTCCCAGCAGGATCACGCAGCGCCGATCTCGCCGCCGCCGTGCTGCTCAGCACGCCAGCGATCCAGGCTGACGTCGTCGATGCATGCGACGGCGTAGATCGTCAGCCGGTCCAGAGCATGAGCGGCACGCCGCCGCAGCGTACGGGACGCAGCCGGGTGATCGCGGGCGACCAGCTCGACGGCCGCTGGAGTGGTCAGCCCCAGTCGGCCGCGGCGCAGCGGTGCACCGACGGTCTCGGCTGCCGCAGCCAGCTGGCGGAGCAGACAGACCTCGTCCTCGGATACCGCACAATCGAGGACTGCCTGATCGAGGAACTCGCGCAGTTCTATGTCCGGCGCGACGACAGACTCGACGGCCGCCCGATCGCCGGTGGTGCTCGCGAGTGTCGTGAGGTCGTCGGTGACCAGCACGCGCTTCCAGTGGCGGTCGGCACGGCTGCCGACCCCGAGCGAGGCTGCGACCTCGCGTCGGGTCGCATTGAGGAGTGCCCGGGCAAGCCACGGAGTTCGTAGCCGATGCACCTGGGAGGCCTGCACCCACAACTCGGAGGCGACCAGTGCGTCGACGTCGGGCGACAGATCGCTCAGCCCTTCGGCGACCCGGCATGCTCCGGGGATCAGGAGCCACACCAGGACGGCGACCGCTGATCGGTCGGTGGCAGTCAGCGTCGCCAGGGTCCGCAGCACCGCCGCCTTGTCCGCGGCGTCGGCCTGGCGGGTCCATTCCCTGAGGTCAGCGAGGTCATCGACCACGGCCAGGCGCGGGTCGACGGCGCACCATCGTTCCCATCCTTCTCGCGCTTCGGCAAGCAGCGGTGATGTCGGATCGTCGAGTCCGAATTGGTCCGCAACACTCATCGAGGCCCCCATTCCTGGCTGTCACCAGGTAGGTGCGCGCGACGAACGCGCCTCTTGAGCGTGTCAGATCCGAAGAGTTATGTTTTGGTATGGCCATCGGTCACGAGGGCTCACTGTTGGAGGCCGCTCGCGTTGCTCGCGGGTTGACCCAAGAGGCGCTCGCGCGCCGATGCGGCACGTCACAGCCGTCGCTATCGGCCTACGAGCGCGGAGCAAAGTCGCCCACGCTGGCAGTCCTCGAGCGCATCCTGCGCTGCCTCGACTTCGAGCTCGCCCTCAACGAGTGGATCACCTTCCACCAGATCGCGGTCGCCGGGCCCGGACGGTCCACGGCCCTGGTGCCGAACCGGCTGTGGCGACTGGAGCCCGAGCAATGCTTCGCGCCCCTGAGAGTGACCCTTGGCCAGGATCACCGCGTGTTCGATCTGGGTGACCGTGACCGGCGGCAGGCTGGCTATGCCTGGCTGCTGCGCTACGGCGCCGAGACCCAGCTCTTCGAGCACCTCGACGCCGCGCTCCTGGTCGACGCCTGGCCCGGTCTGGCCGAGAGCCTTCCCTCGGAGATCCGCACCGCGTGGGGGCCACTGGTCGGCCAGACCGCAGATCAGGCGATCGAGGAACTCATGATCGCCGACGCCCGGGAATGGGGACAGGACTACCGACGTCGAACGGCTTCGCGCGCGAAGAAGCAGCGGGTGTTTCGGCGACTGGCCGACTATGGGCTCGATCCCGACCAGATCCGAGTACTGATGCGGCACTGGTGACAGGCTCCGTCTTGTCGCCTCATCCAAGAGTGTTTCGTGAATCGTCGTGTTTCTCGCGATGAGAAACGGGCCAGGGTCGACGGGTGCTCCATCGACAAATGACGTACGCCGATATCGGTCGCCAGTGCGGCATTATGTGTCACCATCGTCCCCCTCCTGATCGACCCGCGCGATGACCTCGTCCTCCCCACGAGCGGGCGGGAGGGTGAGCAGGGTGCCGTCGGGGTTCTTCCGTCGGAAGGTGCGCTCCATGTGGGCGGCCGGGGTTCGGTCGATGGTGGTGTCGACCTCGATGTAGAAGCCCTCGGTGATAGCCGACGAGGTGTGGCCCAGGAAGGTGGCCGCAGCATCGCTGTCCATGCCGCGGGCGATGACGGTCGCTCCGGTGCGGCGGTACCAGCGCAGGCTGATCCCGGAGTCAGCCAAACCGGCATCGACGAGGAACTCGCGGAAGGTGCGACGTACGTTGGGCGGTACCAGCGGACCGCCGGTGCGGCCGGCGAAGATGGTCCGCTCAGTTGGGACACCTCGGAGCCGGCGGCGGATCACCGCGGCGGCGAACTCCGGGACCGGGACGAACCGGTTCGAGGAGTCGGTCTTGGGGCGCTCCTGGCGGAAGGTGCCCTTCTTCTTCCGCTGCACCACGGTCCCGGTGACTGCGGCGACCATGCCCGCCGGACCGTCGGTGATGTCGCACGGCCGCAGGGCCAGCACCTCGCCCGGACGCATTGCGGTGCCGAGCAGGATCTCGATGATGTCGCGGACCTGGCCATCGGGCTTCGGCCCCGGCAGCCCGGGGTCGGTGCGCCAGTTGGCGGCGGCCTCGCGGATCTTGCTGACCTGCTCGAGGCTGAGCGCCTTCGGCTTGTTCTTCACCACTCGCAGCCGGGAGGTGCCCTGTACCGGGTTGCGGTTGATCGCGTCGTGGCGCAGCGCGTACCCGAAGAGCAGGTTGAGCACGGTGCGGGTCTTGCGGGCGCGGGAAGGCGAGTCGGCCTCCTGCGCGTTGAGCAGCGCCTCCACGCGGCCGGTGGTGAGCTCGGCGAGGGTGAAGTGTTCGAAGGCGGGCAGGATGTAGAGACGTACCTGGTCGCGGTAGTGGTCCTTGGTGCCGTCGGCCAGCTCCTTGGTCTCCAGGTCGGCGTCCCAGCGATCGACCAGGGTCGTGAACGGGGCGTCGGGGCGCAGGTCGCCGGCATGGCCGAACCCGGGGCGACGCAGCAGCCGCTTCTTGAGTTCACGGCGTGCCTGCGGGGCGGTCTCGCGGGAGACACGGACCTGCCGGACCCGGCCGTCGGCGTCCCGCACCCGGGTCTCGGCGATCGTCTTCTCACCCGTACGGCGGGTGGTGATCGTGCCGTAGGTGCCGAGGTCGATGCGTGGGCGCACCATCACCGCTCACCCTCCTCACCCGGCCTCGGCATCGGGGCGATGGCGTCGGGCGTCCTCCGCCTCCAGGCTCGCCAGCCAGGCCTCGATCTCCCCCGCCCGGAACCGGAGCTCGCGCCCGACGCGGAAGCCGCGCGGGCCTCGGCCTTGGGAGCGCAGGTCGTACAGGGTCTGGATCGGGACGTGGAGATGGGCGCAGAGCTCGGAGAGGGTGACCACCCGTGCGAGCGGCACTGCTGCGGCGGGGCTTGTCTGGTTCGCGCCGTCGTCGCGGCTATCGGAGTCGGCTGCGGTGCTGAGTCTGTTGTCGTAGGTGTCCATGCACCCCAAGGCACCGAGCCTGGCGCGAGTGGCCGAGACGGTCCGAGAAACCTCGACCGTGCTGTCGTGGTCGGAGCGGTAGTTTCGCTGAATTCGCGGAGTAAACGCGGAGCGGGCATCTGTTCATCCTTGGTTCTGGATGACGGATGCCCGCTCTGACCTGGTATTTCTTGGTGGAGCTGAGGGGATTCGAACCCCTGGCCTTCTCATTGCGAACGAGACGCGCTACCAACTGCGCCACAGCCCCAAGCGATGAGAAACGTTAGCACCTCGTCGCGGGTGAATCCCAATCAGTAG
>NZ_JBOHDN010000204.1:0-1915 GCF_050699375.1 Nocardioides sp. | reverse complement strand
CGCGGTCGACCTTGTGGTCGAGCTCGCCCCGGAGCTTGCCGGCCGATACCTCGGCCTCCCCGGCACGCGCCTTCATGATGACCTTCGGGCGACGCTTGTTCTCGTAGTCGGTGCGGGCATAGCGCTGTCGCCGGGCGAGCTTGGTCTGCGCTTCGACCCGCTGTCGCTTCTCCGTACGCAGCTTCTGCTCGGCCGTCGCCAGTGCCTGCTCCGCCGCCGCCTGCTCGCGCTCGGCGTGCTCACGGAATGCCGAGTAGGGGCCGCCGTACACGCTCAACGAGCCGTCGCGGAGCTCGGCGGTCTCGTCCATCAGGTCGAGCAGCTCCAGGTCGTGGCTGGCCACCACCAGCGTGCCCCGCCAACCGGTGATCAGGTCGTAGAGCCGGTGCCGTGTTTCGTGGTCGAGGTTGTTGGTCGGCTCGTCGAGCAGCGCGATCTCCGCGCCGGAGAGGCTGACCCCGGTCAGGGCCGTCGCGACGGTCTCGCCGCCGGACAGCGTCGCGACCCGGCGGTCGAGATCGAGGTCGGGCAGCCCGCTGGACCCGAGCGCCGCCCGCGCCCGCTCCTCGACGCCCCAGTCGTCGGCGAGCACCTCGAAGTGGCGCGGATCGGCGTCGCCGGACTCGATCGCCCGCAGCGCGTCCAGACGATCACGTACGCCGAGCAGGTCGGCCACGGTGGCATCGGTCCGCAGCGTGATCTGCTGAGGCAGATAGCGGACCTGCCCTCGGGTCGAGACCGAGCCCGAGGTGGGCTCGAGCTCGCCCGCGACGACCCTGAGCAGGGTCGACTTGCCGGCTCCGTTGGTGCCGACCAGGCCGGTGTGCCCGGCGTTGAAGGCCGCGTCGAGGCCGCGCAGTGCGGTCGCGCCGTCGGGCCAGAGAAGGGTGAGGGCGTCGATGACGACGGCGGGGTTCTGCGTACTCATGGAGCTCCTGGATGTCTCAGCGGGGCGCTGGCATCGGAGCCGAGAGGCGATCGGCGACGTCAGCGCGGGAGGGCGGTGAGCGGCTCGCGGATCAGCACGATGAGTTCCTTCTGTGGGTGATGGTGTGACCAGTCTCCGGTACGTCCGGGCGTGGTCGCAACGGGTTTGTCCGGCCCGTTGCGACCTGCCTGGGTGTCAGCTCCAGAAGTCGAGGAGCTGTCCGGCGAGGCGCCGGCCCTGGGCGTGGCCGGCTCGCGCGGCAGGTGGCCGCGTCCCGGGGCTCATCATGTTGTCACCGAACGCGGTGAGCGAGTCGGTGTCCGGGAGGATCGTCTCGACCCGGCTGCCGCCCGCGCGGAGCTCGTCGCTCTGCGCGGCGAGATCGCTGCTCCACTCCGGTGGGTGCCGGGTTCGGCCGCCGAGGGGCGAGAGCACGAGGACGCGTTCGTACCCGGACGCCAGGTCGGCGTTCTCGCTGGAGCGCCGGTAGCCGCCGTCGATGTAGTGGCGATCGCCGATCCTGTACGCCGGGCCACCGGCGCAGCTGGCCGCGACCGCGTCGACCAGGTCGCCGCCGCTCTCACGGTCGAGCTCGACCGGTTCACCGGTGTCGGCGTCGACCGCGGTGAGGACCGTTCTTCGCTCCGGCCAGTGCTGACTGGGAAGCCTGGCGCGCACGGTGTCGTGCCACCGCGCCCGTCCTTCGGCACCCGCCTCCGCGGCCAGGTCGAGCGCGTCCGCGCCGCTCCGGCGGCGCATGTCGGCCAGATCGTCGGACGCGGCGATGATCGCGTTGGTCCTCTCCAGGTGGTCCATCCACGGGCCCTTCCGGCCAACGGATGGGCCCGGAGCTGTCCGGCGCAGCGGTGGCGCATCGAGGATCGCGGCGAGCAGCTCGGCCGGACTCGCGCCGCCGATCTGCGCGGCCGCGGTCGCTCCGGCGGAGGTGCCGACGACGAGATCGGCATCGGTCACGTCCAGCCCGCC
>NZ_JBOHDN010000203.1:0-8047 GCF_050699375.1 Nocardioides sp. | reverse complement strand
GTGTCGTGCTGCCGGCTCGGCGAGCAGCACGACACGGCCTGATCGGGTCGCCCGACCGCGGCGGTGTCGCTCTCAGTCACGGCTCGCCCCCTGGTAGGTGGCTTCGTCCAGGCCGCTCAGCGTGGGGTCGTACGCGACGTCACCGACGTCGTACATGGACGTCATCCAGTGGTAGAAGTTGTCCCCGCGCTCACGAAGCACGGCGTAGAGACGCCGGATCAGCTGCGTGCGGACCTCCTTCATCTCGGGCAGCTCGTAGTGGTTCAGCAGCTCGTCCGGATCGATCTCCAGGTCGTAGAGCTCGTTGACCGAGTCGGGGTTCACCACCAGCTTGTAGCGCTTCGTACGCAGCATCCGCTGGGGATAGGGGAAGTGGTGGCCGTGGAACTCACAGACGATGTAGTCGTCCCACTCGGCCTCCTGGCCGCCGACCAGGGGCAGCAGGCTGCGTGAGTCGACCGCCTGCTTGGGGTCGAGGTCGGCGAGCTCGAGGATCGTCGCCGTGCAGTCGAGCAGGCTCACGAACTCGTCTCGGACCACGCCGGCCGGCTGTCCCGGCACCCGCAGCAGGCCCGGTGTCCGGTAGATGTCCTCATACATCGCCGGCCCCTTGTCGTGCAGGCGGTGAGAGCCGGTGAACTCACCGTGGTCGCAGGTGAAGAATACCGCGGTGTCGTCGACCAGGCCGAGCCGCTCCATCGCCTCCATGACCCGGCCGATCTGCTGGTCGATGAGCGCGACGTACCCCCAGTAGACCGCGATGAGCTTGCGCGTCGTCTCGATCGGCATGGTGTCGAACGTCCAGTGGGCGCTGTAGTTCTTCTGCACCGGAGGCTTTCCCTGGAACGTCTCCGCGACCGACCGGGGCAGCTCGATGTCGGCCGGGTCGAACAGGTCGAAGAACTCGTCCGGCAGGATGTACGGCAGGTGGGGTCCGAAGAAGTGCAGAGCCAGGAAGAACGGCTTTCCCGGGTCGCGCGCATCGGCGGCGTACCTCTCGAGAGTCTCGATCGCCCGGGTGGCGAGGTAGTACTCGAACGTCGCCTCCACCGGCTGGTGCAGCCGGGCGGCGAGCAGGTTTCCGGGCCCGCCGCTGGGCAGCGTCCCCCGGATCCGGTCGGAGATCTCGTACGCCGGCAGGTCGTTCTCCGCCAGATAGGCCAGGTAGTCGGGGTTGTCGACGGGGTTGTGCCAGCCCGGTAGGTCCGGTCCGTCGAAGCCGAAGTCGCCGGCGGTCTTCTCGGTGCCGACGTGCCACTTCCCGATGAGTCCGCAGTTGTAGCCCTTCTCCCGCAGCGCCGTCGAGAACGTGAACATGCCCTCGGGGATGTCCTCGATGTAGCCGACGTTGCGCTCGTGGTTGGCGAGCACCTTGTGCCGGAACGGCGCCTGTCCCGTGAGCAGGCTCGCCCGCGCCGGCGTGCAGATCGCGGTCGGCGTGTACCAGCGGTCGAAGCGTGCGCCGGTCCTCGCCAGCTCGTCGAGGACCGGTGTCGCCGCCAGCTCGTTGCCGTACGCACCGAGGGTGTCCGCGCGGTGCTGGTCGGTCATCAGGAAGAGGATGTTCCTCGGCTTCGTCACTTGGCGGCCCCCGTGAACAGGTCGCCCGTGTAGTAGCTGTCCGGAGCGACCGGAGAGTCGAGCTGACCGGCATCGACGAAGTAGTCGGACATGGCCGTGAGCCATTCGTCGATGGTGCCGTCCTTGGTCATCTTGTCGACCTGCTCGACGGAGAGCACCTCGACATTCGCGGCGTCGGCCTCGACCTGCTCGACCGGGACACCGAGCATGTCGGCGGTCAGCTTGACCGACTCGTCCATGTGGGCGGTGCGGTATTCCATGGCCTCGCGCAGCACCGCGATCGTCTTCTCGGTCTTCTCGGCGTCGTCGGAGACGACCTTGTTGCCCGCGACGAACGCGGTCGGGAAGCTCACCTCGGACTCGAAGTCGGAGTTCTTTCCCAGCTCGACGAGGTCGGGAACCTCGGCCTTGATTGTGTCGATGGCCGGATACCAGAACCCGGCGGCGTCGATCTTCTTGGAGGCGAAGGCGGACACGACCGTCGAGGGGTCCATGTTGACCACCTTCACGTCCTTCTTGGTCATCCCGGCCTTCTCGAGCGCGAGCTCGAGGATCATGTCGCCGGAGGTCCCCTCGGGTACGGCGACGGTCTTGCCCCTGAGCTGCTCCATGGACGTGATCCCGGGCTGGGCGATGACCCGGTCGGCGTTGCCGACGGTGTTGATCGCGACGATCTTGGCCTGCCCCGATGCCGGCATCCAGAACGCACCTGGGCCGATGTAGCCGAAGTCGAGGTCGCCGGTGCCCAGCGCCTGGATCTGCAGCGGGCCGTTGGTGAACACCTTGGCGTCGACCTCGAGGTCGTGCTTCTCCCAGAGATCCTGGTCCTCTGCGATGGCGAGCAGGCTGGTGCCGTTGTAGTCGCCGATGTAGCCGAAGCTGACCTTCTCGGTGTCCGAGCCGCCGCCTCCGCAGGCGGAGAGCACCATGGTGGCGATGCCGAGGGCGGCGGTGGCCGTGATTCTGCGGGTGAGTGACATGGGGGTGGGTCCTTAGGTCAGGCCGTCGTCGATGACGGCGCGGGGTGGTCCGAGTCGGTGGCGGTGCGGCCGTCCTGGTGGTAGACGGAGCGCCAGACGTGGTTGCGCAAGGCGGCGAACTCCGGGCTGAGCCGGAACTCCTCCGTACGCGGATAGGGAATGTCGACGTCGACGACGTCGTAGATCCGGCCCGGCCGGGCGGCCATGACGATGACGCGATTGGCGAGGAAGACCGCCTCGTCGACGTCATGGGTGATGAACAGGACGGTGCGCTGCTCCTTGCTCCAGGTGTCGAGGAGCTGTTCCTGGAGCTTCACCCTGGTGAGTGCATCGAGCGCGCCGAACGGCTCGTCCATCAAGAGGATCGAGGGATTGACGGCGTACGCCCGAGCGATCGCGCAGCGCTGGCGCATGCCGCCGGAGAGCATCTTGGGCAGGGCGTCGGCGAACTGCTCGAGTCCGACCATCTCGACGAAGTGCTGCGCCCGCTCCTGGCGCTCCGCCTTGGGGACCCGCGCCGTCTTCAGCCCGAACTCGACGTTCTGGCGGACCGTCAGCCACGGGAAGAGCGCGTACTGCTGGAAGATGACACCGCGCTCGGGCCCGGGTCCGGAGACGGCGGAACCGTCGACGAGCGCCTGCCCCTCGGTGGGCTCGTCGAGTCCGGCCAAGATGTTGAGCAGCGTGCTCTTGCCGCAGCCGGAGGGGCCCACGACCGTGACGAACTCGTTGTCGGCGATGTCGAGGGAGACGCGGTCCAGCGCGGTGAAGGTCTCTTTGCCGAGCACGAACGTCTTGGCGACGTCCTTGAGGGAGATCTTGGGGGTGATCATCGGCGCTCCTGCCATCCGGTGAGCCTGCGTTCGGCCATCAAGAGAATTCGGTCCATGACCAGGCCGAGGATCCCGATCGTGATGAGCCCGACGAAGATGGTGGGCAGGTCGTAGTAGAGTTGCGCGTTCTGCATCCGGAACCCGAGGCCCTCCTGGGCGGCGATGAGCTCGGCCGCGACCAACGTCGCCCAAGCCGATCCGAGCCCCACCCGCATCCCGACGAGGATGAAGGGCGTGGAGGCCGGCACGACCACGCGCAGGAAGATTCCGGCGTCCCGGGCGCCGAGGACGCGGGCGGCGTCGACCAGCGTCCGGTCGATGTTGACCACACCCTGATACGTCGAGATCACGCAGACGAGGAATGCCGCCAGGAAGATCACGAAGATCTTGGGGGTCTCGCCGATGCCCATCAGCACGATGGCCAGCGGGATGATCGCGAGCGGCGGGATGGTGCGGAAGAACTGCACCCATGGCTCGACGAGTCCGCGAGCGATGCTGTACCAGCCCATGAGGAAGCCGATCGGGATCGCGAGCGCGGTGCCCAGCACGAAGCCGGCCAGCACTCGACCCAGGCTGGCCGCGATGTCGTCCAGCAGCGTCCCGTTCGAGATGAGCGTGCCGGCGCGCGACACCACCTCGGGCGGGGTCGGAAGACTGAGGCCGGCCGCGGCCAGCCCCCACCACAGGGCGATGCCGAGGCCGATGGAGACTGCGTTCAGCGCGAGCGGGAGCCCGCGGCGCCGCGTACTCGTCGACGCACTCCGGCCGTTCTGGCCGTTCTGGCCGGTCCGGTCGGTTCGGCTGGTTCGGCCGGTGTGGACGCTCTGCTCACTGAGCACGGCCATGAGCCACTCCTCTTCTTGTCGTTGTGCCCCGCTCGATCGACGTCGGCTGGGACGCGGCGTCGGAGGCCTCGGGGTAGGCCGCCAGGATCGGCGAGCTGTGGAACAGCGCGGCGAGCGCGCCGAGCGCGCCGTCGTCGTCCGAGAGCTGTGCGCCGCGAACCACCGGTGTCGCCGCTCGCGGGAAGTTCTCGAACGCGATGGTGGCGGCCGCCTGCTGCACCACGGCCGGTGCTATCCGGGTGATCTCACCGCCGATGACGATGTTCGCCGGGTTGAGCACCATCGATGCCGCTCCCAGCACCCGCCCGACGGCGGAACCGGCCTCTCGAACGACTCTGTCCGCGGTCGGGTGAGAGCGCTCGATCGCGGCGCCAAGGTCGTCGAGGTCCTCGACGAGGAGGCCCTGGTCCCGGCACGCGGCCAGGATGGCCGGAACCGACGCCACGGTCTCGACGCAGCCCCTCTTGCCGCAACGGCACTCCAACCCGTTGGGATCCACCGTCACGTGCCCGAGCTCACCGGCCAGCCCTGACGAACCGGTGACCAGGCGACCGCCGACCACCAGACCTCCGCCGACGCCGTCGGAGAGTCGCACATAGAGAAGGTCGTCGACGGAGCTGCTGCCGAACGTGACCTCGGCGAGCGCGGCCAGCCGGCTGTTGTTGTCGACGATGACCGGTGCTCCGAACCGGTTCGCGAACTCGGCCTGTGCGGATGCGGTGTCGCTGGCCGCGACCGATCTGTGCGGTGCCACGAACAGGACGCCCGGAGCTGCCGTATAGGGCCCCGGCACCCCGATGCCGATGCCCTGCAGCGCGCCGTAGTGAACTCCGGACTCAGCACCCAGGCGGTCAAGGAGCTGGAACGCCACGTCCAGCCGGATCGGCCAGGGGGCGTCGTCGTCATACCGGTCCGACCCGGACACCACGATCTCGTGCGAGGCGTCCGCGACGACGACCTGCACGCGGCGATGGCCGAAGTCGACGCCCATGAACTGCCCGGAGGCGGGGTCCAGGGCGAGACGCTCCGCCGGCCGACCGCTGCCCTCCCTCTTGGCCGCGTCGGTGTCGACGACCACGAGGGCGCCGCGTTGCAACAGGTTTCCGGTGATCTCGGAGAGGGTGGTACGGGACAGTCCGACGGCTCGGGCGATCTCGCCGCGGCTCAGGGCGCCCTGCTCGCGCAGGACGCGCAGGACGCGCTCTTCATGAGTTCGCCTCACGAGTACGTGCACTCCAGCGTGCGTTGCCATCTGGCCAAACTAGGCAGGGTGCGTTTTTCCGGCAACACCCCGACAAAAAGATTCGAAGATTCTTCCGAGGCCGTGCCGGAATCGGCCCGCCGGGGCGACAAGTGACCTTTTTGTCGCCTGTTCACTGTCGGAATGAGTCGGCCTAACGTCTCCTCGCAGGCGGGACGAGAGCGCCCCGCACGGTGAAGGAGAGGCTGATGACCGGTTTCGAGAGTGGCTTGCGTATCGATCGTCGATCCGTGCTGATCGGGGCCACCGGCGCCGTTGGGTTGGCGGGCCTGCCGGCGTCCGGCGCAGTGGCGGCGACCGCGGTCACGCCCGTGCGGCACCACCCACCGAGCTGGCCCGACCTGGAACCGTACGGCCTCGCCGACACCCGGCTGGACCTGTGGCCACGCGAGGACAACTCCTTCATCCTCCCGCTGGAGCTCCGCCCGCGTGACGAGGAGCGTGGCCAGGTCTGGATACGGGACACCTATGTCAACTGCTTCGTGGTCGACGACCGTCCGATCTATGTCGCGACCGGAACGTCCCGCGTGCCCGGGCTCGACAAGGCCGCCCCGTGGAACGACGGCGTCTTCGTGTGGGTCTCACCGTCCCTGCGAGGGCCGTGGAGGTTGGTCGACACGACCGGCATCCGGCCCGGCGCGGAGAAGGGCAAGGTCTGGTCGCCGGAGTTCACCGCCGAGAACCGGCAAGGACGTACGGTCGTCGCTCCGTGGCAGGAGTACTGGTACGACGACCGGTTCGGCAAGCGCGGACAGGTATGGGCTCCGGAGCTCCACTACGTCCGCGGCACCTGGTACATCGTCGCGTGCATGGGTGATCACTCCCGCAAGGTCGGCTCGTTCATGCTGGTCAGCGAGGGCGGGATCGAGGGGCCGTACCGGCTCGTGGAGGGCAACCTCGAGAAGCCGTTCGGTGACCCGGTCCCCGGTGGCCCACCCGTCGTCGAGCCCGGCGCCTACCACCACATCGACGGCGGCCTCTTCGCCGAGGACGACACCGCGTGGCTCGTCCTTCACAACGACCACTATGCGAGGTTCCGGGACGACATGGAGGACATCGTCCCGACGACGAACCTCCCCGCGTTCCGGCAGACGCCGTACTCACCCGAGCCGTATCTCGAAGGCGCTCAGGTGTTCAAGCACGACGGCAGGTACTACCTCCTCCACGCTGCCTGGAACCGGAGCTCGGCCGCCGCGGACGGCAGCACCCGATACGCCTATGACCCGCCCGGACCCGGGCGCACCCAGTATCAGTACGACGCGATCCTCGCCGTCTCGGACAGCTTCGAGGGCCCCTACTCACGCCGGTGGACCGCGGGCGTCGGCGCGGGCCACAACAACATCTTCACGGACCGCGGCGGCTCGCTGTGGGCGACCTTCTTCCGCAACCCGAACGCCGGCTACTGGGCCGACCCCGCGCGCATCGCCGACGCCGCCGTGCCCGGTGTCGTGCGACTGGAGAGGGCCGGCGACGAGGGCAGTCGCCTCTACATCCAACGCCGGGCGTAGAGGTCGGCACGACCGTTGCCGCGTCGCCGCCGGGACCTTCGGCTCATATAGGAAGGTGCACCGAATGTGAAGGATCCGGCGGCAGTGGGGGAGAATGCTCGGGTGCCTGACGACATCTCACCCCTGTCCGCAGCGGCATCCGAAGCCCTCTTCGCCCGAGCGAAGGCGGTGACGCCGGGCGGTGTGAACTCGCCCGTGCGCGCGTTCAACGCAGTCGGCGGGACGCCGCGGTTCATCCGGGAGGCGAAGGGAGCGTGGCTCACCGACGTCGACGGGAACGAGTACGTCGACCTGATCTGCTCCTGGGGTCCGATGCTGCTGGGCCACGCCCATCCGGAGGTCCAGGCGGCGGTCCTGGAGGCGGTCACGCGGGGCACGTCGTACGGGACCCCGACGACGCCTGAGGTAGAGCTCGCGGAAGAGATCGTGAGCAGGGCGCCGGTCGAGAAGGTGCGGTTCGTCAGCAGCGGCACCGAGGCGACGATGTCGGCCATTCGCCTGGCCAGGGGGTTCACCGGGCGCGACGTGATCCTCAAGTTCGCCGGCAACTACCACGGCCACGTCGACTCGCTGCTCGCCAGCGCCGGCTCCGGGCTGGTCACGCACGCGATCCCCGGCACCCCGGGCGTTCCCGAGAGCAGCACCGAGCTCACCGTCGTGCTGCCCTACAACGACCGAGCCGCGGTCACGGCGGCGTTCGAGGAGTACGCAGGGCGCGTGGCCTGCCTGATCACCGAGGCCTCGCCGGGCAACATGGGTGTCGTCCCGCCCGAGCCCGGGTTCAACGAGTTCCTCGCAACCACCTGCACGAGCAACGGCGCTCTGTTCATCTCCGACGAGGTGATGACCGGGTTCCGGGCCAGCAAGCAGGGGCAGTGGGGCCTGGATGGCAAGAACGAGGGCTGGACGCCCGACCTGGTCACCTTCGGCAAGGTGATGGGTGGCGGCTTCCCGGCAGCGGCGTTCGGCGGCCGCGCCGACGTGATGAGCTCGCTGAGCCCCGACGGGCCGGTCTACCAGGCCGGCACGCTGTCGGGTA
>NZ_JBOHDN010000202.1:0-4604 GCF_050699375.1 Nocardioides sp. | reverse complement strand
AGTTCACCCCCGACCTGCTCCCGAGCGACGTCACCGGGGTCTCGGTGTTCAACCAGAACACCCGCGAGTTCGAGTTCCGCCCGGGCGGCATCTTCGCCAACATCGTGGTCGGCGACGAGATCAACCGCGCCTCCCCCAAGACCCAGTCGGCGCTGCTGGAGTGCATGGAGGAGCACCAGGTCACCGTCGACAACGTGACCTACCAGCTGGACTCACCGTTCATGGTGATCGCGACCCAGAACCCGATCGAGATGGAGGGGACGTACGCCCTCCCCGAGGCACAGCGCGACAGGTTCATGGCGCGCGTCTCGGTGGGATATCCCCCGGTCGGCTCCGAGATCGCGATGCTGACCAACCACAGCGCGAGCAACCCGCTCGACGACCTGGAGCCGGTGGCCGACGCCGCCGAGATCCGCAAGCTTGTCGGGGTCGTCAACCAGGTGTACGTCGCGGACGCGGTGCGCCGCTACACGGTGGGCCTGACGGCGGCGACCCGCGCCAACAACGAGCTCGCCCTCGGCGCCTCCCCTCGTGCCAGCCTTCATCTCCTACGAGCCGCCAAGGCACACGCGGCCATGAACGGGCGCGAGTTCGTGCTCCCCGATGACGTACGCAGGCTGACCGGTCCGGTCCTTGCCCACCGTCTGCTCCCCAGCGCCTCCGCGGCGATGCACGGCCGCTCGGTCGCCGACATCCTCGAGGCCGTCGTGTCCGCCGTGCCGGTCCCCCAGGCCTGACCCGGTTGTAAGAAAGGGATCCGATGCGTGAGGCGCTGTCGGGACTGACGATCCGGGGCCGCACCTTCCTGGCGGCCGGGATCACCGCCATCGTGTGCGGGATGCTGCTGGACCAGTCCTCGCTGTCCCGGATCGGGATCCTGCTGGTCGCCCTGCCGCTGGTCACCGCCGTGGTCGCCGCCTGGGGCCGCTACCGGCTCGCTCTCGTACGCCACATCGAGCCGCACCTGACCGAGGCCGGTCAGCCGGCCAAGGTCGAGCTGACCGTGGCCAACGAGGGCCGGATCCCCACCGGGACCCTGCTGCTGGAGGAGACGGTCCCCTACTCGTTGGGCGGACGCCCCCGCTTCGTGGTCGACCGGATCGGGTTCGGCTGGCGCCACAAGCTCGGTTACCAGATCCGCTCGGAGGTCCGGGGCCGGTTCGACATCGGCCCGATGCGCGTGACCGTGGCCGACCCGTTCGGTCTCGTGGAGCTCAACCGCGCCTTCCACTCGACGGTGCCGTTCACGGTCACGCCGCGGGTGATCCCGCTGCCCTCGACTCCTCTGACCGGCAACGCCACCTCGTCGGGCGACTCCCGGCCGCGGGCCTTCCTCGGCGGCAGCGCGGAGGACGTCACCGTGCGTGAGTACCGCCGCGGCGATGAGCTGCGCCGGGTGCACTGGCCGAGCTCCGCCCGCCTCGGCGAGCTGATGGTGCGCCGCGAAGAGCAGCCCTGGCAGGCACGGGCGACGGTCTTCCTCGACAACCGCCGCGCGGGCCACTGCGGCCAGGGCGCGGCCTCCTCCTTCGAGCAGGCCGTCATCGTCGCCGCCTCGGTCTCGGTGCATCTGGTCAGTGCCGGCTACTCGGTGCGGCTGGTGACCTCGGGCGGCGAGATCAACGCGGGTTGGCACGACCGCGAGGGCCAGGCCGACGCCGCCGCCCTGCTGGAGGCGCTCGCCGTGCTCGAGACCGTCCAGCACCACCGCATCGACGCCTCCTGGATGGGCGAGGCCGGCCAGGGCGGAGTCACCGTGGCGGTGCTCGGGGCCATCGACCAGGAGGACGTGAGCGTGCTTCGCCGCGTACGGCACCGCACCGGGGCCGCTCTCGCCTTCTCGCTCGCCGTCGACGATTGGAGCGCGGTGCCGCTGGCCCCCGAGCAGCGGCGGCCCAGCGGCGTACCTCTGCTTGTCCAGCACGGCTGGAAGGCGGTCGAGCTCGGCGTCGGCGACTCGATTGCGACGCGCTGGCGCCAGCTCGGCACTCGTGGCGCCGCGGCCTCGATGGAGGCCGCGCGATGATGACGTCCACCGACGTACGCGGCGCCGTGCCCACCATGGCGGTGCCGGTGACGTGCTTCGCGACCGTCCTGCTCGCGCTGTTGTCGTGGGGTTCGTTCACCGACGACCGCTTCCCCTATCTGGGGCCCGTCCTCGTCGCCGGCCTGCTCGTGGTCGGCACCGGCATCTCCGCTCGGCTGCTGCGCGTGCACGGCTCCGTCGTGGTGCTGCTTCAGCTGCTCCTCGGCACGATCGCGACCGGCCTGCTGGTCGTGCGGCACCCGTTCCCGGTCACCGGCGACGGCCGGGCACGGATCGTGGCGGAGATGACCGACGCGTACGCCGCGTTCACGCCCTTCGATCTGCCGATGTCCGGGTCAGGCGTCGCGCCCTACCTCGTTCCGGGCGGCGTGGCGGCGGTGCTCCTGGCCGACATCCTGGCCGTCTCGCTGCGGCGCCCACCGATGATGGGACTGGTGGTGCTCGGGATCTTCAGCGTGCCGTTCAGCATCATCGGCGCCGGGGGCTGGGGCGGGGTGTCGTGGCCCGTCTTCGCCGTCACCGCCGCCGCCTTCCTGGTCATGCTGCGTTTCGACCGCGCCCAGCAGCTGGGTCGCTGGGGCCGCCGGCTCGACGAGGACCTCCCCACGGCGCCGGCCGCCGGACCGGCGGTGATCGGAGTCGCCGCGGTCGCGATCGCCCTGCTCACTCCGGCCTGGCTGCCCAGCCCGAACGTCACCCTGCCCGGCTTCGGTCCGGGTGACGGGAACGGACCACTGCGGGTGATCAACCCGACCGTCGGGCTCTACGACGACCTGCGCCGGCAGACGGACGAGGTGATGGTGACGGTCACCCCGGTCTACGAGCAGCCCAAGACGCCGCCCTCCTACCTGCGGATCGGCGCGCTCACGAAGTTCACGGGCACCGAGTGGACCTCCGGCAACCGCGACGTCCCCTCCGACCAGACCGGCGTGGCCGCCTTCGACCCGCCGATGTCGGACGAAACCCTGCTCGGCGAGTCCACGACCTACCAGCTGAAGGCGAGCGAGAACTTCGAGTCGACCTGGCTCCCGGTCTTCACCCATCCGCTCGAGGTCGTCGCCCGGGGACCTTGGCGCTATGACGAGGACACGCTCGACTTCATGTCCACCAACGGCAGGGACGACACCGTCGCCGGGCAGTCCTGGCGGATGACCGCCGCTCCGGTCGAGCCTTCCCAGCAACGCCTGCTGGCCGCCGGCGAACCGGGTGTCGGCGCGCCACCGGGCATGACCGATCTCCCGCTGCTCCCCGACGAGATCCATGAGATCGCGATCGACAGGACGGCCGACCACACAGGTCCGTTCGCCAAGGCGGTCGCCCTGCAGAACTGGTTCCGTCACAGCGGCGAGTTCACCTACAGCCTGGAGCGTGATGTCGGCTCCGACAGCGAGGCGCTGCTGGAGTTCCTGACGACCAACAAGATCGGCTACTGCCAGCAGTACGCGGCGGCGATGGCCGTGCTCGCCCGCGAGCTCGACATCCCGGCCCGGGTCGCCTTCGGCTTCCTCGGCGGCGACCAGGACGAGTACGGCGCCTGGCAGTTCCGCGGCCGCGACCTGCACGCCTGGCCCGAGCTGTGGTTCGAGGACATCGGCTGGGTCCGCTTCGAGCCGACGCCGGCGGACGCCGACACCAGCGAGCCCGACTACACCGCGGGTGCGCTGGGCGCCCCTCCCGATGCACCGGAAGCACCGCTCCCGAGCGGCAACGCGAGCGCCGAGCCGCTGCCCAACCGGCCGCAGCGAGAGGCCCCGGAGACGCCCGAGGTCGCCGATCCCGGCGCCGAGGAGTCCAACGCCGGCGTCATCTGGACCGGTCTGGGGGTCCTCGCCCTGGTCGCCCTGATCGGGCTCGCCGCGCCTACGGTCATCCGTCGCCGGCGGCGTACGGCTCGTCTCGCCGGCGACGCGGAGACGGGCTGGACCGAGCTGGGCGACACCGCGATCGACCTGGGTCTGCCCTGGTCCGGGACGCGCTCCCCACGCGAGGCCGCTGCCACCTTGAACACCGAGATGCGTGGCCGGGAGCCGATGCTGGCGCTGCAGCGGATCGTGGCCGCGGTCGAGCGCGGCCGGTATGCGGAGCATCGCACCACCGAGGCCGTCGGGGACGACGTACGCCTCGTCTGTGCCGCGCTCAGGGAGCAGGCGGGCAAGGAGGCCCGTCGCCGGGCTGCGTTGTGGCCCAGGTCGGTCTTCCGCCGGCCCCCGGCGCAAGCCTCCGACGGACCGACGGCGCGGTCCGAGCGGGAGCTGATCTCCTCTTAGCCCAGATCCGCCTATCGCCGCCGTCGCGAGCGTCACCAGACGGGTGTGCTGGCAAGGCGCCGCCCGCGAAGGCATACCGGGCGTCTGTCGAGCGGCGGCAACGCCGCCAGCGCGCCCGTATGGTGGCGCGCAGCAGGCGGAGATCGGTGGATCTGGGCTGAGTTGTCGGTCAGACGTCGTTGTCGCGTCGGCGCTGCTTCCAGCGCTCGCTGGCCCGGTCGAGGAACGAGCTTCGCGGAACGTGCTCGCCCTCGTCCTCCTCGACCGATGCGGCGCCGCGCAGAGCGGTG
>NZ_JBOHDN010000201.1:0-32799 GCF_050699375.1 Nocardioides sp. | reverse complement strand
GGCTCGGACAGACCTCCCCAGGGTGTCGCGGGTCGGGCGATCTGCGGCGGTACGTCAGCCCGACGGGCAGTCGCACTGCTCGTGGTCGCCGTCGGCGCCGGTCGCGTCGATGGCTTCGACCGTCCGCGCCATGACGCGACACAGCCGGCCGGGGCCGAGACCCCGACAGACGGCACCCATGTCGGCAAGGCACTGCCGCATCCGATGCAGCTCGGCGATCCTGCGATCCAGGTCGGCCACCCGAGCGGCCGTGACCGCTCGGGCCTCGGCACAGCTCGCGGCGCCACTGTCGACAAGCTCCAGCAGCTGCTCGATGTCCTTCAGGGAGTACCCGAACTCCTGGTGATGCTTGACGAACCGCACCAGATTCACCGTCCACCCCGGGTAGTCGCGATAGCCGGACGCCGTCCGCCCCGGGGCCGGCAAGATGCCCCGTCGTTCGTAGTAGCGCAACGTCTGCGGATTCACGCCGGCCCGCCTTGCGACCTCACTGGTCCACATACCACCAACAATGAACCTGCGACCCAACTACAGGTCAAGTAGCTGACCGGTTGACCCGATACGTGGGTACAGGGCCGACCATCTGAGCATGGACGTTGTCCCGTTCTCGGTCGCGCTGGCGGCTGGGGCGCTCGCCGCATTCAACCCCTGTGGACTACCGGTGCTTGTCGCGTTCCTCGCCTATGGGCTGGGGCTGGCCTTGGTCCTGGTCCTGCTGGCGACGGCTGCCACGCTCACCCGTGCCGGGCTTTCCCGATGGTCCAGTCGGCTGCTCCCGCACGTGGGTCGCCTGACCGGCGTGCTGCTGGTCCTGGCCGCTGTCTACCTGGCGTACTTCTGGATCCGGACCGGCTTCGGGTCGCCCTCGGAGGCGGCGTCCGACCCCGTGCTCGGGGTCGTCTCCGACTTCGCCGCGTGGATCGAGGTACAGGCCGCTCGGCCGTGGTCGCTGCTGGTCGTCCTTCTGGTCGGTGTGTTCGTCATGGTGGCCGGACTCGTGGCGTTCGCCGGCTCTCGGCGTCTTGTCATCGGGGGCGCCGCGCTGGTTGTCGTGGGCGCCCTGATCGGGTTTGGGCTCGGGGATCGGGGCTCTGACCGCGCCGTTCCGCCGTGGGAGACCGCCGACCTGAGTTCACGCGCGGCGACCGACTCCGAACGCGAGGCTCTGCGCAGCTCGGGCAAGGCCCACGAGCTGGCAGACCTGGCTGACCTCGGGCAGCTGCGTGAGCTGTTCGACTCCGACGGCGACACGACCCGGGTGATCGCGATTCTCTCGCCCAGCTGCGTGACCTGCCTGCGCGGTGCCGCCTGGCTCCAGGAGCAGCTGGCTGACGGCCCCGACGCGGACGTGGCCGTCTACGCGGTCTGGCTGCCGGTGCTGGGGACGGATGCTCGGACCGAGTGGGAGGACCGAATCCTCACCGACCCGCGGGTCCACCATCTATGGGACGAGAACCAGCTGGTCGGGCGCTGGTTCGCCGCACGGGGCTACGGCGACCTTCCGGTGCACTGGGACGCCGCGTTCGTGTACCAGCCGACGGCGACCTGGGGTTACCGCGATGAACCGTCTGAGCTCGTTGCCTGGGGCCGCCCGATCATCGCGCACCGCGACGAGTTGGGCCGGGCGCTGGAATCTCAGCTGGGGGTCTGATCCGACCGGCAAGTGATACGCACCATCGACCCTGCGGCCAGTTGCGGCGTCCGCGATCGGTCAGTAGCGGCCCAGGGTGCCCCGGCGTTTCGCGGTCCGTTCTCCCCAGGTGAAGATGAGTACGCCGAGCAGCAGGTACCCCAGCGCGACGAGCAGTGCCGGGACGTAACCACCCGTACCCCACGCGAGCAGCTGCTGATCAGCGATGAGCGTGCGGTAGGGCCCGCCGACGACGTCGGTGAGTGGCAGTACCCGGCCGATGGCAGCCCACCAGCCGGCCACTTCGATCAGTGGCAGCGCGCTCGCGCTGAAGAGCATCACGATGACCATCAGGGTGTCGTTGACCAGATGCATCCGCTTCCACACCAAGGTGGCGCCGGCGACACCGAGCGAGACGCCGATCGCCGCCACCGCGCCCATCAGCAGGGGCAGGAGAGCAGCGGCGGTCCAGTCGATCCGAAGCGGAACGAAGAGCGAGACGAGGCCGTACGTCGCGGCCGCAACGAACACGGTCTCCAGAAAGGCTGCAACGACCCGTCCCGCGGCCACGACCAGCCAGCTCGGCAGCGGCGAGCGGAAGACTTGACCCGGTACCCAGGTGCAGGGGTCACGCTGCTGTTGACCGTTGGTCTCGACCACCCTGGAGTAGACATGAGAAGCGAGGCATACGAACAGACGAGAAACCCTGGAAGGTTCCGGCGCAGCCGCGAGATCGGACCGTGGGGTACGACGACCAGGGCGTTGGCCGGCGTTGCCTTGATCGGGTGGGCCGTCGCCGTGCCGCACGAGCATCCATGGCTCGACCTGCCCGGCGCCGGGTCCCGACCGTTGGGTTCACTCGTCGGCGCGGTGATCGTGCCTACGGCCCTGACGCTCGCTGTGCTGCTGCGAGGCCGCGCCAAGCCGGCGCTGCGGCTCGGCGCAGGCAGCGCCCTCGCGGTCACAGGCGGCTGGCTCGTCCTCATGCAGATCTACCCGGTGGCGATGCTCGTCGCGGTCGGCGTTCCGCTGGTGGTGCTGGCCGCAGCCGGACGCTGCGGCTGCGAACTGATGGCGATCCCAAACCTGATTCTCCGCCGCAACGACTACCTGTTCTGCCTTCCCTTCAGCCCGATCGACGCCTGGGAGGGACGCGGCGGCACGAGGTAGTCGACATCGGGTCGACGGCGTGGATCAGTCGATCTCGACGCCATCCTCGCCCGGCGGGGCGGGGATCCTGGCGCCGGCTGACCATCCGGCCAGATAGCCCTTGGCGCGCTCGGCCTGGGGATAGCGCTCGACCCAGGCCCAGAACGCGTCGTTGTGCTTGGCCTCGAAGAGATGCGCGAGCTCGTGAACGAGCACGTAGTCGACGACCCATGCGGGCATGCCCTGAAGACGCGCACTGAGCCGGATCGATCGGTCGCCCGGCGTGCAGGAGCCCCAGCGGGTGTTCTGGTTCTCGACCCAACGTACGGAGTCCGGCTTGGCCAACCCGCCGAAGTAGAGATCGCTGAGCGTCTTGGCCCGCCTCATCAGCACGTCGTCGGACGGCTTGCGACGGCGCTCGGCCTTCTCCAGGCGGGCGACCATCTGCTCGACCCACTCGGTCTCCTCGCGCTGCGACATCGCAGCCGGGATCATCACGATGATGCGGTCGCCGTCACGGTAGGCAGAGACCGTACGCCGGCGGCGCTTGCTGCGCCGCACCTCGATCTCTGGCCGGTCCATGACTCAAGAAACTACCTGTTCGCCCAGGCCAGCAGGCGATCCCTGGGCCAGGTGTTGATGATCCGTTCCTCTTCTATGCCTGCGGCTTCGGCTCGTTCGCACCCCAGGACGAGGAAGTCGAGCTGCCCCGGAGCGTGGGCGTCGGAGTCGATCGAGAACACGCATCCGATGTCCCGAGCGAGCTCGAGGAGCTTCGTCGGCGGGTCTCGCCGCTCGGGCCTGGAGTTGATCTCGACAGCGACGTCGTGCTCGGCGCACGCCTCGAAGACCCTGCGCGCGTCGAACTGGCTGCCGGGGCGAGTGCCGCGGTTGCCGGTGACCAGGCGCCCGGTGCAGTGGCCCAAGACGTTCATCCGTGTCGTGGAGACGGCGGCGACCATCCGCCTGGTCATCTGCTCCTTCTCCATCTTGAGCTTGGAGTGGACGCTGGCGACCCGCAGCTCCAGCTTGTCGAGCATCGCGTCGGTCTGGTCGAGGCTGCCGTCGTCGAGGATGTCGACCTCGATCCCCTTCAGCAGGGTGAACCCATGGCCCGCGAGGTGGGTGTTGACGGCGTCGACGACGCCGAGCTGGCGCTCCAGGCGGGCAGCGCTGAGCCCGTTCGCGATGGTGAGACGCGGGCTGTGGTCGGTGAGCACGAGGTAGTCATGGCCCAGCTCGATCGCGGTGAACGCCATCTCCTCGATCGGCGAACCGCCGTCGGACCAGTCGGAGTGGCTGTGCAGGTCTCCCCTGATTCTGCTCCCGAGCTGCTCCCCCGCTCCCCCGGCGGTCAGCGGTCCGCCGTGGATCCGCTCGGTGTCCTGCAGGCGTTGTGGGACCTCACCACGTGCGGCCTCGGCGATGACCTTGGCCGTGCTCGCGCCGACGCCGCTCAGCTCGGTCAGCGTGCCCTCGTCCGCTCGGCTGCGTACGTCATCGGTGGAGAGCGGGAGGATGGCGGCCGCCGCGGCACGGAAGGCCTTCACCTTGTAGGTGTCCTCGCGGCCACGCTCGAGCAGGAACGCGATCCGGCGCAGGGCCGCGACCGGAGACAGCACCTCATCAGGACCACTCACGCCGCGCCCCTTTCAACAGTGCCGCTCCCAAAACCGTGCCCGTCACAAAACTTCCTCCAACTATTTCTTCCTCCACAGGCCGCGGAGAAGTGCTTTTCCCAGGTCAAAGCCTATGTTCAACCGAACATTCCCCGCCCGTTCGTCATGGTTACCCACAGGAACGGGCACGTCTTCCACCGGCTGTCCCCAAGCAAAGCGGGGTTGTCCACACCTTGTCCACAAGCCTCGCGGAGTGGCACGTTGACGCGCCCCCTCAACCTCTTTAAGTTCGATGTCAGTGGGACCCCCGGCGCCGCCGGACGGCCTTCGCAAGGGGAAGGCGAAGGACGATCCAGGCACCGGGGGTCCCTCCAATTTGAGGCGACCCGGGCTTCGCGACGAAGAAGCGAAGGCCGAGCGAAGACGAGGTCGAGCGAGCGAGCGGACGAGCTTGCGAATCCGCGTCCGCGTGTCGAGACCCGGGCGACTTCCGAGGGTCGCCGCAGAGGTATTCGATTCGTCATCGAAACCTCGGATTCCCCCGGTATGACGCCAACACGCCGACACACGCTGGACAGCCCGTGTTGCCGCCGAGAGCGCCGTGTGTCGTAGGGTCGAGGAGGCTCGCTATGGCGAGCTTCCGACGGGCTTCCCTGACAACCCCGTCGCGACGACCAGTTACATAAAGGCAAGGAGGCCGTCATGGCGGAGACCTGGAGCGGCGAGTTCTACTGCGTGAAGTGCAAGGAGAAGCGCGAGGCAACCGGTGAGATCCGGGTGAACGACAAGGGCACCAAGATGGCCAAGGCTGTCTGCCCTGTTTGCAGCACCAATCTCAACCGCATCCTTGGTAAGGCCTGATCGCTCAGCTCATTCTGAGCCCACGCGGCGGCGTCTCCGGACATGTTCCGGCGGCGCCGCTACGCGATTTAGCCGAGGCGTCAGTTCTGCAGGCCGAGAGGTCACTTCTGCAGGCCGAAGCGTCACAGAGGTGCCAACTCGGCCTGCAGAAGTGACTTCTCGGCGAGTTATCCACAGGGGGCGCGGATGCTGGTGGCAGGAACTTCCAGGCGGTGTGAGACTTCCCGCCATGGATACGCGCTACCGGATTCGGCCGGGATATGTGGCCGTACGACGTGATGAGACCAGACTTCAGATCGGCATCGACCCGCCGCGGCGGGCGATCGTGCAGGACGGCGTGGAGGTACGCCGCCTGTTGACCGACCTCGCCGCCGGACGGGCCGTCGAGCCTGACCATCTGCCGGGGCGGCATGCGATGCAGCAGCTCGGCAATGCCGGGCTCCTGATGGTCGCGGACCATAGCGAACCCCCACCGCAGATCGCCTTCGACGGTCCGCCCGCGCTGGTCTCCGCGGCCCAGGCGCTGACCGGCCCGGCCGCTACCGTCCCGGAGATCGTCGTTCTCCTCTCCGAGGGTCCGCTCGACCGTGAGCGCGCCGACGAGATGGTGCGCGAAGGACGGGCGCACCTCGTTGTCGAGAGCGGTCCCGACGCCTGGTCGGTCGGTCCCCTGGTCGTCCCCGGGGTGACCGCGTGCCTGCGGTGCGTCGACGCCACCCTCGCCGAGGAGGACGACCGCCGCGCCGTGGTCGTGCGCCAGCTCCTCGGCACCGAGGTGCCGCCCGACGCGCTGCTGCGGGCGCTCGCACTCTCCTGGGCCGTACGCGACGCCCGCACCTATCTCGCCGGGCGCACGCCGGTCTCCTGGTCGACGTCGGCGATCCTCACTCGCGACGACGAGCCCGCCACCCGGCAGTGGTTGCGGCATCCCTACTGCGGCTGCGCCTGGGACCTGATCGCCTCGGGCAACGCCAGGGCCGACGGATCGGCTTGACCTTCGTCTCGCCGCTCCGGCACTCTTGCCGGCATGGTCACGAAGAGCGCGCTGCGACGACGAGGCATGGGTCTCTGACCCCGCCTTCGCGTCAGGCTGTCTCTTCACCCTCTTAGGACCACTCTCGTGCACGAGCACACCCTCGCCCTGTCCGCACACCTGCGGAAGGCCGTCACCATCTGTTTCGGCGATGCCTACGCCGACATCGACCCCGAGCTGCGCCCGTCCACCCGGCCCGAGTTCGGACATCTCCAGTCCAATCTCCCGTTGCGCCTCGCCGGCCCGCTCGGCCTGGCGCCGCGTGAGATCGGCGCCCGCATCGTCGACGCCGTCGACATCTCGACAAGCTCGATACATCGCATCTCGACAAGCTCGACACATCGCCTCGGAGCCCTGGCCACCGTCGAGCTGGCCGGTGCCGGGTTCCTCAACGTGACCTGGTCACCGGAGGTCCTCTCCGACGCCGTCAGGGCCCTGCTGACTGATCAGCGCCTGGGCGTTCCGGCACCGGCTGCACCCCAGCGGGTCGTCGTCGACTACTCCTCCCCCAACGTCGCCAAGCAGATGCATGTCGGCCATCTCCGTTCCACGGTCATCGGTGACGCCCTGGCCCGAGTGCTCGCCTATGCGGGTCACGAGGTGGTGCGCCAGAACCATCTCGGCGACTGGGGCACCCAGTTCGGGATGCTGGTCGAGGAGCTCCTCGGCGAGGGCCTCCACGACCCCGAAACCGTCGCCGCGCTCGGCATGGCCGATCTGCTCGCTCTCTACCAGCGGGGCAAGGCGCGCTTCGACGACGACCCGGGCTTCGCCGACTCCGCCAGGCGGCGGGTGGTCGCCTTACAGTCGAGCGACCCGACCACTCTCGCGCTGTGGCGGGCCCTGGTCGACGCCTCGATGGCCGAGTTCGACGCCACCTACGGTCGGCTCGGCGTACTCCTGACCGACGACGACTTCGATGGCGAGAGCCGCTACAACGACCAGCTCCCGGGTGTCGTCGACGACCTTCGGGCCTTGGGCCTGCTGTCCGAGTCGGCCGGTGCCCAGGTCGCCTATCCGGACGGTTTCGTCGGCCGCGACGGAGCACCGCTGCCGCTGATCGTGCGGAAGTCCGACGGCGGGTTCGGGTACGCCGCGACCGACCTGGCCACGATCCGGCACCGTGTGGACGACCTGTCCGTCGACCGCGCCGTCTACATCGTCGACCACCGCCAGAGCCAGCACTTCGACATGGTCTTCACCGTCGCGCGCTCCGCCGGCTGGCTCCCCGAGCCGGTCGAGGTCCAGCACATCGGCTTCGGGACCGTGCTCGGCCCCGACGGGCGCCCGTTCAAGACCCGCTCCGGCGATACCGTCACCCTCACGGCGCTCCTCGACGACGCCGAGGCGGCCGTGGCCGAGCGCTACGACAACCCAGATGTCGTCCGTGCGGTGGCCAACGCCGCGGTGAAGTACGCCGACCTCTCCAACCACCTCGCCCGCGACTACGTCTTCGACCTCGGCCGGATGTCGGCCACGACCGGGGAGACCGGCCCGTATCTGCAGTACGCCCACGCCCGGGTCTGCAACGTGCTGGCCAAGGCCGAGGAGACGCACCCTCCGACAGGCTCGGAACACCGCGCCCTCGGCACGCTGCACCACCCGGCCGAGCGGCGGCTCGCTCTGGAGCTGACCGGCTTCGCACCGGTGGTCGCCAAGGTCGCCGACACCTTGGAGCCGCATCACCTGACGGCGTACCTCTATGGCCTGGCAACGGCGCTGACCACGTTCTACGAGACCTGTCCAGTGCTGAGGTCCGAGGGTGAGGTCAGGCAGACCCGGCTCGCGCTGTGCGAGGCGACCAGGCGGGTGCTGTCAGAGGGGCTCGGGCTTCTCGGCATCGAGGCGCCTCAAAGGATGTGAGCTCAGCGGAGGTGAGCTCAGGCCCACCAGTCGGAGTCGAGCTTGGCCTCCATCGAACGTACGTGGCGCCGCGAGCAGGCCTCACAGAACGACTTCGTGCGGCCCCGCTCGACTGCGGTGGTCCACGCCAGGAGGCGGTAGGGATCGGCTTCGTGACATCCGCAGAAGTCGCAGGTCTTCATGTCCCAACGATAGGTCGAGATTCTGCGGCCCCCACGCCGAAACACCGAAATTCTGCGTCACCTCGGCGTGAGAGCGGCGTTAATTCCGGCCCTTGGGCCGGAACGTCCCGACATCTGGAACAAGGTCACGCCCGGCCCGTGAGATTCAGGGCCGGGCGGACCCGTCAGCTCGTGATCGAGGGCAGCATGCAGGCCGTATCGAGTCCCAGGATGTGGTTGAGGCGGCCGAACGCAAGCCAGGAGCCGAGGCACATGCTCAGCTCGACGATCTCGGCATCGGCGTAGACGGCGGACATGCGATCCCAGAAGTCCTGGTCGATGCCGTGGTGGTCGAGGGCATAGCGCTCGGCGAACTCGGCGGCGAGCCGGGTGCGCTCGTCGAACGCGTCGGTGGTGCGCCAGTCGGTCACCGCGTCCGCGAACGACTCCTCCACCTTCTGGCCGTCTCGCTCGGTGCGCCAGTCGAGGCAGAAGACGCAGCCGTTGATCTGCGCGATCCGCAGCCTGGCGGCCTCGAACTCTCGGAGACCGAGCGTGGTGTGCTCGTAGACGGCGAGGGAGAGGCCGGCGGCCGCCGGGCCGATCCCGGGGACCATCCGTCCCCATACGTACTCGATCGGGTCTCGCCCATCGGGGACATCGACGATCATGCGGACGCTCCTTCGGTGACATCGGTCTTCGTGGCTCCGGCAAGCCTGGCGGCGCCGAGCTTGCCCGTCGCGGGACGGACCGGGACGTCCAACGCGTCATAGAGACCGGGCGGCGCGTCGATGAGCCACTCGATCGCGCCGACGAGACGGCCGACCGCGGTGGCGTTGCCGCCCGCGGCCCGGTTGCCGGTCCGATCGGTCGCCTCGACCGTCACCTCGATCCGCGGGTCGCCCTCGATGATCACCCGGTGAGCACCGTCCCCGTCCGGTGGCGTCGGCCAGTGCGGGGCGCAGGACGGATGGATTCGGGTGACGTGCTCGATGACGATGAGCGGCTCGCCGCCGACGATCCCCTGGACCTCGAAGCGCACCGCACCCTGGGTGCCCTTCTCGAAGTCGCCCATCGACGAGGTTGTCACGGTGGCGTCCAGCGGCAGTCGCTCGACGGTCTCCCGGATCTCGTCGAGCTCGACCTCGAGGGCCCGGGCGAGCAGCCGGACCTGACCGCCCCAGACCATCGTCGGCACGGTCTCGGCGAGCATCGGAGCGTCATAGTCCATCGGCTGCCCCATCCCGACGAGATAGCGGACGGAGTCCGGCTGGTCATAGGTCGAGTAGTCGAAGATCTCCTGGCACCGGACGACGTCCACCTCGCTGCCCAGGCCGCTGACCAGCAGCGGCAACGTGTCGTTCGCCCACCCGGGGTCGACACCGGACACGAATAGCGATCCGCCGTCCGACGCGATCGCGGCCAGCACCGGTTCGCGCATCTCTGGTGGCGCGTTGCGCTGGTCATAGAGCGCGTAGAGGGCAGGCGTGACGACCACGGCCCCCGCCTCCAGCGCCCGCACGATGTCTGCCAGCGCTTCGTCCGGGCGGACGTCCCCGGACGCGGCGTACACCACCGCCTGCGGGCGCGCTGCGAGGACCGAGTCGATGTCGTCGGTGGCGGCGACCCCGAGGCTGCGTCCGATCTCCCCGAGGTCGCCGGCGTCACGGCCGACCTTCTCGGGGTCGTGGACGAGCACGCTCGTCAGCTCGAGTCGCGGATGTGCATCGACCGCCCGGATGGCGAGTCGACCGATGTTGCCCGTGCCCCATACACATGCGGTGACCATGCGACCTCCCTTGTCGGTTTGTCCTGTCGGTTTGCGTGAATGCGTGAAATCCGTGACACCCCCACCGGCATACTAGAACATGTTCTAGCAATCAGTGATGGAAAGGGAGGTCATCATGAGCAACACACCACGAGAGGACAGGTCGCGAGGCCTGTCACGCCGAGGGTTCATGCTCGGCGCGGGTTCGCTGGCTGGGGCCGGGATGCTGGGAGGAGCATTCGGAACCAGCCCGACGTGGGCAGCCGCCAAGTCGTCGTCGATCGGCAACGGCGCGCAGGTGCCCGTGCTGGTCATCGGCACCGGATATGGCGGCTCGGTGGCCGCCCTTCGGCTGGCCCAGGCAGGGGTCGACGTCCACATGGTCGAGATGGGTCAGGACTGGGCCACGGCCGCGCCCGGTCCCGACGGCAAGATCCATCCCAAGGTGACGAGTCCCGACTACCGCTCCTTCTGGATGCGCACTCGGACCAAGGCACCGATCAGCAACTTCCTCGGCTTTCCGATCGACAAGGACGTACCGAAGTTCGCCGGCATCCTCGACGCCGAGGACTTCGCCGGGATCAGCGTCTATCAGGGACGCGGCGTCGGCGGCGGCTCGCTGGTCAACGGTGGCATGGCCGTCACCCCGAAGCGCGAGAACTTCGCCGACGTCCTGCCGTCGGTGGGCGCCGAGGAGATGTACGCCACCTACTATCCGCGGGCCAATGCCGCCCTCGGCGTCGGCCAGGTCGATCCGGACTGGTTCGAGCGTACGTCGTACTACCAGTACTCGAGGGTGGGACGGAAGCACGCCGAGCGGTCGGGGTTCGGCTGGACGTTCGTCCCGGACGTCTACGACTGGGACTACATGGAGGCCGAGGACAACGGCAGCGTCCCGAAGTCGGCGCTCGCCCAGGAGATCCTCTACGGCAACAACTACGGCAAGAGGACGCTGCCGAAGACCTATCTCGCCCAGGCCACCGCGACCGGGAAGGTCGCGATCTCTCCTCTGCACCGAGCGACCTCGGTCCGGCCCTCCGCGGCCGGTGGGTACGACGTCGTCCTCGAGGAGATCAACACGGCCGGCGACACCGTAGCCACGAAGACGGTCAACGCGGGCAAGGTCTTCTTCGCCGCCGGCAGCGTCGGCACCAGCAAGCTGCTGGTGAAGATGAAGGCGACCGGCGCACTGCCGGCCCTGAACAGCGATGTCGGCCAGGGCTGGGGTGACAACGGCAACGTCATGGTCGGACGCGCCAACCACGTGTGGGACGCGACCGGCGACGTGCAGTCGACGATCCCCTGCTCGGGCATCGACAACTGGGACGCCGGCGGCGCCTTCGCCGAGGTCGCGCCCCTGCCCGCCGGGCTCGAGACCTTCGCCTCGTTCTATCTCGCGATCACCAAGACCCAGCGCCGGGCGGCGTTCACCTACAACCCGGCCAGCGGGAACGTCGACCTGTCGTGGCAGACCGCGTGGAAGCAGGACTCGATCAACATGGCCAAGACCATCTTCGACAAGATCAACAGGACGGAGGGGACGATCTACCGGACCGATCTCTTCGGTACCAACAAGATCTGGGGCGACCACCTGACCTATCACCCGCTGGGCGGCGCCATCTTGAACAAGGCGACCGACAACTACGGCCGACTGCACGGTTATCAGGGGCTCTACGTCATCGACGGTGCGCTCATTCCTGGAAACACGAGCGTCAATCCCTTCGTCACGATCACCGCGCTCGCGGAGAGAAACATCGAGAGGATCATCGCCGCCGACCTCTGATCGCGCTCTGACATAGGACCGGCCAGTCCGAGGGTTTCTCGGACTGGCCGGTCATCTTCCACACCCGCGATCAGAGGGGTGAGGTCATAGAGGTCGCGCGGGCGGTGCGTAGCGGGCTGTCTTGCCCGCGCTTCTTCTTACAGCGCGCGGGCAAGAGCCAGCTTCGCCTGGACGGCGGCCCGCTCGGCCTTGCGGCCAAGACGAGCGGCCTTGACGAGGGCATGTCCTCGTCGCAGTTCACGCGCCTCTCCCAGGCGCGCGGACATTTGCGCGCGCGCCAGGTCTTCGTAAAGCAAGTTCATCTGAGTGCTCCGTACTCGATCAGTGTTCATGGTTGGTCTTCCTAGGCGGTCAGCGGGCGAGGCCCGTGGTCGTCGAGATCGTGTTCATGGCTGTTGCCTTTCGTCGTTGAATCGGCTTGGTGGTGCTGGAACGCCTGCTCAGGCAGCGTCCTTGCGGGGTCTGCCGCGGGGCCGCTTGCGAGGGATCACCTTCCCCTGCAGGAACAGCTGACCGCCCCAGACGCCCCAGGGCTCACGCCGGTCGACAGCCCCGTCGAGGCACAGGCTCTGCACCGGGCAGGCCTGGCACAGGGTCTTGGCGAACTCGACGTCGGCAGGGGACTCGGCGAACCACAGCTCGGGGTTGTTGGCCCGGCAGGGAAGCAGCTCCTCGTCGAACCGGTTGGCCCGGTCGTGTAGAACACCGAGCTTGGTCTCGACAGGCTCGACCACCGATGGCTCGAGAATGCTGGTCATATTTTCACCTCCTTTGTGACTGATCGCGGGTTTTGAGAAACAGAAAGGCCGCGGATCCCGGGTTTCGGGTTCCGCGGCCTGGAGGCTGCTGTGACTACGTGGTTCTACGTAGTCGAACAACTCCAGGCTCGAATCCCGTGGGACTTGACCTTGATGGCATCCGCCTGCGGGGACACGAGTCCCTGCTCGACGCGCATGCCGTAACCGGCGCCGATAAAGGCACCGGTAGCCGGGGTAGCCCAGGTCGGGCTCGACAGCTCGGGGTGGCCGCACGCGGACATGGCGATGCCATTGATCGGCGTCTTGATCGTGTTGATCGTCACTGGGGCCACCTCCTTCGGGGCTATCGGGCGCGCTCGATGAGCGCGCGGCTTTACTTGATGAAAGAACAGTAACCGGCCGGGCAGGTCTGCCGCAAACGATTAAACCTGTTGATTTCCAGGAATTTTGGTGAAGCCTTTTCAGAGGCTCGCGGTGATGACGTCAAGGACTTCCGAGCCGTACGTCTCCACCTTGCTGCGACCGATACCGCTGATGCGCTGCAGATCCTGGAGCGTGCCGGGCTTCTGCTCGGCGATCTGCTCGAGGGTGGCGTCGGTGAAGACGACGAACACCGGCTTGCGGAGGGCCTCGGCAGTCTCCTTGCGCCACTGCTTCAGCCGGCCGTAGAGCTCCTCGTCATAGGGGGCGTCGCAGCCCTCGTGGCGTCCCAGCCGCTTCTCGGAGGCCGAGCCGAGCGGTCCGCCGCAGGCCTTGCACATCCGCGCCTTGCCGGAGCCCGGGCGCCGGGTCGGCGCCGAGGATCGCGCCGGCCGCAGCGGGTCGAGGAACCGCGACGGACGTCGCCGCGCGGACTGACCGGGCTGACGAGCCAGCGCCCACGACAGGCTCAGGTCCACTCGTGCCCGGGTGAGCCCGACGTAGAGTAAACGTCGCTCCTCCTCGATCTCGGCCGGCGTGGGCTCCTCGCCACGCAGGATGAACGGCATGGTGCCGTCCTGGAGCCCCACCAGGAACACCGAGTCCCACTCCAGCCCCTTGGCGGCATGGAAGGTCGCCAGGGTCACGCCCGAGGGCACCGGTGCGTGCTGCTCGGCCGCCCTGCGGTCGAGCTCGGCGATCAGCCCGGCGAGATCCCCGCCCGCCGCGGCGAAGGTGCGCGCCTGGTCGATCAGCGCCTGCCACGACTCCCAGCGGTCGCGGGTCTGGCCACGGCCCTCGGGAGGCTCCGAGGTCCAGCCCATGCCGGCCAGGATCCCGTGCACCGACTCCAGCAGCTCGTCACCGACCGTCTCCCCTTGGCCGCCTCGCGCCGCGCCCCGGATCCGGGTCACCGCCTCGCGGACCTCGGGCCGGTCGAAGAACCGGGCTGCGCCGCGTACGACATAAGGGATCCGGCGGGCGGTGAGGGCGTCCTCGTAGGCCTCCGACTGGGCGTTGATCCGGAACAGGATCGCCATCTCCGAGTGAGGCTTGCCGGACTGGTGCAGGCGCAGGATCTCCGCGGCGACGCCCTCGGCCTCGGCGACCTCGTCGGGCTGCTCGGTGTGCTCGACGGCAGGCCCGGAGTCGCGCTGCGCCTGCAGCTGGACACCGGCGCTCGGCGTACCTTCCAGGATCTTGTTGGCCGCCTTCACCACCTGCGGCGAGGAGCGGTAGTTGCGGACCAGCTCGACCGAGGTGGCGCCGGGATGCTTCTTCGGGAAGTCCCGCAGGTAGGCGGCATCGGCACCGGCGAAGGTGTAGATCGTCTGGGCCGGGTCGCCGACGACGCAGATCTCGTTGCGTCCGCCCAGCCACAGATCGAGCAGTGCTGACTGCAGCGGCGAGACGTCCTGGAACTCGTCGACCGTGAACCACTTGTACTGCCGCCGCACCTGCGCCGCGACCCGCTCGTCGTGCTCGAGGAGCCCGGCGGTCAACAGCAGCACGTCCTCCATGTCCATGCGCCCCTGGGTGCGCTTGACGTCCTCGTACGCCCCGTAGACATGCCCCACCATCGCCGGGGTCAGCCCGCCGACCTCCCGGCCGCGCGCCTGTGCCGCCTTCGGGTAGTCGTCGGGGTGGACGTTGGAGACCTTCGACCACTCGATCTCCGAGGCGAGGTCACGCAGCTGGGCCTGGTCGACGTCGATCCGCTGCCGGCGCGCGGCGGCGATGATCAGCGGGAGCTTCGACTGGGTCAGGTTCGGCAGCTCGGTGCCGTAGACCTTGGGCCAGAAGAAGCGCAGCTGCCGCAGCGCGGCGGAGTGGAAGGTCCGCGCCTGGACCGCCCCCGCGCCCATCGCTCGCAGCCGATGCCGCATCTCCCCTGCCGCCCTGGTGGTGAAGGTGACCGCGAGGACCTCCTGAGGCGCGTAGAGGCCCGTGGCGACGCCGTAGGCGATCCGATGCGTGATCGCCCGGGTCTTGCCCGTCCCCGCGCCCGCCAGCACCCGCACCGGACCGCGCAGCGCCTCGGCCACCCGTCGTTGCTCGGGGTCGAGGGCGTCGAGGAGGGACTCTGGGGTCATAGGAAGGACAGGGTTCAACTGGGAATGGCTCCTGGGCGTGGGAACGTTAGGCCTTGCGAGCCAACACTATTGGTCAGCGCCGACAGTCCCATGAGAGAGAGCCAGATGAGCACCTTCACGATGTACTCCACGCCTTGGTGCGGTTACTGCAAGCGGCTCAAGGGGCAGCTCGGCCGTGAGGGCATCACCTTCGACGAGGTCGACATCGAGCAGATCCCCGAGGCCGCCCAGATCGTCGAGAAGGCAAACGGCGGCAACCAGACCGTCCCGACCCTCGTCTACTCCGACGGCACCGCGATGACCAACCCGTCGCTCGCCCAGGTCAAGGCGAAGCTCGCCGAGCTCTCTGCTTGATCCGGGCGCGCTGATCCCCGGGCGCCGGCTCACCACGACCCGGGCAGCTCGCCGCCGTACCAGGCCTCGACCAGCGAGCGGCTGATCGAGACGCCGCTGGGCAGCAGCACCTCACCCGACTCGGCCACCGAGGCGAGGTCGGCGCGGGTGAACCAGCGCGCCTCGCGGATCTCGTCCTCGTCGCAGCGGACCTCGGTCGTCTCCGCGCGAGCGAAGTACCCGAGCATCAGGCTCGCCGGAAGCGGCCAGGGCTGGTTGCCGAAGTAGTCGACCTGCCCGACACGTACGCCGACCTCCTCGGCGACCTCACGACGGACCGCGTCCTCCAGTGACTCCCCCGGCTCCACGAACCCGGCGAGGGTGGAGAAGTAGGGCGCGGGCCAGCGGGTGTGGTTGCCGAGCAGGCAACGCTCCTCGTCGGTCCCGGGATCGCCCGTCGTCACCAGCATGATCACCGCCGGGTCGGTGCGCGGGAAGGTCAGGTGGCCTTCCGCGCAGGCCAGCTCGTGGCCGGCAGCGCGTGGTTCGAGACTGCCGCCGCACCGCGTGCAGAACCGGGTCGCCCGATGCCACTCGGCCAGGCCGATCGCGTGCATCAGGAGACTCGCCTCGGTCGTGTCGGCCAACATCGTCGGGAAGAGCCCGCGCAGGTCGAGCCAGCCCTCGCCGGCTTCCTCCTGTCCGGTGAGGACCGCGAACCGGGCCCCTTCGGGGCTGTCGCCGAGGAGCAGCCTGATCCCCTCGGGGGACGTGGAGGGCGTACGCCATCTCACCCCGGAGTCGCCGGAGGGCTCGACCCTGTTGCCGGCGACCACGAGGACCCTCGTGCTCTCCTCCGCCCAGGCCTTCTTCACCCAGGCGTCGTCGGTGCGTAGGTGGCCGGTGCGGTCGTGCGGATCTTGGATGAGTCGCTGATGGATGGGCAGATTCGGAGAGTCCACCCGACAGAGCCTAGGAGGTTCGGTATATGTTCCGCGCGTGGTCCGGTTCTGGCGCATCGCCGCTGTCGTCTCCGTCATGGTCGCTCTCGCGGTCAACATCTACATCGCCTGGGGATCCAGCCTCTCGTTCATGTACGACGAGATCGGAACCGTCATCCACGGCCGGACCGTCCTCGGGCTCGACGCACCACAGCTGAACACACCCGGCTACTACCCCGGCTGGGGCGTGCTGCTGGCGCCGCTGTGGCTGGTCACCTCGAACGTGTTCACGTTCTACAAGCTCGCGATCGTCGTCGGCCTGGCGATCGCCATGATCACGATCTGGCCGCTGGCCCGAGTGGCTGTACGTCTCTGCGGCGTCACACCCGCGCAGGGCGTGGTCGCGGGCGCCATCGTGATGGCGTTGCCGCCCCGAGCGGTCCAGGCCGACTACATCCTCTCCGAGCGCCTCATCACGCTGCTCGTCGTCGTGGCGACCCTGGTGGCGTTCCGGCTCTACACGAAGCCCACCTACCGCGGCGTACTCCTGCTCAGCCTGCTCACCGGTCTCTCGCTGTTCTCCCACGCCCGGATGCAGGTCTTCGTCGCCGCGGTGGCGCTGTGGCTGGTCTGCCTCCTCGTCCACAGCCTCCTGGCCCGCAGGTGGCGGATCGCTCTGGTCTTCCTCGCCGGGCTGGTCGCCACCGGCGTGCTGGCCGTGATGGCCAACAAGGCGGCGCTGTGGTTCCACGCGCAGCTGGTGCCGTGGAAGTTCCTCCAGGCGGAGGACTTCTTCGACAAGGTCGCCGCGGCCAACCCACGCTTCTGGGTCGACACCTTCGCGGGTGAGGCCTGGACGCAGCTGGTCGGCAGCTTCGGCGTCGTGGTCGTCGGCCTCGTGGTCGTGTTCGCGCTCTTCTGGAAGGAGCTCCGCTCGCGGCAGGTGGGGCCGGCCGGGTTCGTGCTGATCGCGGCGGGGTCGATGTACGTGCTCAGCTGCCTGAACTGGGGCAACGAGTACTCCCTGTTCACCATGGAGTGGCGACGCTTCGACTACTGGATCTACGGGCGCTACATCGACCCGGTCTTCGCGGTCCTCGTGCTGGCCGGTGTCTGCGCGGCGATCCAGGCCGTACGCTCCCGGGCGGTCCTCGTCTGGTCCTGGGTCCTCGTCGCCGGGATCTCGCTGGTGACCATTCTCGTCGTCGCACCCGACGCTCCCACCTGGGCGTACACCACACCGGCGCACATCCCGGGCGCGATCCCGTGGTGGTGGACGCTTCCGGACGGAGAGTTCCCGCAGCCCGGGCCGATCCCGTCCTTCACCAACGAGAACCGCTTCTGGCTGATCGCGACCCTGTGCGCGTTGGTTCCGCTGGTGGTCTGGACGCTGCTCGCCGCGCTCCCGCGGCTGGGTTCGCGGCTGGGCTCACGGCTGGGCTCACTGACGGCCGACCGGGTGCGCTCGGTGGTCGTCACCGCGCTCATCCTCGTGCTGGGAACCACCGCTTCGGTGGTCGCCGACACCGCCTCGGACGAGTTCCACGACCACTTCAACCGCGACACCCCGGTCATCGGCGAGCTCCGCTCGATCCTCGCCGAGCACCCCGACGCGGTCGTCGCCTACGACAACAACTGCCCACGCCGCCGCTCGTCGATGAACGCCGAGCGAAACTGGCTGATGTGGTGGATGCTGCCCACGATCGTCAAGCGCCAGTGGGAGTGGGGCGACGACATCGTCTTCTCCTGCCCGAACGGTGAGCCGGCCTACGTCACCGGCGCGGTGATGCTGCGCGATCGCCCGTTCCCGCTCGCCACCGTCTGGATCCTCCCCGGCGACCTGCTCGACTCGCTGCGCGAGTCTGGTGAGCTGCCGGAGGTTGCGCGGACGGTCAAGTAGCTGTCCCTCTGATCGCCGTTGCACACCCACATCAGAGGCCGCCAGGCGAGAGGGCGGTCCCTGCGCCGAACGAAAATTCGTTCGCCGCGCCGCCCCACTCCCACCAGGGATGCTCCCGGGGCGGGCGAAAAATTTCGCCCGCCGACCACCCCATCCGGCCGCCCAAAGGCGTCAGCGCCCCCCGCCCACGATCCGCTCCAGCTCCGCCCGTCCCGGAAGCCCGGACGGCTCGACGAGCCGGCCAGAGCGTACGTAGCAGAAGGCCGCCCTGACCTGCGACAACGGCACCCCCGTCAGCTCCGCCCACCCAAGCCGGTAGAGGGCGAGCTGGAGCGGGTCGGCGTTCTGGGTCTGGTTGGTCTTCCAGTCCACGATCAAGAAGCTCCCGTCGGGTTCCTGATAGACCGCATCGACCCGCCCACGCACGACCTGACCTGCGAGGACGATCGCGAAGGCGGCCTCGACGCGGTACGGCGGACGGTCGGCGAACGGACCCTGCTCGAAGGCGGCGATGACCTCCTCGAGACCGGACTCGTCCTCGATGCCGTGGTCGGCGCGGCCGGGCAGATCGTCGGGATCGAAGAGATCCTGCTGCCCGAACCGGGCCTCCACCCAGGCGTGGAACCGGGTGCCGAAGCGGGCCTGGGATGAGGGCTTGCGTGGCATCGGGCGCACCAGGTCCGCCGCGAATCCGAGCGGGTCGTCACGCAGCCTCGACATCGCCGTGGCGGACATCGAGGACGGCAGTGGAACGACCACCTCGGGCGCGCGCTCACGCTCGGCCTCGGTGAGCAGTCGCTCGATCTCCTCGTCCCATTGGTTCACCTGCTCGAGCAGGGTGAGGTCGTCGAGGTCATCAGGCCCCGGTGATGCCTCCCTGACCAGCTTGGCCGCCTCCAGGCGGCGCTCCACCTCGTGGGTGTGATGGTTGATCGGCCATGGCAGGTCGACCTCCTGGGAGGCGTACGGATTCTCCTCCTCGCCCGCTGTTCCCGTTTTCTTGGGTCCCGTTTTCTTGGGTCCCGTTTCCTTGGGTCCCGTCTTCTTGGGCACGACCTCGGCCCAGCGTTCGGGCCTCGCTCCCCATTGCAGCAGCGCCTCGCGGGTCTTCTCCACATAGGCGGACGGCCCACGCCCCTCCTTGATCGATGGTGACCAGCGCCAGCACGAGACGAACTGCACGTGCCGTGCCCGGGTCCAGGCGACGTACGCCAGGCGCAGCTCCTCCACCTGTTCGTGCTCCTTGCGCTCAGCCAGCAGCGCGTCGATCGAGTCGGCGTCGTGACCGAGGAGCTGCGGCAGGTCATCACGGTCACCGCGGAGCGCGGCGGGCATGACCGAGGGAACGGTCAGCCACGACGAGCGCGTCTGACCGGTGGGGAACTTCTTGTGGGTCACCCCGACCAGGAAGACGACGTCCCACTCCAGTCCTTTGGCGCGGTGGACGGTGAGCAGCTTGACCGAGTCGGCTTCCGACGGGGTGGCGACGTCGAGACCTTGGCCGTACTCGTCCTCGGCCTCCAGATAGGCCAACAGCGCGGCCAGGGTGACCTGGCCGTCGAGACCCTCGAACTCGGCGACCGCCTGGACGAAGAGGTCGAGGTTGTCGCGTCTGGCCGAGGCGGCCGGGGAGACCGAGGCGGCCAGCTCTACGTCGATGCCGGTGACGTCGATGATCCGGCGGACCAGGTCGAGGAGTGGCTCGTTGACCGCGCGCCGCAGCCCCCGGAGCTCCTCGCTGAGGAGCTTGAAGCGGTCCCTGGCCGACGGCGAGTAGTCGTAGTCCTGGTCGCCGGGATCCTCCAAGGCGTCGTTGAGCGAGGGGATCTCGGTGGGGTCGGTGCCCTCGACGGCCGCCTCGAGCTGTCGCTCGATGTCCGCGAACTCCTCCGCACCGCCGACGACGCCGGCCAGGTCGCGCGACCGGCGGCCCAGGATGGCCAGGTCGCGGGGTCCGATCGCCCAGCGGGGTCCGGCGAGCAGGGTGAGCAGGGCGGCGTTGGCGGTGACGTCGTGGAGCAGCTCCATGGTGGCCACGACCTCGGCCACCTCCGGCAGCCTGAGCAGCCCCTTCAGGCCGACGATCTCGACCGGGATCTCGCGCGCGGTGAGCGCGTCGAAGACGGCCGCCGCCTGCGTGTTGTCCCTGGTCAGTACGCCGATCTCCCTCCACTCCCCGACCGCCTCGTGAGCCTCGATCACCTGGTCGGCGAGCCAGAGCAGCTCCTCGTCGTACGTCTCGTGAACGTGCACCCGCACCTCGCCGTCCTGGGCACCCTCGGCAGCGACCAGGCGCTCGTGCTCGCGTCCCTCGTAGAGCTGGGCGGCCAGATGGTTGGCTGTGTCGAGGATGCGGGCGTCGGAGCGGCGGTTGACCGTCAACGAGTACGCATGGGTCCGGCCGTCGTCGATGGCCGAGCCCGCCTTCGGAGGAAAGTCCCTGGAGAACTCGAGGATGTTGCTCACCGAGGCCCCCCGCCAGCCGTAGATCGCCTGGTTGGGGTCGCCGACCGCGGTGACCGGGTGACCGTCGCCGAAGAGCCGGGCGAGCATCTGCGCCTGGGCCACGGAGGTGTCCTGGTATTCGTCGAGCAGCACCACCTTGAACTTCCCACGCTCGATCTCGCCGACCTCGGGGGTCTCCACGGCGAGCCGAGCGGCCAGCGCGATCTGGTCGGAGAAGTCCATCAGCCCGAGCCGGTCCTTGAGGCGCCGGTAGCCGTCGACCAGGTCGAGCAGCTCATAGCGCTTGTCGATCGCGTCGATCGCCTTCTCGACCTTGCCCAGCTTTGTCTTGACGCGCTTCCCGTCGGCGAGCTGCGCCTTCAGATCGGCCGCCTCGAGCGCGAACAGGGATCGCTCGTTGCGGTCGTAGGCACGCAGCGTGGTGGGGTCGACGAGGTGCTCGGAGAGCTCGGCGTCGAGAGCGAGCAGCTGCTGCACGGCCAGCTTCGGGTAGTCGGTCAGCTTCTCGACCGGGTTCGTGTGCCGGGCCACGGCCCGGGCGGCCAGCTGATAGCGGGTGGCGTCGGCGATCAGCCGGGTGTCGGGCTCGTGGCCGATCCGCAGGCCGTGCTCGGAGAGCAGGCTGGAGGCGTAGGAGTGGTAGGTCGACACGGTCGGCTCGGTCGGCTCCTCCTCCGCCGGGTCCGCGCCGGGCTGCGGCGGACCCGCGCGGCGTTCGGGCCACAGCCCCGCCTTCTGCAGCGACTCCCGGATCCTGGTCGCCAGCTCGGCGGTCGCCTTCGTGGTGAAGGTCAGGCCCAGCACCTCGCCGGGCAGCACGCGGCCGGTGGCAACCAGCCAGACGACCCGGGCGGCCATGACCGCCGTCTTGCCGGAGCCGGCCCCGGCGATGACCACAGCCGGCTCCAGCGGCGCGGTGATCGCCCGGAACTGCTCCTCGCTGTAGAGCCAGTCGTGGCCCATCAGCTTGGCGAGCTCCTCAGGGGTGCCAACGCTCATAACAGCGTTCGGGCCTGGGTTGACGACAGAGTTCATGACAGCACCGATCCCGAGGTCTGCGTAGGGCAGAGCGCGACGAACAGACACCGGTCGCACTGCTTGCCGGGCCTGGCGACGAAGTCCTCGGCCCGGACCGTCGCCACCGCCTTCTCCAGCTGAGAGATGATCTCCGGCGGCTCGGGCGCCTGCACCTGCACCTTCGGCAGCTCGCTCCCCGAACCCGCGGGATGACGCAGCTGGATCAGCTCCGCTCCCCCGGCGGTCGCTTCGGGCGCCAGGTCGGAGGCAGCGCCGTGCTCGACGGCCAGCTGGTAGAGCCCGAGCTGGCCGTGCTCACGCACCTCCTGAGCGGTCGGCGGATACTTGCCCGTCTTCAGGTCGACCACCACGACTCGGCCGCTCTCATCGAGCTCCAACCGGTCCGCGTAGCCATTGAGTCGCACCGTCTCCCCGCTGGGCAGCTCGACCTTGGCGGTCAGCTGCTCCTCGAACCCGATCACGGTGCGCGCGCCGGGGCGCCGGTGCCAGGTCAGGAACCTGCCCAGCACCTCCTGGACGGCCTCTCGCTCGCGGGCAGCCGACCAGGGCGTACGGAACTCGAGGCGCCCCCAGACCTCGTCCACGAACGGCATCAGGTCCTCGACGCTGGCCGCGTCGAGGTCGCCCCGGGCCAGCTGCTCGGCGATCGCGTGCACCACCTTGCCGAATCCCTGAGAGGACGAGTCGGTGACCGCGCCACCGGCCTCGCGGGCCAGGAACCACTGCGCGGGACAGGTCAGGATCGCCTCCAGGGCCGACGCACTGAGCGTGATCGGGCGGTCCTCGGCGCGGACCGGGACCGAGGCGTACGTCGGGGCTCGCAGCCCCCACCACGTCGAGGGGTCCGCGGCGGCCGCGACCCTCTTGCCGCGGACCTCGGTGACGGCCAGCTTCTGCAGTCTTCTCGCGGCCGCCTGGCGCAACCCGTCGGGCTGGGCGGGATCCGCCGCGGTCCGGCGAAGCTCGGCGACCAGGCCGGCCAACGACAGCGGCCGATCCGGCCGGCCGATCCGGTGGCGGATCTGGTCGTCGCGCAGACCCAGCTCGTTGATGAATCTCGACGGCTGGTCGCCGTCGTCGTCGGGTGACTTCACCGCGGTCACGACGAGCCGGGAGCGGGCACGGGTGGCGGCCACGTAGAAGAGCCGACGCTCCTCGGCGAGCATCGCCGTGCGGGTCAGCGGCGGCAGCAGACCGCCGTGGTGACCGTCGGGCATCGCCGGGGCGATCCGGTCGGGGCCGAGGAGCGAGTCGCGGCGGCGCAGGTCCGGCCAGGCGCCCTCCTGGACGTGTGCGACGACCACGAGGCCCCACTCCAGCCCCTTGGACCGGTGCGCGGTGAGCAGTCGCACCGCCGACCCGCGCACCCCCTTGTCGGCCAGGGTGTCGGCCGGGATCTCCTGAGCGCGGAGCGTGGCCAGGAAGGTCTCCACCGACGTGAACTCCTGCCGGCCCTCGATCTTGGCGGCGGTGTCGAAGAGCGCCACGATCGCGTCCAGGTCGCGGTGAGCCAGGCGCGCGGCGGCGCCACCCGACTCCACCTGCGTCCGCAGCCGCTGTCCCCAGTCGGCGCCGTCCCACAGCGTCCACAGCACCTGCTCGGCCCCGGCGCCCTCCTTCAGAGCGGCCCGGCCGCTGGCGAGCAGCTCCGCAAGGCGACGTACGCGCCCCAGCACCCGCCCCTCGCCGCCGCCCGTCGAGCCCGCGCCGCTGGTCGAGCCGGATTCGTGAGGTACGCGCGCATCCGCGTCGGGGCCAGCACGGCCCCCTCCGTCGCTCGATGGGACGGTGTCGGCCTCGACACCGCTCGCTTCGCTCACCGCCTCGACCGACGTGGGATCGAGGACGGCGCGACGTACGAGATCGGGCGCGGCGACCTCCGGAAAGCGAGCCCGCAACGTGCGAGTGAGCGCGCGGACGTCGGTGGCGTCCAGCCCGCCGAGCGGCCCGGTGAGCAGGTCCGCGCACCGCTCCGGGCGTACGTAACGCTCATCGAGATCCGACTCGACATCGGCGTCGACGACGACCCCGAGCGCGTCGAGGAGCACGGCGGCGGCCGGCTCGCGCACCAGCGGCGTCTCGTCGGAGGCGACCTCGACCGGCACCCCGGCCGCGGACAGCGACCGCCGCAGCTGCGGGATCGAGGTGCGGCCCGAGCGCACCAGCACGGCCATGTCGGACCAGTCGATGCCGTCCTCGAGATGGGCCCGGCGGAGCAGGTCGGCGATGTGCTCGGTCTCGGCCCGGTCGGTGTCGAAGGTGAGCACCTCGGCCCGCCCCGGGTCCTCGGCCAGCGGATGCGGGTTTCGGAACGTGTCGTAGGCCGCGACCGGGATCGCCCCGCGCACCGAGATCCCCGCCGCGATCGACCGGGACGCCCGCAGCAGCCGCGACCCGAACCGGCGGGTCGTCCCCAGCGCCACCACCGGCGCGTGCCGCCGCTCACGGGTCGGGAACTGTGCGGGGAAGTCGAGGATACCGTTGACGTCCGCGCCCCGGAAACCGTAGATCGACTGGTCCGGGTCGCCGACGACGATCAGGTCGCGGCCGTCCCCGGCCAGTGCCTGCAGGAGCGCGACCTGGCTGGGGTCGGTGTCCTGATACTCGTCCACGAAGACGCAGGCATACTCGGCACGGAGCTCGGCCGAGTGCCGCTCGGCCTCGATCACGCCGCGCATGATCAGGTCGGGATAGTCGATGGCGGACTGGGCGCCGAGCACGTCGAGATACTGCTCCAGGAACCAGCCGGCCGCGACGAACTCCGCGATGCCCTCGTCGTGCCCCAGCCTCACCAGCTGGTCGGGGTCGAGCCCGCGCTCGCGTGCCCGCGCGATCACGGTCTGCACCTCGCGCGCGAACCCGCGCGTCCCGACAGCCATCCGGAACCGCTCCGGCCACCTGACCGACTCCGGGCTGTCGGCCAGCAGCTCCTGCAGCACCACGTCGGCCTCGGGCGCGGAGAGCAGAGTCAACGGCGCGGCGTAGAGCTCGGCCGGAGCGAAGCGCCGCACCAGCCCGTAGGCGAAGGAGTGGAACGTCGAAGAGACCGCCCCGGACAGCGTGCGACCCAGCCGTGCCGTCACCCGGTCCCGTAGCTGCTCGGCGGCCTTGCGCGAGAAGGTCAGCGCCAACAGCTGATCGGGGCGTACGCCGCGGTTCTCGATCCGGTCGACCACCGCCTCGACCAGCGTGGTCGTCTTGCCCGTCCCAGGCCCGGCAAGCACCAGCAGCGGCCCGTCGCCGTGCTCCACGACCGACCGCTGGTGCTCGTCGAGCACCGGCACGCTCGCGGCGCTCGGCGGCGGGGCAAGGCGGTAGGCGAGACTCACGGGACTACCCAATCAGACGGCGCCGACATCCGAGCCTTGCCCGGCGCTTGCGGCGGGCAAACGCGAGGGGATCGAGCGAGCGCAGCGGCTGAGCCTGCGAAGCCGCGAAGCGGGTCGAGATCGACACAGTTTCAATGACCGAGTCGCATGCTCACCGCGACGACATCGTCCAGACCGATCCCCTCCGCCTTACGGACGACGACCTTCAGCGGAAGGAGATAGGTGCCGTTCTTGGGAAAGAGCGCGGTCGTGAACGTGGTCGCCCCGATGGTCGCGGTGACGGCGACCTGGCCCCAGTACTCCAGCCCCCGCGCGTCCTCCTTGAGGTCCTCGGCGTCCTCGACAGGCATGGGCACGTAGTAGAACGGCGCCGGCCCGCGCCACTCGATCACGGCTCCTTCGAATGCGTACTCCACGGCGGCTACTCCGCGGCCAGCTCGAAGTCGTCGAAGTCGAACCCGGGAGAGACCAGGCAGGAGACGAGCGCGTCCATCGAGGAGGGGACCGTACGCTGCCACACCCCCGCCGGCACGACGGCCTGCGGCACCTGGCCGGCGCCGAGGTCCACCCCGACGGTCACGGTCTCGCCCTCGACCGGCGTCGCGTCGGCCCCGCCGAGCTGCAGGGACACGACACCGGTGTGCGCCAGCCAGATCTCGTCGGAGCGCACCCGGTGCCAGGCCGACGACTCGCCGGCCAGGAGCCGGAAGTAGATCAACGTCGCGGTCGGACGCACCCGGCCGTCGGGCAGCGTGACGGTCTCGGCGGCGGCCCAGGTCTGCCGGAACGAGCCGCCCTCGGGATGCGGGGCGAGGTCAAGTGCGGAGGTGATGGAGTCAGCGGTCACCCGGCTCATTGTGCCGGGTCTCGTTGGCGGGATCGTCGGGGAAGCGCGGGTCGCCGAGCAGGTACTGCCAGAGCAGCCCCGGCTTCTTGTGCGGAGCCGGCTTGGGGCGGCCGCTGTCGCGGCTCTCGACCGCGTCCCAGACGGCGTCGAGGGGCCGGGCCACGCGGCGTACGACCTTTCCGGGCAGCCCGGTGTGCGGGAGGTGGGGATGTGGGCGCGAGGGTGCCTTGCGATCCGCGGCCGACATCCGTTCCGCGACCAGGAGGAGCTCGTCGTCGGAGGCCTCCTCGGCGAGCCGCGAGACCAGCCTGTCCTCCTGCTCCTCCTGGGCGTCGAGCGCCTCCTCGACCTCGCCCCACAGCGTCGGCCAATCGTGGGTGGTCTCCCAGGTGGAGCCGTACTCGTGCGCCTTCACATGGAAGAGCAGCACCTCCAGGTGCCGCGCGGCGGGGAGATAGTCATGGACCAGGCCGGCGCCGCCCTCGCAATGAGCGGAGACCGCCGGAAGGAGCACCTCGTCCACCGCATGCAGGTGGCGAGCGGTCCCGGCGTTGAACCGGTCGATCGGTGGGCAGCCCCGGCGGGTCTGCTCCGGCCTGGCGATGATCGTCCGAGCGTGGGCCAGGCGTCCAGCAAGCTCGTCGTGCTTGTGTCGCAGCTCGTCCTGCAACACGGTCGTGGTGGCCATCTGCCTCACCTCGGCTGCTAGCCCTCTGATGTTGCTCCGTCACCTTCCAGAGTGCGCCCCTTCTCGGCCTGGCGCAATAGCTGCTCAGGCTTCGGCGGGCCGCTCGTTGTAGACGCCGGCGGCCTCCTGGCCGCTCAGCGCGGCGATCGACTCCATGACCTCGTCGGTGATGACCCGGCGGGCCTTGCCGAGAGGTACGCCGTCGAAGCGGCCGGCCACCTCGATCGGCTGTCCGAACGCGACCGAGATCTTGGCCAGGCGGGGCAGGTTCGAGCCCACCGGCTGGAGCTCCGCGGTCCCCCGCAGACCCACCGGCACCACGGGCACGCCGGCGGTCAGAGCCAGGTGCGCCACGCCCGTACGTCCTCGATAGAGCCGCCCATCACGCGAACGGGTGCCCTCGGGGTAGATCCCGAACGCCTCACCCTCGCCGAGGACCTCCAGCGCCACCTCCAGCGAGCCGAGCGCGGCCTGCGGGTCGTCGCGGTCGACCGGCAGCATCCCCATCCCCTCGAACCACGCCTTCTGGGCCGCGCCCTTGATCCCGGTGCCGGTGAAGTAGTCCGACTTGGCCAGGAAGTGCACCCGCCGGGGCGAGACCGACGGGATCACGATCGAGTCGGCGAAGCTGAGGTGGTTGCTGGCCAGGATCACACCGCCGGTGCGCGGGACGTTCTCGGCCCCGGTCACCGTCGGTCGCAAGATGGTTCGCAGAAGGGGCGGCACGACGGCGTGGAGGGCGCGATACATCACCCGGACATCGTAGGCGGCAGCCACATCGCCGCGCGCAGGTCCACTGCCCCTGAGATGCGCCGCGGGGTGCCCTCCTCCAGATAGGCCTGCCGAGCCTCGTCGCCGTGGGAGGCGGGCAGCGAGCCGTCGGCCCGCACCACACGCCACCACGGCATCCCGGCGCCGTCTCGCGCCATCACCGAGCCGACCTGCCGCGGCCCGCCTCCGAACTCGTCGAAGAGGGCATCGGCGATCGCGCCGTACGTCGTCACCTGCCCGCGTGGAACCCGCTCGACAAGACTGAGCACAGCCTCCACATACGCCTCCCGGTCGGTCATTACTTGAACCTACGACGCGGGAGCCCCGGAGTCACTGGGTGACTCTGGAACTCCCGCGTCGCGAATCGCAGGGTCGTGGATCAGAGGGGGGAGCCAGAGAACGGCTCGGTGCCCTCGACCAGACGCAGACCGGAGATGCCCGAGTGCGCCTGGGCGTACTCCAGCTCGAGGTCCATGTCGCCGATGTTGTTGGAGCCCGCGAGCGGGGCGAGGCCCAGGGTCGACAGGGTTCCGACGGCCTTGCCGTCGGCGCTCAGGAAGCCGGAGCCGGAGTCACCGGGGATGCCGGGGGTGACGTTGTAGAGCGGGTGCGACCAGCGGGTGCCGTTGACGTCGTCGCCGAGCGAGAACCCGACCTTCGGCGAGAGCGCGTCCAGGTCGGCACGGATCGAGGAGTTGCCGTAGGAGTAGACCTGGTCACCAGCGGCGGTGCCATCGGTGTCGATGCCCGTGGGGCCGCCCCAGATCGGCACGCTCGGGTTGACCTTGCCCTTGTCACCGGCGCTCACCTTGACCAGTGCGAAGTCGTTGTAGGCACAGGTGTCGGGGTCCTTGGTGCCGCGCTTCTGCATGGTGTCCCATGAGGAGTACGCGAGTGCCCCCTTGCCGACGACGGTGCCCTCGCTCAGCAGCGAGCCACCCTCGTTGAAGGTCACCGGCGTGCCCAGCGGGAGCGACTTGGCCGCGCAGCCGTTGGTGTCGGTGGCCTCGCCGAGACCCGCACAGTGGGCGGCGTAGCCGACGTAGACGTTCGACGCGGAGTCGGTGAAGACGAAGTTGGAGGTGCACTGGGCACCGTTGGTGTACATCTGCACGCCCGGGGCGATCTGGGCAGTGTCAGCAGGAGCCCACGCGTGAGCAGCGGACGGAATCAGAGCCGGCACGAGAGCGGCAGTCAGGGCGCTGGCGGCAATGGCTGCAGCGCGGCGGACGGAGCGACGGGTGCGGAGCATGTGGGGTGCCTCAGTTCATCGGTGACGTGACTCACACTCAACGATGGCCGGTGGGCCGAGGTTACGAGTTGTTCACCAACTGGGATCAGGTTTAGCGATCGCGCAGGTGGCGGCGCGTAGCAGGCGGCCGTACCTGCGCGATCTCTTATTCGTCCGGGACGGCGACCACCACGGTGTTGCCCTGGAACGAGGTGCCGTCCCAGTCGTCGCAGGTCACCACGACCAGACGAGCCTCACCGTCGGGGTCGAAGAGCTTGGCGCTGCGCTTGGCGACCTGGTCCTTGGTGAGGTCACGCATGGAGCGGACCGTATAGCTGAACTCGTCCTTCTTGGTCCGAACGGTGATCTTCTGGCCCTCGTCGACCTCGCCCAGGCGGTCGAGGACACCACCGCCGTTGTGCAGGGTGTGCCCGACGATCAGCACCGAGCCCTCGTCCGACCCGGGCTTCGCACCGCCCTTCCACCAGCCCATGAGGGCAGCGTCGGCGGGCGGGGTGAGGGTGCCGCTCTCCATCGCCAGCGGCACCACGTCGGCGTGCACGTTGAGCGTGGGGATGGAGACGCCGCGTACCTTGCCCTTCTTCTTCGGCACCTCGGCCAGCGCCTCCGCCGGGATCGAGGACGTCGTCCCGGGCGGGGTCGAGCCGGCCTGCGCCTTGTCGATCTTGGCGTAGTAGTCGTACGCGGCATACCCGAGGACCGCGACCGCAACCACCAGGACGACGACGAGGACCTCCCCGGCGAGCGTCTTCAGGCTGGGTTGACGCCTGGGCCGCCGCGGGGGCTCGTAGTGGTCGTAGCCGTGGGTCACTCGGCCGAGCGTGCCACAGCCTCAGCCCGTCTGCGGCGGACGGCCATGGTGACGCCCGCACCCATCAGCAGCGCGCCGACCCCGGCGAAGACATAGGAGGGAGGTACGCCCTCGGTCGGGTCGGCGACGTTCGACTCCAGTCTCTGGGGGTCGATCGTCGTGCTGACCGCGGCACCCGAGGCCGGCTCGGGGGCCTCCTCGGTCGCATGGGCAGGGGCACCGAGAAGCAGACCGCCGGCCAGGCTGGCACCGGCGAGCGTCGCGCTGAGACGAGCGCGTGTGGACAACGTCGAATCCTCCGAGGTTCGTGCATTGGTGCAACTCCGCCCCCCGCAGCTGCGCGGTCAAACTATCGGCTACGCCTGACACAGATAAAGCCAGCGGCGGCCCCAGTGGGGCCACCGCTGGCCAACAGTTCAGTAACTCGGTGGTCGAGCTCGTCGAACGGCGTATCGAGCCGTCGAGATGACCCCCGAGGCGGGCGGATCAGTACGACGGCTGGCTCGGGTCGATCTGGTTGACCCAGGCCACCACGCCACCGCCGACGTGGACCGCGTCGCCGTAGCCGGCGCCCTTCGCGATCGCCAGCACCTCGGCGCTGCGCACACCGCTCTTGCAGTGGAACACCAGCGGCTTGGCGCCGTCCCCGGTGAGCTCGGCGACCTGCGGGATCGCGTTCCCGTTGAGGAACTCGCCCTTGGGGATCAGGACCGCACCCGGGATCTTGTTGATCTCGTACTCGTTGGGCTCGCGCACATCGATGAGCACGAAGTCGCGGTTGCCCTCGTCACGCTCCTTGATCATGTCGGCGAGCTGGGTCACCGCGATCGTCGAGCCGGCCGCGGCGTCGGCGGCCTCGGTGGAGACCGCACCGCAGAACGCGTCGTAGTCGATCAGGTCGGTGACGGTCGGGTTCTCGCCGCACAGCGCGCAGTTGGGGTCCTTGCGGACCTTCAGCTTGCGGTACTCCATCTCCAGTGCGTCGTAGATCATCAGCCTGCCGACCAGCGGCTCACCGATGCCGGTCAGCATCTTGATCGCCTCGTTGACCTGGATCGAGCCGACGCTCGCGCACAGCACACCGAGCACGCCGCCCTCGGCGCAGCTGGGGACCATGCCCGGGGGCGGGGGCTCCGGGTAGAGGCAGCGGTAGCAGGGCGCGTCCTCGCCGATGGTCGGCGCGAACACCGACGCCTGGCCGTCGAAGCGGTAGATCGAGCCCCACACGTAGGGGATCCCGAGGAAGTACGCCGCGTCGTTGACCATGTAGCGGGTGGCGAAGTTGTCGGTACCGTCGACGATCAGGTCGTAGCCGCTGAAGATCTCGCGCACGTTGTCGTTGTCGAGCCGCACGTTGTGCAGCACGATGTTGACGTACGGGTTCACCTCCTTGATCGCCTCGGCGGCGGAGTCGGCCTTGGCCTTGCCCACGGTCGACTGCTTGTGGATGATCTGGCGCTGCAGGTTGGACTCGTCGACCTCGTCGAACTCGACGATGCCCAGCGTGCCGACGCCGGCCGCGGCCAGGTAGAGCAGCGCGGGCGAGCCGAGGCCGCCGGCGCCGATGACCAGCACCTTCGCGTTCTTCAGGCGCTTCTGCCCGTCCATGCCGACGTCGGGGATGATCAGGTGGCGGCTGTAGCGGCGCACCTCATCGATCGTCAGCTCGTCAGCGGGCTCCACGAGCGGGGCTAGGGACACAACGGCTCCTCAGTTCGGACGTACGTATGCCTACTTGAACACCGCAGGCACATCTCCATGTTCCCTCATCTGCGGGCAAGGTAACGACGCGTCCCGCGATCCGAGTACCAGCGGGTAGGCTGCGGGGGTGACCACGCACCAATCCGAGCTCGACCCCACTCGTCCGCGCGGGGCGCGTCTGCCCCGGACGGAGCGACGAGCCCAGCTTCTCGACTCCGCTCTCGAAGTCTTCGTCGCCTACGGCTTCCACGCCGCCGCGATGGACGACATCGCCGAGAGGGCCGGCGTCTCGAAGCCCGTTCTCTATCAGCACTTCCCAGGCAAGCTCGATCTCTATCTGGCGCTGCTGGAGAAGTCCAGCAACGACATGATCGACCGCTGCCGCGCCGCCCTTGAGTCGACCGACGAGAACAAGGAGCGCGTGGCCCGTGCCGTCGAGGCCTTCTACGACTACGTGGCCTCGGAGACCGGCGCCTTCCGGCTCGTCTTCGAGTCCGACCTGAACAACGACCCCGCCGTGCGCGAGCAGGTCGACCGGGTCACCACCGTGTGCGCCGAGGCGGTCGCCGAGGTCATCGCCGAGGACACCGGCTTCCCGGCCGCGGCCTCCCACCTCCTCGCCGTCGGTCTGGTCGGCCAGGCCCAGGTCAGCGCGCGCTACTGGCTCCACGACAACGGCGGCCTGTCGCAGGCCGACGCCGCACGCCTGGTCGCCGGGCTCGCCTGGCGCGGCATCCGGGGTTACCCGAAGACCGACTGAGCCCGTCGGCTCATCTGCTCGTCGTTCCGCTGAGAGCGCAACGGCGAGGTTCATCACCTCTCCTGTGAGAGGATTCCGAAGCATTGATCGACCCATCGCAAGGAGGACCTCGTGGAGGTCAAGATCGGCGTCCAGCAGGCCGCCCGTGAGCTCGTCGTAGAGACCGAAGAGTCCAGCGAGGCAGTGGAGAAGCTCGTCTCCGACGCCCTCGGTGGCGGCGCTGTGCTCGCATTGACCGACAACAAGGGCCGCAAGGTCATCGTCCCGACCGAGAAGCTCGCCTACGTCGAGCTCGGTCCGGCCAAGACCGGCAAGGTCGGATTCGCCGGCTGAGACGGCCAGGATGGCCCGATTCCGGAACCACTTTCCGGGTTTGGGCCATGTTGCCCGTGCAAAGTCGTCCCAACAGGTGCAAGATCGAGATATAGGCGCATTCATGGCGCCAATCACAACCTGAAGGGATAAGGCATGATTGGGACCATTCTCGTCACCCTCATCGGTGGCGTAATCATCGGGGCCCTCGGCAAGTTCCTCGCGCCGGGCGACAAGGACAACATCCCGTTCTGGCTGACGATTGTCTGCGGTATCGGCGGCATGCTGATCGGCAGCTTCATCTACTGGTTCATCTTCGGTCAGAACAACGCCTCGTTCGACGGTCACGCGGCGACCTGGGACAACGCGACCAACGGCATCGACTGGTGGCGTCACATCTGGCAGGTCGTGACCGCCGCCGTTCTGGTGGTCGTTGCCTCCGGTGTCACAGGAAAGTCCAAGGCCTGAGCCTCACCCAGGTCAGTTCGAAGCGGCTCTGCCCCACGTGGGGC
>NZ_JBOHDN010000200.1:0-4921 GCF_050699375.1 Nocardioides sp. | reverse complement strand
GGCAGGCGAGCCGACAGAGGTTGTAGACCGTGGGGGTGGGGCTACTCCGTCTGCGCAAGGTAGGTGTCAAGGACCCGACGGATGGCCACCCGGACGCTCACCAACTCGGGGAGCGCATCGGTGCGGTGCCGGGTGACCGGCCCCTCCGGGCCGGCCTCGAGGAGGGTGCCCCCGACCGGCGTGGCGACGAAGCCGTGGGCCTGCATCGTCCCGGTCGGCGTACCTGGTTGTACGAAGCTGGTCACCACACCGGTCAGCCGGACTTCGAGCCCGGTGAGCTCTCGGACGATCCGGACGGCGCCGGCTTCCGGAGATTCGCCCGGACGGCACGGGTTTCCTGGCAGGGATGCCGGGCCGTCGGGGTCACCGTCGGGGTGTACGAGTACGACTTCGTCCGGAGCGATCTCCACGATCACGATTGCACCGTCGTAGTCAGGTTGAGCCTCCACCATGTCCTTCCTCTCCTCCGCTCCGATTCAGGTCAACCGGACCGTCAAACCCTACTCGCGAGCCGCCCACGCGGCGGTCCCATTTCCCCGCAGTGGCCGCGGACACCCTTCACCCAAGACCTCTCGTGGTCTCGACCCGCTCGTTCCTCGCGGGTCGCAGGCTCGGATGTCGGTGCTCACCGATAGTTTTCGGAGTATGCGGATCCTGCACACCTCCGACTGGCACTTGGGTCGGTCCTTCCACAGGGAGGGCATGCTCGAGCACCAGGCGGCGTACGTAGACCATCTGCTCTCCGTCGTGGAGCAGGGATCCGTCGACGTGGTGTGCGTCTCCGGCGATCTCTACGACCGGGCGCTTCCGCAGGTCGACGCGGTGCGGCTGGCCTCGGAGGCGCTCTCGCGGCTCGCGGCGTCGCGGGCGAAGGTCGTCATCACCAGCGGCAACCACGACTCGGCCCAGCGGCTGGGGTTCGGCTCGGAGCTGATCGACGCCGCCGGGATCTTCATCCGCACCGACCTGGCCGGTGTCGGGCGTCCGGTGATGCTCCCCGACGAGCACGGCGAGGTGGCCTTCTACGGGCTCCCCTATCTCGAGCCCGATGCCACCAGGGCGTCCTGGGGTCTGGACTCCCGCTCCCACCAGGCCGCTCTCGGCGAGGCGATGCGACGGGTCCGGGGCGACCTCGACGGCCGAGGCGGGCGCAGCGTGGTGATGGCCCACGCCTTCGTCACCGGCGCTGAGCCCTCCGACTCTGAGCGCGACATCTCGGTCGGCGGCGTCTCGATGGTCCCCGCGAGCCTCTTCGAGGACATCTCCTACGCCGCCCTCGGCCACCTCCACGGCCGCCACACGATCACGGAGACGGTGCGCTACAGCGGCTCGCCGCTGGCCTACTCCTTCTCCGAGGCCAACCACCTCAAGGGCTCATGGCTGGTCGATCTCGACGAGTCCGGCCTGGTCGCGAGCGAGTTCGTGGAGGCGCCGGTGCCACGCAAGCTGGCCCGGCTGCGGGGCACGTTGGACGAGCTCTTGAGCGATCCTCGCCACAACGTCCACGAGCAGTCGTGGCTGCAGGTCACCCTGACCGACCGAATCCGCCCGGCCCAGGCGATGGAGCGTCTGCGCCGAAGGTTCCCGCACACCCTGGTGCTGGGTTTCGAGTCGACCGCACCGATCCTGGGTGCCCTCTCCCACCCCGACCCGTCCCGGCCGCGGCGTGACATCGATCTGGTCACCGAGTTCGTCGCCGAGCTGCGCGGCGAGCCCGCGGCCAAGGGCGAGCTGGCTCTGTTGCAGACCGCCGTCGACGCCTGCTGTGAGGATCCCGAGGTGGACGTGCTCGACTCCTCGGCGGGCGGAGCCGATGACGAGGAGTGGCTCGAGGTGCTCTTCTGATGCGCCTTCACCACTTGGAGGTCACCGCGTTCGGACCGTTCACCGGCTCCGTCACCGTCGATTTCGACCAGCTGTCCGAAGCGGGCCTGTTCCTGCTGTCGGGGGCGACCGGCGCCGGCAAGACCAGCGTCCTGGATGCGGTCTGCTTCGCGCTCTATGGCGACGTGCCAGGCGATCGGTCGGTGGCGAAGCGGCTGCGCAGCGACCGCGCCGCTGCCGACGTACCCACCCGCGTCGTCCTGGACGCGACCCTGGCCCAGCGGCGCTTCCGGATCACCCGCTCGCCGTCGTGGGAGCGCCAGAAACGGCGGGGCGCGGGCACCACGACCCAGCAGGCCTCCGTCGTACTCATGGAGCTGGTCGGCGAGGAGTGGCGCACCCTCACCACCCGCCTCGACGAGGCCGGCTATCTGGTCTCGGATCTTCTCGGCATGACGCTCACCCAGTTCGTGCAGGTGGCGATGTTGCCCCAGGGCCGGTTCCAGGCCTTCCTCCGCTCCAGCGCCGAGGACCGCAAGCGACTCCTCGAGCGGCTCTTCCGCACCGAGCGCTTCGCCGATGTCGAGCGGTGGCTGCGAGAGCGGCGGGTCGAGCTGCGGCGCCGCTCCGAGACGCTCAACGCAGGCGCCGCCGAGGTCGTCAGCCGGATCAGCGAGACTGCCGCCGTCACGCTTCCCGACGATTGGGACGTACACGATCTCGGTCTTCCCGCCGGCGACGGCACCATCACGGCGTGGGCACGCGGCCTTGCCGAGCACTCCACGGAGGCCCAGGCTGCCACCTCGGGTGCGGCGATGGAGGCGTTGGCCGCCGAGTCGGAGACCCTCGACGCCCTCGACACAGCTCGGGTGGTGGCCGAGAAGCAGCGGAGCCTGCGAGCGGCGGCCGCGGAAGAGGGCCGTCTCGTCGCGGGCGCCGAGGAGCAGGAAGAGCGCGTACGCCGCGTGGAGGCCGCCCGCCGCGCCGAGGCCGTGGTCGGGGTCAGCGACCTCGCCGACCAGGCCCGTCGCGACCACGAGAAGGCGACCGCCCTCGCCCCCGACGATCTCAGCCTGACCGAGGCCAAGGCCGCCGTCGAGGCGATCTCCGCCCGGCTCGCACACGCCCGCGCCCTGGCGCCGGTGCAGAAGCGGCTCAGCGAGGTCACCCGCGAGCTCCAGACCACCGGGGCTCAGCGCGACCGGCTGCTCACCGAGTCCCGCGAGCAGGCACGGCTCGCCGAGGACCTGCCGAAGCGAGCCGAGGAGCTCGTAGCGAACCTGGAGGCGGCCACCCAGGCAGCTGCCGCGATCCCGGCGCTGCGTGCCCGGGTCGGGGCGATGAGCGAAGCCGGCCGGCTGACGCGAGAGCTCGTCGAGGCTCGCGCCCTGCACGAGTCGGCCCGGACGGCCGCGATGGAGGCGCGCACCTACTACCTCGACGTACGTCAGGCGCGTCTCGACGGCATCGCCGCCGAGCTCGCCGGTGACCTCGCGGTCGGTGCCGACTGCCCGGTCTGCGGATCCCACGACCACCCGCACAAGGCCTCCCCCGCCGACGGCGCCCCCGACGCGGCCGCCGAGAAGACAGCGCAGACGACCTACGACAACGCCAGCGCCGAGGAGCACGCCCGGGACCAGCACGTGCGCGACCTCACCACCCGTCTCCAGCTCGCCCAGGAGGCGGCCGGCGAGACCGACGAGCCGGCAGGGGCCATGGCCGAGCGTCTCACCGGTCTGGAACGTACGGCCGCGCGCGAGCAGGACCTCCGCGTCGAGCTCGCCGCCGCCGAGGAGAGCCGGGCCCGATCGGCCACACTCCGTACCGAGCTCGAGACCCGCACGGCCGAGCTGGAGACCACGCTGCGTCACCTCACCGAGGAGCGCGAGCGACTCGAAGAGCAGCTGAGCGACGTACGCGGCGACCACCCGCATCTCGACGCCCTGCTCACCGCACTCGACCGCGATCACCAGGCAGCGGCCACCGACCGCGAGCGCCTCGAGGCGGCCGCGCGCACCGCCGAGGCACTCCTCGGCGCGGAACGCACCCTGACCGCCACCGCAACCCGGGCCGGCTTCGACACCTCCGAGAGCGCGCTCGCGGCCGCTCTGCCCCCGGCACGGGTCGAGGCCCTGACCGGCCAGATCAAGACGTACGCCGACCGGTTGGCCGCCGCCCGCGCGACCCTCGACTCCCCCGAGGCCGCGGAGATCCTGGCGGCTTCCGAGCCCGACCTGCCGACCCTGTCGACCGCCCACCGCAAGGCGGCCGAAGCCGCCGACACAGCGCGCTCCGCCGCCGACACCGCCGCCAACCGGGCCGCCCGTCTCGACTCCCTCCTACGCGACCTCACCCAGGCCCTCTCCACCTGGGCACCGGTGCGCGAGGACCTCGAGGTAGCCACCCGGATCGCCTCCTTCGCCGAGGGAAAGAGCAGCGACAACCAGCTGCAGATGAGCCTGTCGGCGTACGTCGTCGCCTATCGCCTCACCCAGGTCGTCGCCGCCGCCAACGAGCGTCTGGCGAAGATGAGCGACCAGCGCTACGCACTGGAGCACTCCGCGGCCAAGGGCGCCGGAGACCGCCGCGGCGGCCTGGCCCTCATGGTCCGCGACGACTGGTCCGGCGAGTCACGCGACCCCGCCACACTGTCGGGCGGCGAGACCTTCGTGGTCTCCCTGGCCCTCGCGCTCGGCCTGGCCGACGTGATCATGAACGAGGCCGGCGGCCAGATGCTCGACACCCTCTTCGTCGACGAGGGCTTCGGCTCCCTCGACGCCGACACCCTCGACGACGTACTCGACGTCCTCGACACCCTCCGCGAAGGCGGCCGCATCATCGGCGTCGTCAGCCACGTCACCGAGATGCGCGAGCGCATCCCCACCCAGCTCGCAGTCACCAAGGGACGAGAGGGTTCCACCCTCCAGATCCTCGGCACCTGACCCACCCTCCGCCGAGAAGTCACCTGTGCGGGCCGAGAGGTCACCTGTGCAGGCCGAGAAGTCACCTGTGCAGGCCGAGAAGTCACCTGTGCAGGCCGAGAAGTCACCTGTGCAGGCCGAGAAGTCACCTGTGCAGGCCGAGAAGTCACCTGTGC
>NZ_JBOHDN010000199.1:0-2417 GCF_050699375.1 Nocardioides sp. | reverse complement strand
GCTCGATGCCGGCCAGGCCGCCGCCCTCGTGGATCGCGTCGGCGATCCGGGTGAGCGCGGGCAGGTCCTGGTCGTCCCAGATCCGCAGCTCGATGAACGGCGCGATGTCGGAGGTCGCGTGGATCTCCACCTGCTCGGTGCACACCACCGACCAGCCGCCCTCGGCCTTGATCTTGCGCATCGCCGCCTGGGCGCTGGGGTCGCGGTAGCCCATGCCGTTGCAGTGGGGCACCTGGTAGAAGCGGTTCTTGGTGGTGAACGGCCCGATCTGAACGGGCTCGAACAGGATGTCGTACGGGGCGGCCACGGGCTTCTGCCCAGCGGTCTGCTCGGTCATCGGGTGGGCTCCTCGGTAGGAACGGACGGGACGGGTGCGCCGACCTCGGCGCGGACACGGGCACCACGGACGTACCCGATGCCGCAGAGCAGCAGCAGGCAGCCGAGGGTGCCGAGAGTGAAGGCCTCGAAGGTCACCTGGCTGACGCCCCAGATCTCCCGGAACGGGTACGCCTCGCCGAACAGTCGCTCGAGGGTGCCGGGGAAGACAGCGACCCACGAGCCGAGCAGGACCCAGGCGAAGGCCAGCCAGCCGAGCGCGGCGAAGCCGCGGTCCGAGACCGGCACGCGGAACGGGCGCGGGCGGTCGGGGTAGCGGGTGCGCAGCCGGATCGCGGCCGGGATGACCAGCAGGTAGCTGAGCAGGAAGGTGGAGATCGAGATGGTCAGGACGACACCGAAGATCGAGGCACCGTCGCCGGTGACCTGCATGGCGACGAGCAGGAACACCGTGGCCACGACACCGGAGAGCATGTTGACCCGCACCGGCGTACCGAGGCCCTCGTGGAAGCGGCCGAAGAACCCGCCGAAGAAGGCACCGTCGGCAGCGGTCATCGCCTGCATCCGGTCGGAGATGATCATCCACGCCGCGCCCTGGCTCATCAGGATGTAGACGAAGACGACAGCGGTGAGCGTGAGCAGCGGCTCGGCCGCGGCGCCGTAGACGGAGTAGACCGTGCCGACTGCGTCGAGGAGGCCACCGATGCCGGTGATGTCGTCGCTCGGGACGACGAGCAGGATCGCGAAGATCGGCACCAGGTAGCAGACCGCGGCGGTGGCGCAGGAGCGGAAGATCGAGACCGGTACGTCGCGGGCCGCGTTCTCCATCTCGCCGGCGGCGCTGTTGGAGGACTCGAAGCCGAGGTAGGCGAAGAGCAGGATCGGGACCGACCCGAACAGGCCGAGCAGGGTCGGGCTGAAGTCGCCGCCGCTGAGGTCGACGACGCCGTTCTTGGCGGCGTAGATGATCGTGGTCAGCACGAAGAAGGCGAGCAGGCCGACCTTGAGGATCGCGCCGCTGGTCGGCAGCCACTTGCCCTTGGCGAGGCTGGCGATCGCAGCCACCACGGTGATCCAGATGAAGACGATCTTGAACAGGTAGTCGCCGACCGAGCCGTGCTCGAGCGGGGTGATGTAGACGCTCACGGTCTCGGCGGCCAGGAAGGCCATCGAGCCACCGACCCACACCGGCTGGGTGATCCAGGTGAGGATCGCGGCCACCGCGGCGGCCGGGCGCCCGAAGGCGTCGCGGACCCAGGTGTAGGCCCCGCCCTCCTCGCTGAACGCGGCGCCGGTCTCGGCGAAGATCAGGCCGTACGGCACGAGGAAGAACACCGCGAGCACGAGGGCCCAGGTGAACGCCTCGGCGCCGTAGACCGAGACCTGCCCGAGGGTCTCGAGCCCGACGACGGCGGCGATGAGCAGGAAGACGATGTCGAAACGTCGCAGGGTCTTGCGTAGATGTGACTGTTGCTCGGCCGCGAGCACGGTCGGCTGGTTGGTCTGCGTCATGGTGTGTCCCTGGCTGGTGGGGCTGGAGGTCAGTGGTTGATCCAGACGGTCTTGAGACCGACGTACTTGTCGAGGGCGTGCAGCGAGAGGTCGCGCCCGAAGCCGGAGCCCTTGAACCCGCCGAACGGGGTCCAGGCGCTGAAGGCGTCGACGCCGTTCACGGTCACCGTGCCGGCGTGGATCCGCTCGGTGAGCCGGTGGGCACGGCTCAGGCTGCCGGTCGCGACCGAGGCGGCCAGGCCGAACTGGGTGTCGTTGGCGAGCGCGACGGCCTCGTCCTCGGTGTCGAAGGCGGTGACCGCCAGGACCGGCCCGAAGACCTCCTCGCGAGCGAGGGTGGCGGCCGGGTCGACGTCGTCGAAGACGGTGGGCTGGACGTAGCAGTCGCTGCCGCCGCGGGTGATCCGCTCGCCGCCGGTGACCAGGCGAGCCCCCGAGGTCTTGGCCTCGTCGACGAAGCCCATGATCCGGTCGGTCTGCTCGGGCGAGACGATCGCGCCCATGCCGGCGGCCGGATTGAGCGGGTCGCCCGGGGCGTACGCCTGGGCCTCCTTGGCGACGAGGTCGAC
>NZ_JBOHDN010000198.1:0-19783 GCF_050699375.1 Nocardioides sp. | reverse complement strand
CCCGCTTGGACGAAGATTCCGCGGCCGGCGGGGAAGTCGGTGCGCTTGAGCTTGCCGAAGGGGACCTTGAACAGCGTGTCGCCGTCGTAGGTGTCCGGCTTGAGGGCGATGCCCTGGCGAGACGCCTTCCACTCACCCATGACGCCCGAGCCGCCGCCGGCGCGGGTGACGTCGGCGTCGCCGACGAGGAGGTGGTCGCTGTTGTTGATCGCCTGGAGCAGGGCGCGCATCGGGCGGTCGGCGGGGCCGTCGGCCAGGTGGGTCATGTCCTCGGCGACGATCATGATGCGGCCGGGGAAGGACTCGTCGGCGACGATCTCGCCCAGCTCGGTGACGAGCGCCTTCTCGTCGTCGGGGCGGGTGGCGCTGCGTACCCAGGGCCTGAAGTCGGTCAGCATGGCGCGACGGCTGCCGAGGTGGAACAGCTTCACCTCGGGGTCGAAGCGTTCGACGGACTCGATGAGCGCCTTGAGGGCGTTCGTCTTACCCGACTGCGGCGGACCGGTGATGATGAAGGAGCCGATCGGGTCGAAGCCGCGCGCCGACAGGGTGTCGTCGGAGATACCGAAGACGGGCTGACCGTTCGCCTGGGCAGGAAGCGCCCGGCTGGCGATCTTCGTCGGCAGGGCACCGATCTCGCCGACCTCGGGAGCGCCCTGGGCGCGTAGCTGGCCGACGAGCTCGTCGAGGGCCTTGGTCTGCTCGGCAACGTTGGTCGTGCCGCCCAGGACGGCGAGCTGGACCTCGGCCTTGTCCACGACGGCGCGTCCGGGTGCGGACTGCTCGTTGAGTACGTCCTTGGGGGCTCCGACCAGGACGTACTGGCTCGGGTCGGAGAGTCGCATGACGACGCGGCGCGGGATGTTCGCGAAGACCGCGGTCGGCACGGAGCCGCTGCGGTCGGCGGTGATCACGGCGTGGATGCCGAGCGGGCGGCCCTCACCGAGGACGCGCATGAAGGACTGGTAGAACGGCGCCCGGCCGGAGGCGATCTCCCACTCCTTCTTGAACTCCGGGTAGTTGTCGATCAGGAGCAGGATGCGGGGCATCGACGCGTCCGCGATGTCGCGGTATTCGCTGAGGTTCGCGGCCGAGGCCTTGGCGAACATCTCCGAGCGGCGGTCCATCTCCCGCTCGAGCGTACGCATCAGCCGCTGCAGACGCTCGGCGTCGTCACCGTTGATGATCGAGCCGACGTGCGGGAGCCGCTCGATCGCACCCAGCGCACCGGAGGCGAAGTCGAGACCGTAGACCTGCACCGCGCCGAGCTCGGGGCGCGCGCCGGCAGCGGTCGCGATCGTCCTCAGCAGCGTCGACTTGCCCGAACCGGACGACCCGAAGATGAGCAACGAGCCGTCACGGTCGGGGGAGAAGTAGATCGCGTTCTGCTGCTGCCGCTCCGGAATGTCGGCGAGACCCAGCAGGATCTGGCTGTCACCCTCCAGCGGCAGGTCACGCATGTCGACCACGGTGGCGAGGTCATCGAGCCACGGACGCCGCGGGGCCATCAGCCCGGCCGCGTCGGAGGCCCGGATCAGGTTCGTCACGACCCGCTTCTGGTCGTTGGGGCCGAGGTCCTCGTCGTGCGAGTCGCTCTCCGGCGGACGCTCCGGCTCCCACTCGGTGATCGAACCGAACTTGAGCTCGGCCACCTTCACGTCGGCGGTGATCACCTCGTCCTCGCGGGTCCAGCCACCGGCGTACGCCGACTGGAACGGGGTCAGGCGACCGGGGCCGGTCTTCGCGATGCCGCGGCCCGGGATGGACGGCGGGAAGGTCCCGGCGATCGGGTCGTCGACGACGTCCTTGGAGTCGGTCTCGTCGGCCATCCGCAGCGCGACGCGAAGGTTGGTGTTGGCCCGCAGGTTGTCCTTGATGACACCGGCCGGCCGCTGGGTCGCCATGATCAGGTGGATGCCGAGCGAACGGCCCCGCTGGGCGATGTCGACGACGCCGTCGACGAACTCCGGCACCTCACCGGCCAGGGCGGCGAACTCGTCGATGACCAGCACGAGCGCGGGCGGGCACTCCGGGTCCTGACGCTTCTCCAGCTCGAGGAGGTCCTTGGCCTTCTTCCGGTTGAACAGGTGCTCGCGGTGGTGCAGCTCGGCCTTGAGGCTGGTGAGCGCACGGCGTACGAGGTGGGGGCTCAGGTCGGTCACCAGACCGACACAGTGCGGCAGCTCGATGCAGTCCGCGAAGGCCGAGCCGCCCTTGTAGTCGACGAAGAGGAAGGTCACCCGGTCGGGCGAGTGGGCCGAGGCGATGCCGAGCACCCACGCCTGCAGGAACTCGGACTTACCGGCACCGGTGGTGCCGCCGACGAGGGCGTGCGGCCCCTGCGTACGCAGGTCCAGCGTCATCGCGTCCGAGGCGCCCTGGCCGATGATGGCGCGGAGGTTGCCGGCCTTCTTGAGCCGGCCTCGCGGACGGTCGGAGCGGTCGATGATGGAGTTGTTCTGCCGCCAGCGCTCGACGACGGAGCTCGGGTCCTCGGCGACCTCGCTGCCGACCAGGGAGAGGAAACCGACCGAGTTCGGCAGGTCGGAGGAGTCGTGGACGACGGTGCTGGCGTCCACCACCGGCGCGAGCCGCTTGGCGAACATGTCCATGTAGGCGTTGGAGACACCCTCGACCGTGACGCCCTTCTGCAGGTCACCGTTGCGGACCAGGCCGACCGTGGCGCGCTCCAGGCCGTCACTGACGTCCATGAAGCTGCGGCACACCGCCGGCAGTGCCTCGACGGTGGAGGAGAGGAAGACCGCGTGTACGCCGACGTCGGCTCCGCGCTCGAGGACCTGGACCAGGCGCGCGCGGTCCACAGGTGCGTCGTTGGTGACGAAGACGACGATCGAGACCTGCACCCGCGCGTTGGTCTCCTCGCCGGCACGGGACACGTCGGTGCCGTACTGCATCGGGTTCCACTTCTCCGCGAACGGACCCCGGTGCTCCGCGGTGCGGCCCGCGCGCATGATGAACTCCTCCAGCGCGCTGAGCAGGGCGTTCGCCGTCGGCGCGGAGTCGGCCAGCGGCATGTCCTTGAACCGGTTGGTCTCGCTGGTGGTGTGCGGCAGCCACTTGAGCCACTCGAACTCGTCGACCCAGTCCGGGTCGGCGAAGGCGACGGTGACGACCTCGTTGGGCGCGTGCAGGCCGAAGAGCTGCACCGCGAGTCCACGCATCGCATCGGCGGCCGGACCGGCCGGGCCGGCGACGCCCACGGAGCCGACGGCGGGGAGCGACTCGAGCAGCGGCACGTCGTCGACGTACTTGTAGCGCTCCTGGAGACGGTCGATCCGTTCGATGTACTCGGGAAGACCGTTCTGGGTGTCGCGCTCCGCGATCGAGTTGCGCGAGGGGGCCCGGGTCGTGCCGAGGCGTACGGCCAGGAAGTTCCAGTGCTCGGGGCGGCGGGTCCACAGCCTCGGGCCGAGCTGCATCGCCTGCTCGAAGACCTCCGCGACCGGCGGGACCTCCTCGTTGCGAGCGAGCTCCTCCTCGGGCTTGCTGCGGTAGAAGACCTCCTCCAGCTTCTCGAACTGCCGCTCGAAGAGCTGGATCTCGTGATCCTGCTTCGCGCCGGCCTGGCGGTGCTGGTTGATGAAGTTACCGATGGCCATCATCGGCGTCATCACGACGAGCAGCAGGGCGCGGGCCCTACCGGTCATCGCATAGATCGAGAGCGCCATGATGATCGGCGCGATCAGGACGAACCACGGGAAGAGCTTCTTCTGCATCTCGGTCGGCATCCACGGCGGCGGGTGCTCGGTGCCGGGATAGCGCACGTCGACCCGCGGGCTGCGGTTGAAGAGCAGGCCGCCACCGCGCTCGAGCACCGGGTCCTCGACGGCGGAGAGGAAGTCGGCCGAGAGCTGCATGACGAGCGTCGTGCTGCCGATGACGACCGGCTTGTCGGGAGCCAGGCGTACGCGGGGCATCTGGGTGCCGTCGACGACGACACCGTTGGCCGAGTTGAGGTCGACCAGCTCGACCGAGCGATCCACCTCGATGCGGGCATGCCGCTTGGAGACCATCGGGTCGGCGAGCACGATCTCGTTCTCCGGGCCACGACCGATCGAGGCGTGGCCGGTGACCAGCGGGAACGCCTGTCCCCGCACCGGACCGTCGATCGCCCGCAGCACGCCGACGCTCTTGCGCCGGGAGCCGGTCGTCTCGGCGTCCGGCCCCAGGTTCACGACCGCGGCGGCGAACCCGGATCCGATCGCCGCATCACCGATGGGTACGTCGGGCTCGAGCGGCTCCATCCGCTCGGCGGTCGGCGGGGCGACCGCCAGGGTCAGGACGTCATGCTCACCGGCGATGATCGAACGTGCTGGGTCCGCGTCGGCGATGTGCCGCGCGACGTCGCCAGCGGTCGCTGTGGAGTCGGCGGTGACGACCACATCCGCGGGCGCTACACCGGGCCGGTGCAGAGTGAGCTTGACCTTCATCCTTCGACTCCCTCGTCAATGTGGCTTAGAGATTGCGCGGGTAGGGGCGCCGTCGCGAGCGTCGCGAGACGGGTGTGCTGGCAAGGCGGAGCATCGAAGGCGGTCTGGTTGCACCGTCGAGGGGCGACAACGCAGCCAGCGCGCCCGTATCGCGGCGCGTAGCAGGCGGCCCTACCTGCGCGATCTCTTAGGCGACCCATCGGTCGCGCGCTGTCGAGCTTCACGGTCACGCGTGCCGGACCAGTGCGGAGCGGTCGCCGAACCGGATCATCGCGCCGACCGGGGCCACCACGGGCTCCCAGGCGGTCAGCCGCCGGGTGGCGCCCTCGTGGACCACGACGGTGCCGTTGGTCGAGCCTCGGTCGGTGACCTCGATGCCGTCACCGCTCGGGCGCAGCGACATGTGGGTCTTCGAGACCGACACGTCGATGATCGAGACCGTACGTGCGCCGAGCGTGTTCTCCGTGAGCGCCGGGTCGCGGCCCACCAGGACCAGGCCTGCGACCGGGATCCGCTCGCCCGAGTCGACCTTGAGCATGACTCCCCTGTCCCGCGGCTGCGCGGGGGGCTGCTGCTGCATCGGGGGCTGCTGCGCGGGAGGCTGCTGCTGCGCATGTCCGCCGGTGACCGGGCCACCCATGGTCACGCCCGTGCTCGGAGGCGGTGTCGGGGTCGGAGGCGGTGTCGGCGTCGGTGTCGGAGGCGGCGGGGGGCTCACGGCCCGCGAGGGCGGGATCGACGGTGCCACCGGGGTAGGTGCGGCCGGCCCAGAAGCGGGGGTCGCCAGCGAGCCGCCGGGAGCCGCTCCGGGCTCGTCGCGCTTCGCCTTCGGCCGGGACACGCCGAGGACACCGGCGCTGACTCGACCCGAAGGTCGGTAGCCGCCGCCATCGTTGTCGTTGGGCGTGCTGAGCGAGGGCAGCGACTTCCGCTCCGCGACGGGCTCTGCGGCGACCGTCTTGCGGGCGATCCGCATGCGCTTCTCGTCGTACGGGTCGAGCCCCTCACGTACGTCGACCATCCAGGTGTCCGCGGCCTTGTCGTGCCAGCCGCGGCTCCGCTCCTCCTTGTCGAACCGTGGCGAGACCAGGAAGGCGATCGGACCGACCACGACGATCGCGGGGCCCCACACGACCAGCGCCCGGATGAACGCCTTGCCGACACCTGGCCGCTCGAGGGTCTTGACGTTGATCGAGCGGATTCCGGTCATGGACTTGCCCAGCGTGACCCCACGGCGACCGTGGAAGACGATCTGGACGATGACGTAGACCAGGGTCAGCAGCGTGGTGGCGGCGGCCGCGATCGCGGCCAGCAGGAAGTCGGGATGGGACAGGAAGCGGGCGAAGCCGAACCGTCCCTGGACCAGCTTGATCAGCAGCGGGAGGGTGAAGACGAGGTAGGGGACCTGCAGGAGCGCGTAGACGAGGATGTCGACGGCCGCCGCGAGCGCCCGACGGCCGAGGGGCGCGTCCTTCAGACCGAGCGCGGCGGCGTAGTCAGGATCCGGTTTGCCGTCTGCGGTGAGGCCCTCGATCCGGTCGTCCTGCTCGGCGACCTCCCATATCTCCACCGCTAGAACTCCTCACGCCCTATGTCCGAGTATTTTCGGCGCCGATCGACAACGCCAGAAGGCTACCGGACTGTCCCGGCTCGGGCGCGATGGTGTCTGGCAGGATCGACCTATGTCAACACCCTCCGGGCCATCCGCGGACCTTGACGCAAGTCCCGAGCAGATCGTCTTCTCCGACGGCAGCACTGCCGACCTCGTACGCAAGGACGACGGTTGGATCATCCAGATCGACGGCGTCGCGCAGTCCCACGTCGGGGATCCGGCGCAGCCGCCGAAGCTCGCCTCCATCAGGTGGATGCTGGCCGCGCTCGGCGACCGCGCTCCGCAGCGGGCCGCGCACCTGGGCGGGGCACTGCTGGCCCTCCCGCGCGCCGTCGCGCACCGGTGGCCCGCGGCGGCGCAGACGGTGGTGGAGCTCGAGCCGGCCCTCGTCGAGCTCACCCGGGCCCGGTTCCCGCTCCCTGCCGGCATCACCATGGAGACTGCCGAGGCGCGCTCGTGGCTCGATGGCCGGCCCGGGTCCGGGCACGACGCCGTCGTGATCGACATCTTCGTCGGCAACCGGATCCCGCCCGCTTTCACATCGCTGGAGTGCATGACCGCGGCTCGCAGCGCACTGTCCGAGGAAGGCCGGCTGGTAGTGAACTCCGTCGCCGGCCCCGAGCTGCTCTTCACCCGGCGTGAGCTCGCCACACTGCGTACGGTCTTCGGGCATGTCGCGATGATCGTGCAGGGCTCCGCGCTCGCGGGAGCGCGGTTCGGCAACGCCACGTTGATCGCCTCGTCCGCCCCGATCGACGGTGAGCCGATCCGTTCGGCGCTCGCCGGGGACCCGTCGCGGGGCACGCTGGTGACCGATCTCGACCCGATCATCGACGGGGCCGAACCCATCCACGATGCCGAGCGGCTCTGGTCCCCGAAACCGGATCTGCCCGACGCGAGTGCCGCGCTGAAGCTCCTCGAGCAGGCTCGCCAGGCCGTCGAGTCGCTCCGTCCCCCGCCCGCCTGACCGTCTTCGCCCGCCACGCATCGCCTTTGTCTAGCGAGATTCGGCCCTATCGCTCGGCAGGTTCTGCCAGAGGGGTCGACAGGCATTTCTTTTACCGAAACCGGCTTGTAACGTTCAAACAACCTGCTCGCGACCTTGGGGCGGGATGCTTCTGATGCATGGCTTCGGGGCCGTGGGTGCTGGGGCACTCGAGGGATCGGGGACATGCGTTCATTCACGATGTACGCCTATCCGTTGCAGGGGGGACCTCGATGGAAACACTCATCGCAACCGAGCGTGAGGTGGACAGTGCCATCCAGCATGGCTACAACCTCAAGTTCCGGCACGCCAGTGCCCTGACCAAGCTCATGGAAGAGCGTCAGGACCTGCGCGGCGTTCACGTGTTCGCCGACTTCGTCGACGACTCGGTTCGCTGGTCAGCCTGAGCCCTGCCCGGAGCTTTGCCCCGGGCAGACGCGAAGGACGACGAAGGCCCGGCCCCGATGGGGCCGGGCCTTCGGCTTCTAAGACCGGTGGACGACCCGCCCACCGACGGTGGTCAGCACCACGCCCCCGCGGGCGATCGCGGCCAGGTCCGCGACAGAGGCGCGGAGCGGGTCGATGTCGAGCACGGCCAGGTCGCCGAGGGACCCGACGCCGACCGTCGGCTGCCCGTTGACGGAGGCGACCAGAGCCTCTTGGACGGTCAGCGCCTGCTCGGGATGCCAGGGCTGCCTGCCGTCACGCGAGCGTCCGACGGCCGCCGCGATCGCCAACCACGGGTCGAGCGGTGCGACCGGTGCGTCCGAGCCGAGAACGATCGGGACCCCGGCGTCGAGCATCCAGCGGGTCGCGAAGCAGCGGTCCTCACGCCCCGGCCAGAGGCCCTCGGTCATCTCGCGGTCGTCGAGGATGTGCGCGGGCTGCACGGACGCGGTGATCCCGAGCCGGGCCATCATCTGCAGGTCCTCGCGGCGTACGAGCTGGGCGTGCTCGATCCTCCCGCGGGCGCCCGTCTCGGCGTACGCAGCCAGTGCCTCCGACACGGCGCGGTCGCCGATCGCGTGCGTCGACACCTCGAGGCCGGCGGCGTACGCCTTCCCCAGCAGGCCCCGCAGCTCGTCGGGTGACTGGTTCGGTGCCCCGCAGCTGTCCGGGTCGTCGGCGTACGGATCGCAGCACCACGCGGTCCGCGTGCCCAGCGACCCGTCGCTGATGATCTTCAGCGGCCCCATCGTCAGACGATCGTCGCCCGGGAGCAACGGGTCCCCAGTGCACAGCCCCTCGGCGATCGGGTCGTCGAGCTGGTCGGCGTACGTCGCGACCCGGATGCGGAGCAGGTCGCAGCCGGCCTCCCACCGCGTCCTCCAGTCGTAGAGCCGGACGCCGACCTCGAAGTCGGTCATCCCGACCACCCCGAGTGCGGCGGTCCGGGTCAGCATCCTGCGGTAGGCCGCGGGCGTGCTCCCGGTGGTCTCGAAGAGCTCCGCGACCCGCGGATAGGCCTCGAACCACTCCATCTCCTCCACCATGTCGTCGCGGCGCGGCAGCTCCACGGCGTCGAGCGCGGCGGTGTTCAGCCAGGCGTGGTGGAAGTCGTGGTTGACCAGGATCGCGGGTACGCCGCCGGTGACCGAGTCGAGCTCGGCGACGGTGCCCCAGCGATCCCAGGTGCCGGCCGAGTGGCCCATCCCGATGATCGCCTCGCCCGGCTCGACCTGGCGCGCGGCGGCTGCGACCAGCGCCAGCGCCTCGGCCGGCGATCGGGTGCCGCGCAGGTCGAGCCGGCTGGCCCCCAGCGTCCACTGGGCGAGGTGGGTGTGGGCGTCCCACAGACCCGGAACGAGCCAGCGGCCGCCGGCGTCGTACGCCTCGACCCCGACCGGTCTGGAAAGGCCTTCTCCGACCGCGGAAACCACGCCGTCGACGACGAGCACGTCAACAATCCCAGCGGGCGCGTCGGCCCGAGGAGAGATCGGAACGATGCGTACGTTCCGGAGGAGAAGGTCGGGCATGAATAGACGATAAGGACTAGACCGGCGTCGCGCTATCCCCAGTCCGTAATTGTGGCGCGCGACACGGATCGAGACGGGAAAAGGTCAGCGTCGCTTGAAGATTCCCCTGACGATCTCCCGCGCGGCGGTGCGGGCTGCCTGCTTGAAAGCGGTCGACTTCACCACCGACTCGATCATCGAGTCGTCGTCGCGAGACTGCTTGCGCGAGCCCGACGATTTCTTGGGCGCCGACCTCTTCGCTGCCGCCTTCTCCTCGGCCTCCGCCTTCTCGGTGGCAGCGGCCGCGGCGCTCTTCGCCTCGAGCTGGTCGGCAGCCGAGTCGACCTCGACGGCCGTGGAGTATTTCGCCGCGAGCGGAGAGGCCTCGACCGCGGCCTCCATGGTCGCTGCCTCGGTCGGGGCCATCAGCGACTCCGGTGCCCGCAGCCGGGTCCACGCGACCGGAGTCGGCGCACCCCGCTCGTTCATCACGGTCACGATCGCCTCGCCGATCCCGAGCGTCTGGATGACGGCGCCGAGGTCGTCGTAGGACGAGGTCGGGTAGGTGTTGACGCTCGCCTTCAGCGCCTTGGCGTCGTTGGGCGTCGCGACCCGCAGCTGGTGCTGGATGCGCGAGCCGAGCTGACCGAGCACGTCGTCGGGGACGTCGGTCGGCTTCTGGGTGACGAAGAAGACGCCCACCCCCTTGGAGCGGATCAGCCGCACCGTGTTGGTGATCTGGTCGAGGAACGCGTCGGAGGCGTCGTTGAAGAGCAGGTGCGCCTCGTCGAAGAAGAAGACCAGCTTCGGCTTGTCGACGTCGCCGACCTCGGGCAGCGACCGGAAGAGCTCGGAGAGCAGCCACATCAGGAAGGTAGAGAAGATCGCCGGCCGGTCCTGCAGGTTGGGCAGCTCGAGCAGCGAGATGATCCCGGTCTCCCCGTCCATCCGGACGAAGTCGCTCACCGCGAACGCGGGCTCGCCGAAGAACTCGTCCGCGCCCTGGTCGGTGAAGGCGATGAGCGTACGCAGGATCACTCCTGCCGTCGAGGAGGAGAGGCCACCCAGGCCCTTGAGATCGGCCTTGCCCTCGTCGGAGACCAGCCACTGCAGCACCGCCCGCAGGTCGTCGAGCCCGATCAGCTTCAGCCCGGCCTTCTCGGCGTAGTGGAAGACGAGACCGAGCGAGGACTCCTGGGTCTCGTTGAGCTCGAGCACCTTCGAGAGCAGCGTCGACCCGAAGGTCTCGACGGTGACCCGGACCGGGATGCCGGTGCCCTCGCCACCGAGCGCGAAATACTCGACCGGGAAGCCACGCGCCTGCCAGGCCTGCCCGACGGAGGACGCCCTGGCGGTCAGCTTCTCGCTCTCCGTGCCCGGGGTGGCGAGCCCGGAGAGGTCGCCCTTGATGTCGGCGGCGAACACGGGGACACCTGCGGCGGAGAGCTGCTCGGCCAGCAGCTGGAGGGTCTTGGTCTTTCCGGTGCCGGTCGCACCCGCGACCAGACCGTGCCTGTTCAGCATCCCCAGCGGGATGCGGATCGGTGTTTCCGTCAACGTCTCGGCGTCCGCCATCAGCCCTCCGAGCTCGAGGGCAGCGCCCTCGAACTGGTAGCCGGGCCCGACCGCTTCTGAGAGAGCTGCAGCATCCGTCATGCGCCGACTCTACGACTCGAGCGCCCGATAAGGCGTCGAAACGAGCGGCGTTCGACGACGTGTCCGGCGAGCCGAAGGAGGGTGTCGCCCGGACCTGCCCCCGGGTATTCGAGCGGTCGGCGATCCCCTGCCGGAACCAAGTCGCGTGTTGGGAATTGTCCCGGGGGCGATACAGTCACGAGGGTGATCTTCAAGCGTGTCGGCGACTCTCGCCCCTACCCTGACCATGGTCTGTCGACCAAGGGGTGGGCCGCGCTGCCTCCTCGGACGGTCCGTCTCGACGAGCTGGTGACCACGAAGGACACCCTTCAGCTGGTGGCTCTGCTCAACGAGGACTCGACGTTCTTCGGCGATCTCTTCGCTCACGTCGTGGAGTGGAACGGCGAGCTCTACCTCGAGGACGGGCTGCACCGCGCGCTCCGCGCGGCTCTCCAGCAGCGCAACGTGCTGCACGCGCGGGTGCACAGCCTCGGCTAGCAGCGGTTAGGCTCGGAGACATGCTCGACTCGGCCCTCTCCGGACTTCGTACGTTCATCCTCCTGGCCGTCCTCGTGGTCGCGGTCGCTCTGGCCGGCACCTGGGGATGGAAGGCGATGACCGCACCGTTCCCGCAGAAGGTCGACGTGGGGCCGTGCGCGGACACCCCGGTCAAGAAGGGTGACACGGTCTACCCCTCCCAGGTGGTGGTCACCGTCCTCAACGCGAGCACGCGGGCCGGGCTGGCCAACCGGGCGATCACCGACCTCGTCGACGAGGGCTTCGTCAAGGGCGGCACCGGCAACGCGCCCCGTGGCACCAAGCTGCGGACCGTCGAGGTGTGGGCGCCCGACAAGGACGCCCCCTCCGCCGCACTCGTCGCGAGCTGGCTCGGGGACGCGAAGATCGTCGAGACCAAGATCGACCGCCCCGGCATCGTGGTCATCACCGGCGAGAAGTTCCCCGAGGTCGAGGGCGGCGAGAAGACCGTCACAGCCAAGGCCGACGGCACGATCTGCAGCCCGCCGGTCGAGTAGGGCTGCAGACTCAGCGCAACCACCCGGCCAGCCGGCCCTTCCGGCTGACCACCTCCAGCCGCCGCTCCACCCGCTCGCGCTGCTCGCGGGGCACGACCAGCAGGATCACGTCGCGGGAGCGGAGGACTGTGGTGCTCTCGGGGACGCTGGTCTGTCCGTCGCGGATCAGCAGCGACACCGACGACCCGGACGGCAGCCTGAGCTCGCCGACCTCGACGCCGTGGAGACGTGACTCGGGCGGGATCCGGAGCTGGATCAGGTCGGCCGCGATCTGCTCGAGCGGTGCGACGTCGAGATCGAGGGAGCGCGGGTCGTTCGGCCGGGCGACGTTCAGGATGCGAGCGACCCACGGCAGCGTCGGCCCGGTCACCAGCGTGTAGACGACGACCATCACGAAGACCAGGTCGAAGAGCTCCTCGGCTCCCTCGACGCCTTCGGCCAGGGGAATGGTGGTGAGCACGACCGGCACCGCGCCACGCAGCCCGGCCCAGGAGACGAACGCCGTCTCCCGCCACGACATCCGGGCGACCACCGTGCTGACGAGGACCGATGCGGGCCGGGCGAGGAAGGTGAGGATCAGGCCGGCGGACAGCGCCAGAGCGATGGTGTCGAGGCCGATCCGCCCCGGCGAGAGAAGCAGCCCGAGCATCACGAAGAGCCCGATCTGGGCCAGCCAGGCAACCCCTTCGGCGAACGACCTGGTCGCCCCCCGGTGCGGAAGGTCGGAGTTTCCGAGCACCAGCGCCGCCACATAGATCGCCGCGAACCCCGACCCGTGCAGCCAGGCGGATCCGCCGTAGGCCAGGAACGCCAACGTCATCACGGCCAGCGGGTAGAGCCCGGCGGACGGCAACGCCGCGCGGCGCATCATCCACGCTCCCCCATAGCCGACGGCCAGCCCGACGACGATGCCCAGCAGCAGCTCGCCGACCACGATCCCGGCCACGACGACCGGATGGTGCTCGCCGATCGCACCGCTGGCGATCAGCGTCACGATCACAACGGTCGGGGCATCGTTGAGCCCCGACTCCGACTCCAGGACACCGGTCAGCCGCTTGGGCAGCGGCACCACCCGAAGCACCGAGAACACCGCGGCCGCATCGGTAGGCGAGGTCACCGCCCCCAGCAGGAACGCCAGCTGCCAGGGGAGGCCGAGCAGATAGTGCGCACCCACGGCGACGATCCCGATCGAGACGATCACCCCGACCGTGGCCAGCATCAGCCCGAGACCGAAGACAGGACGTACGTCCTTCCACGACGTGGTCAGACCACCTTCGGCCAGGATCAGCGCCAGGGCGCCGAAGCCGAGCGCGTGCGCGAGCGCCGCGTCGTCGAACCGGATCCCGAGCAGGGACTCACCGAGCACCACGCCCATCAGCAGGTAGATCAGCAGCGATGGCAGCCCGGCCTTGGTCGAGACCCGCACGGCGAGGATCGCCAGGAGCGTGACCATCGACCCGACCAGCACAAACAGGTCGAGCTGATGGACATCGAAGCTCATGACGCCGGGTCCCCCTCTGACCTCTGGGACTGCATCCTAATGTTTCCCCCTATGGACCGCCTGACTGTTGCTCGACGCGCGAACGTGCCTCCCTTTCACGTGATGGACATGCTCGAGCGGGCGGCGCAGAGGCAGCGGACGTACGCCGATCTCATCTCGTTCACGTCGGGGCAGCCCTCGAGCGGGGCCCCGAGGCCGGTCAACGCCGAGGCGGTGCGGCTGCTGCAGAGCGGGGACCCCCTGGGCTATACGCCCGCGACCGGGATCCTGGAGCTGCGGCAGGCGATCGCGACCCATCACCGCGCCTGGCACGGGATCGAGGTCTCACCCGAGGACGTGATCGTCACGACCGGGGCGAGCGGCGGGTTCCTGGCGAGCTTCCTGGCAGCGTTCGACACCGGGGACCGGGTAGCGATGGCGCGGCCCTCCTACCCCTGCTACCGAAACGTGCTCGCCGCTCTCGGGTGCGAGGTCGTGGAGATCCCGACCGGCGCGGCCGAGCGCTTCCAGCCGACCGTGGAACAGGTCCGCGACCTGCATGAACGTGTCGGCCTGAAGGGTCTGGTGGTGGCCAGTCCGGCGAACCCGACGGGCACGATGCTGCTCCCCGCGGAGTTGGCGGCGCTCGCCCGCTACTGCGAGGAGGCCGGGATCCAGCTGATCTCCGACGAGATCTACCACGGCCTGACGTACGCCGAGAGCGCCGTGCCGGATTCTGGAGGCCGTGGGCGCAGCGCCTGGGAGACCTCGCGCGATGCCGTGGTGTTCGGCTCGTTCTCCAAGTACTTCTCGATGACCGGCTGGCGCATCGGCTGGCTGCTCGCGCCGGCTCATCTGCGGCGCGCGATCGACGTCCTGGTCGGCAACTTCACCATCTGCCCTCCGGCCCTGGCCCAGCACGCCGCGGTCGCGGCGTTCACGCCGGACTCCTATGCCGAGCTCGATGGCCACGCGACCCGCTACACCACCAACCGTCGCCTGCTGCTGGACGGCCTCGGCGGGCTCGGTGTCACCGAGATGGCGCCGGCCGACGGCGCGTTCTACGTCTACGCCGATGTCAGCCGCTGGACCGACGACACCATGGCCTGGTGCCACCAGGTCCTCGACCGCACCGGCGTCGCGATAGCGCCCGGGATCGACTTCGACCCCATCGACGGCCACCGCTTCGTACGTCTCTCCTTCGCCGGCTCCACCGACGAGATCGAGCAGGGCCTCGACCGCCTCGCCACCGTTCTCAGGTGAGAGTGTCGATGCGGCGATCACGGACCCAGGCGTCCAGCTGAACGATTCACGGAGCATCTGCTGTACCTCTGGTCAGCTAGTTGCTGTACCTCTGGTCGTGCCCGAACTGTGCCCCTTCGCCACCCAGGTCGGTGCTCGGCGACAACTGTCTCGCATCAAGTTCTGAGAAAGTTCGAGGTTTTGTGTTTAGAAACCTCGTGAGCGGGTAGGACGATCAGAGACACCTGTCCGAGGAGGGAAATGTACGGCGAGAGCGACGTGATCCGTCGCCGGGTGAACCGGCTGCGTGAGCAGGCGGACGACATCCGTGCGAGTGCCGACAAGCTGGTGGCGCAGGCAGAGGCCGTGCCGTGGCACGGCCGGGCCGCCGAGTCCCTCCGTGGGCGGATGAAGGAGCGTGCCACCGCGCTGCGAAGCGCGGGCGCGCAGCATGATCGTGCGGCCGACACACTGGCCAAGCATCTCAAGCAGGTCGACCTGCTCAAGGAGCAGATCGCCGACGCCGAGGCCCGCGCCGCGGTGCTGGTCGCCGACGGCGGGCTCGACGGATTCGAGGCCCCTGAATCGGGCCACAAGGACTGGCTGGAGGTCACCCTTCGATGACCACGATCGACCTGGGTCCCGCGCCGAGCGCGCCGACCGAACCCTGGGCCGGGGTGCCCCGCCGAGTCGGGCTGACGCTTCCCGAGCTCACCCACGCCTGCGAGACCATCGGGGCACCGCTCCCGTTCGAGGTCTCCACCCATCGAGATGGCGGGCTCGACGCCCGACTGGGTCACTCGCGCGCGGCAGCCGAGGCCGACGCCCTGGCTCGCGCCGTCACCGGGTTCGGTGATGGCGCCGCCTCGCTGCGGCGCCGGGACCTGCTCGACGCCGAGGGCACCCTCGACGCCGGGATCGCCGGTGCCCTCGGGCTCCTGGCGACACCGGAGTTTGTCGTCGACCTCGATGTCGTCGTCGACGACTGGCGGGGTCACGCCTGGCACCGGCAGAAGGGGGACGCGGCCGCGTCGCTGGCCACCGTGGACGGGCTCGTCTTCGAGCTCTCCTGGTATCCCTCGGCAGCCTGGGCGGCCGAGCTCGGCCGCACCGCGACGCTGCCGGGCGAGACCACCCGGACGACCTCGTCGGTGCCCGAGCAGCTGGAGGTGCCGTTCGCCGTCGCCGACGCCGTCTTCGAGGCGCTGCGCACCGGACGAGGCGACCTGGTGCCCGTCCTGACCGAGGGCGACGTCGTCGTGGCGAGCGCCCTGGAGGCGCTGTCCACCGAGACCCACGGCCGCCTGCGAGCCGTGGTCGCCACGACCGTCGATCCGGAGAACCCGCTGATCGGCACCGTCTCCTGGTCGCTGGTCAACGACGGCTGGCGCTCGATGCGTACGGAGTCGCTCGATGGCGAGCTGACCCTGCTGATCACCAGCGTCGAGCCCTCAGAGCTCGCCGCTGACCTTGCCCCTGTTCTCGCGGAGGTGGCCCGATGAACGACTCAGCCAACAGCCCAAGCTCAACCAACGGCCCGATGGACCGTCTCGGCCCGCTCCCGAGCGGCGCGCCCGACTCGGCACCACCGAGCGCGGCGCCCGATGACAAGTACGACCAGATCCTCGGTCTGGCCAGCTCCATCGGCGAGGCCGGGTCCCAGCTGCGCGACTGGGCCGAGCTCGGCGCCGAGATCCTCAGGGACGAGGACGTCACCTCCTCCGCCGAGCTCGCCCCGAGGACCTGGGAGCCCGCCGAGGAGGAGATCCGCAACGCGACCGCCGAGAAGGGCGGCCTCCTCGGCCTCGGCAAGGAGCTCGACGCGGACGCGCTCTCGGTGCGGGCGACGGTGCAGACCTACCGCTGGATCGACGACCTCCAGGCCGCCGCCCGCCGCAACCTGGGCACGATCGCGGCCAACGCGCTCGACTACCTCGCACCCGAGGTCGAGCTCGGCGGGTCGCTGCTCTCGGCCGGCCTGATCGAGACCGACTCGCTCGACCGCGAGGGCGTCACCGCCTATCTCGGCGAGCTCGCCAAGGGTCACCCCGAGCTGATGGACCACATCGCCACCGGCGGTGGGCTGCTCGAGTCGCTCGAGCTGCGTTCCCTGCTCACCGCCGACTTCCCGCGCGGGGCGGACGCCGAGGCGGCGACCGCCGGCGCGCTGCGGGCCGCCGGCATCGACACGTTCGCAGCCGACGCGGGTCACGCGCTGCGCGACGTCGGCGGTGCGCTGGTCGGCTCCGCCGACGACAACGCCCCTACTGGCGGCACCGCTACGGTCGGCACCCCACACACCGTCGAGGAGCTGATCCGCAACCTCGAGGCCACCGAGACCAGCGTCGCGGTCCACGAGGTCACCGCCGGGCGCTACATCGCCTACCTTCCGGGCCCCTACGCCGGCAGCCGGCGGCTGCGGCTCGTCTCCGGTGACCTCTCCGACTACATCACCGCCGCGTCGCGCGCCATCGAGGAGGCGGTCGCCGCCGACTCGCACGTGATGCTCGTCGGTGCGGCGGCGGGAGGCACCGCGGCGGTCGCGATCGCCACGACGGCCGGGGCTGCGTACGTCGTGGATCAGGTGGTCACCGTGGGTGCTCCCGGCGCGGCAGCGCCGCGGGTGCCGGAGACCACCCGGGTGCTGTCGCTGGAGGACCGCTCCGATCCGGTGGCGCTGCTCGGCGGGCTCATCAACGCGGGTGTCGGGCATCGGTTCACGGTGGTCTATGACGGCACCGCGGCCGAGGACAGCCACTACGTGGCCGGTGGCCGGGCGGCCGACAACGCCGATCATGACGAGCTGCGCGACGAGATCGGGCGCATCCGCAGTCTGGGATACCTGGCGTAAAGAGGACGGCTGCGGGAAACCTCGCTAGATTGGGCGCACCCTCAGCACATCCCCCACCCGGTTTGACCGGTTGTCGCCGCAGGGCAATCTGATTGCCTATCTGATCGGACCTGCGTGAAGTCGATCGTCGTACATTCCGGCCTGCCCAAGACCGGCACCTCCGCCGTCCAGGCCTGGCTCCACCACAACACCGAGCAGCTCGCGAGCGCGGGGGTCTTCTACCCCTGGCACTACCTGGACAAGAACGGCATCAGCGCCGGCAATGCCGGATCCCTCATGGAGCGATCCGGGCCTCGTTTCGTCACCTCGCCCAGCCAGATCGAGGGCACCCTCGCCGACTTCGAGGCCAGCGGCTGCCACACGATGCTGCTCTCCTCCGAGGCGTTCCTCCCCGAGCTGCCCAACCTGGCCGAGGCGCTTCCGGCGCACACCCGTTTCGTCATGTACGTCCGAGATCCCCTCGCCTTCCTGGAGTCCGACTACAACCAGCGGGTCAAGCGGATCCCGCAGCTGCACGAGTTCCTGCCCGACGGCGACGCGTACGGCGGCTGGCTCGGCCACGAGCACCTCTACAACGCACTCCTCTCGGACACGGCGCGGACCCGGTCCGAGCTGCGGCCCTACCACTCCGACCTCTTCGTCGGCGGCAGCCTGCTCACCGATCTGCTGCACGCCGCCGGGATCGACACCTCCCAGCTCACCGGCCTGGAGCTGAAGCGGGTCAACACCTCCTACTCGCTGCACGCGCTCGAGATCAAGCGCGCGCTCAACGCGCTGCCGCTGGGCAACGAGCTCAACGAGCGGCTCGACATGCGCCTCCAGTCCTGCCCGCTGGGTCCGACCTCCTACTCGCTGATCCCGCCCGCCGACTACGACCGGCTCCGGAAGCAGGCCGACGAAGAGCTCCGCGAGCTCTCCGTGAAGTACGCCATCGACTCGCTGGAGCCGCTGCGGCAGAAGCTCCACGACCTGCCGTCGCGGCCCTACTGTCCGCAGTCGCTGACGGAGGCGGAGGTCGACGCGGTCGTCGGACATCTGGCCAAGGTCGGCAAGCGGCTCACCCGTCGGATCGCCGCGTCTCTCGAGCAGCACCCCGAGATCGAGCTGCCCTATCCATCGCTGCGCGACTCCTTCGCCCGAGCCGTCGCGACCCTGGACGCCGTGCCGGTCGAGCCTCGGCGGCGCTGGTGGCAGCGGCGCCGGAGCTGACGAGTCCTGCGCTGACGAGGTCTGAGCGGGTCGCTTGATCGGCAGAGTTGCCCGACAGGCGAGAGTCGATACGGTGTAGGTCGCCCTCCGTGCCATCCCCGACATCTCGCAGGTCGACCGCGTCGGGCACCCTGACACCTACCCGGATCGGTCCCTGTGAAGTCCATCGTCGTCCACGCCGGCCTCCCGAAGACCGGCACGTCCGCCGTCCAGGCCTTCTTCAGCGCCAACACGGAGAGACTTTCGCGGGCCGGCATCTTCTACCCCCAGCACCGCATCGACAAGAACGGCATCAGCGCCGGCAACGCCGGGTCGCTCATGGAGCGCTCCGGCCATCTCTTCGTCGCCTCCTCGCGAGAGGTCACGAAGACCCTCGAGGACTTCGAGGCCAGCGGCTGCCACACACTGCTGCTCTCCTCCGAGGCCTTCCTCCCCGAGCTGCCCGGGCTGGCGGAGCTGATGCCGCCGCAGACCAGGTTCGTCCTGTACGTCCGCGATCCCCTCGCCTTCCTGGAGTCGGACTACAACCAGCGGGTCAAGCGGCTCGATCACGTCGACGCCTTCGCCGCGGCCCCTGATGCGTACGGCGGCTGGCTCGGCCACGAGCATCTCTACAACGCGCTCGGCTCCGAGGCGGTGCGCTCCCGGCTCGTGCTCCGGCCCTACCTTCCAGATCTCTTCGTCGGCGAGAACCTGCTCACCGATCTGCTGCATACGGCCGGGATCGACGCCGCCGAGCTCGGCGACCTGTCGTTGGAGAAGGTCAATCTCTCCTATTCGCTGCATGCGCTCGAGATCAAGCGCGCTCTGAACGCTCTCCCTCTCGGGCCGCAGCTGCAGGAGCGTCTCGACGTCCATCTCCAGTCCTGCCCGCTCGGACCGACGAGCTACACGCTGATCCCGCCCGCAGACTACGAGCGGCTCCGGAAGACGGCCGACGACGAGCTGCACGCGCTGGCGTCGAGGTATGACATCGAGGCCCTCGAACCGATGCGGGAGCTGCTGCGGAAGCAGACACCGAAGCCCTACCACCCGCAGCACCTCACCGAGGACGAGATCGACGCCGTCGTCCAGCACATCGCCACCGTCGGCAAGCGGCTCACCCGCCGGATCGCCCAGACGCTCGTCGAGCATCCCCAGATCGAGCTCGTCTATCCCTCATTGCGTGACTCTTTCGCCGCCGCGGCCGCCGAGCTGGACGAGGAGCCCGCTACGCCGAGGCGACGCTGGTGGCAGCGCCGGCACCGCGCCGGCTGAACCAGCCCCACGCCGAGTCGGCTCGTTGTGACGGGATTTCGCGTCGAGTCGGCTCGTCAGGATGAGCCGTCT